>DASXCU010000020.1:0-45576 GCA_036491035.1 Galbitalea sp. | reverse complement strand
AAGGTCGTGCTGAACAACCTGTACAAGCACACGCAGCTGCAGGAGAACTTCGGCGCCAACATGCTGGCGATCGTCGACGGCATTCCGCGCACACTGCCGCTCGACGGATTCATCACGCACTGGATCGACCACCAGATCGAGGTCATCGTTCGGCGCACCACCTTCCGCCTGCGCAAGGCGGAAGAGCGGATGCACATCCTGACCGCGTACCTGAAGGCGCTCGATGCGCTCGACGAGGTCATTGCCCTCATCCGCAGCAGTGCGGACACGGAAACCGCGCGCGACGGACTGATGGGGCTGCTCGACATCGACGAGCTCCAGGCGCGCGCCATCCTCGACATGCAACTGCGCCGGCTCGCTGCGCTCGAACGCCAGAAGATCATCGACGAGGCGGCCGAGCTCACCGAGCTCATCGAGAGCTACCAGCGCATCCTCGCCACCCCGTCCGAGCAGCGCTCGATCGTCCGCGATGAGCTGCAGGAGATCGTCGACCGCTTCGGCGACGACCGCCGCACCGAGATCATGTTCGGTTTCGACGGCGACATGAGTGTGGAAGATCTGATCCCCGAGGAGGAGATGGTCGTCACGATCACCCGTGGCGGCTATGTGAAGCGCACGCGGAGCGACAATTATCGCAGCCAGCACCGCGGCGGCAAGGGAGTCAAGGGCGCGCAGCTTCGCGCTGATGACGTCGTCGAGCACTTCTTCGTGACGACCACCCATCACTGGCTGTTGTTCTTCACCAATACAGGCCGCGTGCTCCGGGCGAAGACGTACGAGATCCAGGAGGCCGGTCGCGACGCCAAGGGCCAGCACCTCGCCAACCTGCTCGCGCTGCAGCCCGGTGAAGAGGTGGCGCAGGTGCTCGACATCCGCGACTATGCGGCTGCGAAGTACCTGGTGCTCGCCACGAAGGGCGGACTCGTCAAGAAGACGGCGCTGACCGACTACGACACGAACCGCACCGGCGGCATCATCGCTATCAACCTCCGCGAGGAAGACGAGCTCGTCTCGGCCATGCTCGTCGAGGAAGACGACGACGTTCTGCTGGTCTCCCGCAAGGGCATGTCCATCCGGTTCACGGCATCCGATGCGGCGCTACGTCCGATGGGAAGATCAACCTCCGGAGTTATTGGAATGCACTTCAGGGATGACGACCAGCTACTAGACGCGAGCGTAGTTTCGGACAGTGGCTATGTCTTCATCGTCACCGAGGGTGGCTACGCGAAGCGCACCTCCGCGGACCAGTACCGACTGCAGAACCGAGGCGGACTGGGCATCAAGGTGGCCAAACTGCAGGAGGCGCGGGGCGATCTCGCCGGTGCGCTCATCGTGGACGACGAGGACGAGGTCCTTGTGGTTCTTGCCAGCGGCAAGGTGGTACGGTCGTCCGTGGCCGAAGTTCCGGCCAAGGGTCGAGACACCATGGGTGTTGTGTTTGCCCGGTTCGCGGATGACGACAAGATCATTGCCGTCGCGAAGAACAGTGAACGTGCAGTTCAAATAGAAGACGTGGAATCGCAGGATGCGGATTCTGAGGCAACAACCGAGTCGGCCCCGGCTGACGAGGATCAGGATCTTGGAAAGGACGAACCGATAGATGAGTAGCGTCGCGGAAAAACTCCAGCGTAAATCCCAACGGGCGGTCGCAACGAAGCAGGTGCGACTGAAACTGGTCTACCTGGACTTCTGGTCGACCCTGAAGCTCGGTTTCCTGATCTCCGTTTGTGGCGGAATCGTGCTCGTCGTTGCATCGATCCTCATTTGGGTGCTGCTCGACGCGCTCCAGATTTTCCACGCACTGGATGGCACGCTGCGCGACATCCTCGACCAGCCGACGTTCTCGATCGAGTCCAGCGCGTCGCTCGTGACGGTCGCCGGATTCGCGTTCGTCGTCGCCCTGCTGAACGTGGTCGTCGGAACCGCGCTGAGCGCAATCGGAAGCATCCTGTACAACTTCACGGTTCGCCTCACGGGCGGTCTGCTGGTCGGCTTCACCAACCAGTAGTCGATTACGTTATTGCCGTGGCGGTGCGATACTCTCGTATCTGCTCCACGGGGGTATAGCTCAGGCGGTTAGAGCGCTTCGCTGATAACGAAGAGGTCCCAGGTTCAAGTCCTGGTACCCCCACGAAACACCCTTCGGGGCCTTAGCTCAATTGGTAGAGCGCCTGCTTTGCAAGCAGGAGGTCAGGGGTTCGATTCCCCTAGGCTCCACCCCAGCTCATCTGTGCATTCGTGCCCGTTCGGAACAAGCGCTGCTGCGCGCGCGGGTACGGATGTCCCGAACGGGTGCAAACGCGAGTGGGGTGGCTCCACAATGGAGGCATGAGCACTTGGCCCGGCGGGATCTCCGCGATAACCCTGTTCGTCGAAGACCTCGAGGCAGCGAAGGAGTTCTACGATCGCGCATTCGGACTTCCGATCTACTTCGAGGATCCGAACTCGGCGGTCTACAACTTCGGCAATACCCTCATCAACCTGCTCGAGATCACGGAGGCTCCGAGCCTCATTGCGCCAGCGACTGTTGCGACACCGGAGGCGGGCTCACGCGTGCAGTTCACCATCGACGTCGACGACGTGGATGCGACGGCGGCCAACCTCCAGGGCCGGGGAGTGAAATTGCTCAACGGTCCGATGGATCGACCCTGGGGCATCCGTACCGCGAGCTTCCAGGATCCCGCTGGGCACATCTGGGAGTTCGCGCACTAGCGAACGCCGGCGGCCACTACGCGGTGCCGCCTCCGCTTTCGACCGACTTCTCGCCGACCCAGCAATCGATCTCCCGATCACCGGAGGCCCAGTCCGATTTCGTCGGAAGATAGGCGATCCAGATCTCGTTGTCGCCCTTCACCGAGGGCTGGCACACCTTCGACGACTCCGCGTTGGCCGTCGCGTCGTCGGGGAACATGGAGCCGGCGGCGTCCGGAAAGTTCCCGTGGGTCGTGAGGCGCCACTGGGGACTGTCGGCGCAGTCGGCGAGGGTCGCATTCCGGTTGTCGAGCGGTCCGGACTCGGACACGGGCGTCGACGAGTTCATGCAGAACTCGAACTTCACCGGCTCGGACGAGACTTGGCGAACCAGTGTCGAGATCTTCGCGGGCAGTGCGGTGAAGCTCTCGTTGCCGAGAGTGGTTCCCGTCGCGAGGACCCCGACATCGCAGCGAACCCAGCGCTGGCCGGCCTTCCACTGCGCCTCGGTCGGCACGAAGAAGTAGCCATTGATGAGCTGCTGGTTCCACGCCAGTTTCGGGAGCAGCGTCGACAGGCTGCAGGCGTCCTCCGCCTCCGTCTGGATCTGGTCGGTCAGGGCATCCGGGCTGCTGGGGGATGCCCAGCTGTTGCCGGTCTCACCCGAGATCGAGCCGACGTGGTACGTGTACAGGGTGTGCGAACTCGTGCACGCCGCGGTCGCCGGCCCCTTCCAGTCCGCCCAGTCGGCCGCGTCGGCGGTTGTGGCGTTCCAGCACTGGCCGACTACGGGCTTCGTCGTCGCGGCAGGCGGCGGGGACTTCACCGAACCGGGCAGCAGCACGCCGCATCCCGCGAGAGTCAGACCTACCGCGAGCACGCCAACGAGCGCCGTGAGGGAGCGAGCGATCGACATCCGCGGTCCTTCCACACCGCGAACGTCCGTGCGCGATTCAGCCCAAATCTACCGGAGCAGATCACGCAGGCAAGGGCTCTAGGAGGGCTGCTCCGCGCCGCCCTCGGTCAGTTCCTCGTCATCGATCCAGAGGTCGTCGTCGGACCGAAGGGTCTGCCAGGCCGCGTATGCAATTCCGGCGGCGGCGACGATACCGACGCCGATCAGAATGTAGCGACCGGGTCCGGGTGTCGACTTGGCCTTGACCAGACCGGTCCGGGACGCGACCGCGCGGCCAGCCGAGGTCGCGCGCCCCAGCGCTGCGCGCACATCGGGGTTGCGAGCCGCCTCGAGAATCGCGAGCGCCGAACCCAGCGCCCCGGAAACGGCGGGGAACACGTCGTCATGAAGCCGGTCGCGGCCCGACGCGATTCCAGAGGCGACGGCCGGGCGAACCCGGGAGTCGTAGACACCCCGTCCGCGAGTTACCGCTTCGTCGCGCGCCTGGCGACTTGCTGCCTTCAGCACCCGGTTGGCGCGCTCAAGTACATCTTTCTGGTCGCCCCAGAGATCTTCGGCCTGCCCCTTGAGGCGGTCGAGTTCACGCTGACGCTTTCGTGATGGTGCCATTTGAAACCCTCCAGATGAGTCGTCGAAGCGAACCAGTACATCCTTACATCTCGGGGGTTTATGCGCATACCCGTTGACCTGTGGGCTCGCTGGGTGCAGGCTGCCGCCCCGCTAAGGGCGCTATGCAAGAATTGCAGACATGTCTCTCCACACCGCCGTCGCCACCATCCACACCAACAAAGGCGATATCGTCGTCAACCTCTACGGCAACCACGCGCCGAAGACCGTTAAGAACTTCGTCGGTCTCGCGACCGGTAGCCAGGAGTGGACGCATCCCGCCACCGGCAAGGTATCGAATGAGCCGCTGTACGACGGCGTCATCTTCCACCGCATCATCAAGGACTTCATGCTGCAGGCGGGCGACCCGCTCGGCCAGGGCACGGGCGGCCCCGGCTACAACTTCGACGACGAGATCAGCCCGGAGTTGAACTTCAACGAGCCCTACGTCCTGGCCATGGCGAACGCCGGTCTCCGGGGCGGCCACGGCACCAACGGTTCCCAGTTCTTCGTCACCACGGTCCCCACCCAGTGGCTGCAGGGCAAGCACACCATCTTCGGCGCGGTCGCGGATGACGCATCCAAGAAGGTCGTCGACGACATCGAGGCGGTGGACACGGACGGACGCGACAAGCCGCTCACCCCGGTCGTGATCAACAGCATCGACGTCGTCGAGGTCTGATCCCTCACCTGCCGAGCAATCACCTTCCTTCATGAGTGACGCCGCCCGCAATCCGGACGACTACTGTTACCGGCATCCGGACCGCCTGAGCTTCGTTCTCTGCGAGAAGTGCGGCCGCACGATCTGCCTCGAATGCCAGACGCACGTCGACGGCAAAGTGCTGTGCCCGGATGATGCGCGGCGCTCTAATGTGACGATGCTGCCGGTGAACCAGCGGCCGCCGCGGGTGAAGCGCGTTCGGGAGCAGCCGCGCTGGCTTTCGGCGCTAACCGATCGGGTTCCGGTCGTCACCCTGACGCTGATGGCGCTCATCGCAGTTATCTGGCTGGTCGACCTCGTAGCGGGTGGCGGTCTCATCGAGTCGAGGCTGTGGGTTGTGTCGCGGCTGTCGGGTCCGTGGACGATCGTGACGTCGATGATTTCGGCGCCCGCCGGCGGGGACGGATTCCTCTCCGTCGTCTTCAGCCTGTTCAGCTTGTTTGTAATCGGTCGATTCCTCGAACCGGAATTCGGGAGACTGCGGTACCTTGCGATGTTTGCCCTCAGTGGTCTGGGCGGGTCGGTATTTGCCCTCCTGTTCGGCGGAATCGTCACCAGCGCGAGTAGCGCGATCTTCGGCATGATCGCGATCTTCGCTGTACTGATGCGCCGCCGCGGCGCGAGCATGATCTGGCTGTACGCGGTAATTGCCCTCAACATCATTTCGATCGCCCTCTCGAGCGCGCGCGCGATCATCTGGCAGGGCGCGGTAGGCGGACTCGTGGTCGGCATTGCCGTCGGGTTCACCATCCTGCTCGAGGGAACGCCTGAAAAGGAACGGCGGCAGCGCCTCATTCTTTTCGTGATCGGAATCGTCCTGGTGGCGGCCGCAATCGTTCGGTATCTGGTCTAGGCCGTGACCAATTCGGAGGCGACGCCGGCCACGCCGACCCAAAACCGCTGCTACCGGCATCCGGACCGCGAAACGTTCGTCAAATGCCAGCGCTGCGGTCGACCGATCTGCGGTGAATGCCAGACGATAGCTCCGGTGGGTGTCCACTGCCCCGAGTGCGTGAAGGAGGCTCGCGGCTCCGCGGCGTCCAGCGCGCGCCCCGTGGGTCGACGGTTCGCGAACGCCGTGCGACCGGGTGGTGGCCGGCCCGTTGTCACCTTCACGATCATCGGGCTGAACGTGATCGTGTTCATCCTCGAGCTGCTTACCGGAAACCCGATCATGGGTAATGGAAGTGGGGCTGTCGCGAACCTGCTCGCGTACTACCCCGGCGACATCGTGGTCGCTCCGTGGGCGCTGATCACGAATGCGTTCGTGCACGCGAATCTCATCCACATCGCCGTCAACATGTACTCGCTGTTCGTGCTCGGCGTCCCGCTCGAGCGCTACCTCGGTCGGGTGCGCTTCATCCTGCTGTATGTCATCGGTTCGATCGGCGCGGATGTCGGCGTCGATTTCCTGAGCAAGGGCGGCGCGATCGGCGCCTCGGGCGCGATCTTCGCTCTCCTTGGTGCGCTGATCCTCTTTTCGCGGCGACTGGGCTTCAGTCCAACGTGGCTCATCGTGATCGGTGTAATCAACCTCGGCTACGGGTTCGTTGCGTCGGGAATCTCATGGCAGGGTCACCTGGGCGGATTGGTCGTCGGCCTCCTCGTAGGAGGGCTCTTCCTCTACACCCGCACGAGACAACGCCAGCCCCTGCAAATAGGCGGCCTCATCGCGTTGCCTATCGTCCTGCTCGTTGTCCTGCTGCTGCACGCGATCGTGTAGAGGCAGAGGTTCGATCTCGACAGGCTCGATCTTCCGGCGCTTCGCGGCCGAAAGTTATCCACAGCCCCATCCACAGTGGGGATAATTACACGATTGTAATTTGAGCGGTCAGCGCCAGCGGGTCGTCATCAGGAAGCCGACGAACATGATGCCAAAGCCGACGAGGATGTTCCAGTTCGCGAGTGCGGGGATCGGCGCCGAACTGCCGCTGACATAGAACACGATGATCCAGGCGAGGCCGAGAATCATGAACCCGAACATGAGCGGCTTGAACCACACGGGGTTCGGGGCCTGCTCGCGAGCTTCGGTCGAGCGGACTGCCTTTGTGCTTGTAGGTCGGGCCATGGAAGACGATTGTAGCCTGAATGCGTTTGCAAGAATCGAGGAGCCAACCGATCCACAGAAACGCCCGCGTGTTCTGCGTTTACAATCATGCCTATGACCAATGGCGGGGATGGGGCGGATCCCAGGCGACCGAGGAAGAATTCCGGGCCGCGCAAACGACACCGAGTGAGCGTGGTCGGAGTGCTGGGCGAACTCCTTATTACTGCGGGCGTTTTTGTGCTCCTCTTCCTCGGCTGGCAGGTCTGGCTCAACGACATTATCGAGGGTGCCGCTCAGGACAACCAGGCGCAGGCGCTCGGGCAGGCCTGGAAGAGCACCGCTCCGAAGTCCCCGCCGAAGGCGGTGGGTCCGGGCCAGCCGATCGTCGGCGTCGCTCCGGCCAACGCCGTGAAGTTCGGCATCATCTACGTGCCGCGGTTCGGATCGACCTGGGAGCGGCCGATCGCGCAGGGCGTCGGCGTCGCCGACGTGCTCGATAAGATCGGCGTCGGTCACTACCCCGGCTCCGCGATGCCCGGCGCGGTTGGCAACTTCGCAATCGCGGCCCACCGCCACGCATACGGTGGAGGCTTCGAGAACCTGCACATGCTCCACGTCGGCGACCACGTCTACATCGGCACCCAGGACGGATGGTACGAGTACACGTTCCGCAACATCCAATACGTGAAGCCCAATCAGGTCAACGTGCTGCAGCCGGTGCCGATGGAGCCGGGCGTCGCGCCCGTGGACCGCATCCTGACGATGACCACCTGCAACCCGTTCTTCTCGACGGCGGAGCGGATGATCGCCTACGCGACGTTCGATACCTGGTATCCGTATGCGCAGGGCGCCCCGCCCGAGATCGCCCAGACTGTCAGTCAGGTGGGCTAGCCGTGTACGGAGCGCTGTGGAGGGTACTGCCGGGTCCCGTCTGGCTACGGGTTCTCATCCTCGTCGTCGCGGCAGCGGCAATTGTCGCGGTCTGCGTCTTCTGGATATTCCCGTGGATCCAGCCGTACGTGTCGCCGCCGCCGCCGGAGACGGTCACGAACTAGCGGCGAAGCACAGCGTGCGGAGCCGCTATCCCGTGCAGACGGTGATGGTCATCGACGCGTTCTGCGCTTGCTCGCCGACGAGGGACTGGGCCGAGACAGCACCACCCGAACATCCGGGGTTCGGAACGACCTTGTAGTTGATGTGCAGCGCCGCGAGGGCGGAACCGGCCGCGCCACCCGCCTGGCCCACGACGCTGGGGATGTTCACCTTGCCGGTCGAGGTCATCAGATTGATGACCGTTCCCGAGGTAACACTCGTGCCGACGCCGGGCGATGTCTCGACTACGGCACCCGCCGCTACCGTGGCGGAGTCCTCCGGAGTAGAGGTGCCGACCTTGAGTCCGACCTCCTTGAGCTGCGCCGTCGCGGCCGCCACCGAAAGGCCAGTGAGGCTCGGCACCTGCAGCGAGGATGGTCCGCTCGAGACTGTGACGGTCACATCCGACTTCGGCGCGACCGAGCTACCGGCGGCGGGAGTCGTTGAGATCACGGCGCCCGGGGCAACCGTGGCACTGCTCACCTGCTGCTCGAGCGCGACGAGGTCGAGCTTCTTAAGCGCCTTCGTTGCGTCGTCGTAAGAGTCGCCCTTCAGGCTGGGCACCGTGACCGAGAGTCCGCGGTCCAGTCCGGTGTCCTTCGGCAGGGTGATGGTCCAGACGACGACCGCAACGACGATCACCATCAGGAGTCCGATGCCGGCCCAGATCCAGGCGACCGGAGGACGCTGTTGCGTTCGCGAACCGCGCGCGTCGTTGTCGATCGTCAGCTGGCGAAGCGCAGCGTCGGAGTTCGCGGTCATGGTCGGGTTCACGCCGAACAGGGTGGCGTTGAAGTCGTTCGCCGCGACGACGGTTCGAACGACCGCCGGCGTGCCAGCACCGGCGGCATCGAGCTGGTCGCGGAATTCCGCAGCTGTCTGAAAGCGCGCGAAGCGATCCTTGGAGAGGGCGTGCCCGACGACCGCATCCACCGAGGGGGAGACCGCGCGGTTCAGCGAGCTCGGCGGAACGGGCACCTGGTTGACGTGCTGGTAGGCGACGGCCACCGGATTCTCGCCGCGGAACGGGGCCCGGCCGGTGAGCATCTCGAAGAGAACGACACCGGTCGAGTAGAGATCGGTGCGCGCATCGACTGCCTCGCCGCGGGCCTGCTCGGGCGAGAAGTACTGCGCGGTCCCGACGATCGTGCTCGTCTCCGCGATCGTCGCCGATGACTCGGCGATCGCTCGGGCGATACCGAAGTCCATGACCTTCACCTGGCCGTTGGCCGCGATCATGATGTTGCCCGGCTTGATGTCACGGTGCACAACTCCCGCGCGGTGCGAGTATTCGAGGGCGGTCAGGATCTGGCTCGTGATGCGCAGGGCCTCGTGCTCCGGCAGCGGACCCTCGGCGATGATGTCCTTGAGCAGTCGACCGTCGACGTACTCCATGACGATGAACGGGATTTGCGCCTCGTTGCCGCTCGGGTCGAGGACCGTCTCCTCACCCGCGTCGAAAATCCGGACGATCGTCGGATGCGCCATCTTTGCGGCGTCCTGCGCCTCACGACGGAAGCGGGTACGGAAGGCGGGATCGTTGGCGAGGGCCGGCTTCAGCAGCTTGATCGCGACCTTGCGGCCGAGGCGTGCGTCGGTTCCGAGACGGACATCCGCCATCCCGCCACGACCGATGAGGGCGCCGATTTCATATCGGCCGGCGAGCAGGCGCACGCGTTGGTTCACGCTGTCTGTCACGATCCGTCTCCCGTAAATTGTCGCCGGTTGCCATGTCGAGTGTAACCGCTCGAACTTGAGCGCCCATCAGCCCACAGGCTGACAAGCGCGCGGCATCGGCTAGCTGATCGGCAGGCTGAGCGCGGGCGAGGACGCGGACTGGATGGCGGACCCGCCGCTTCCACAGATGGCGGTGTAGGTCACCGTCGTCGTTCCGGTCGACCCCATCGTGATGTCCTCGGATGTGTTGGCCGGCAGCAGCGGGTTTGGCACCGAATTGCCGCCATTGTTCACAGTGACGTTGTAGCCGCTCAACGGAAGGTCGCTCGGGCATCCGGTGTACGTGATCCATTGCACCGTCACCGTGCTGCTGGCGTTGTACGGCGGTGATTGCGTTGTCGTCGGAGCCGTCGGAGCCTGGGGTGGTGCGACAGCGGTGTAGAACTTCACATTCACCGTCGTCCCCGGAGGCAGGTTTCCGACGGGCTGAACGGACTCCGCTGTGCCCACCTGGGCGGCCGTGCCAGCGGCGTCACCGTCTGTCGCCGCGAGAACCAGGCCCTTGTTCTGCAGGAACGTCTGCACCTGCGGCTTGGTCTTGCCGAGGATGTCGCTCTCCTGGATCGTTACCAGCGTGTTCGTCGGCGTCGGGGTGATGCTCGGCGGTGCGCTCGAATGCGTGTTGGTCTTGACCCCGGACGGCTTGTTCGGGTTAGCGACCAGCGCGATGATCGTTCCGACCAACACGACGGCAAGCAGCGCTACGAGAGCGATGAGCGGCCAGGTCCACGGATTGCGGCGCTTGGCCTGGGGAAGCTCCGCTGTCCCCGTGCCGGTGGTTGCCGCAGGCAGAACGCGCGTCGCGGTGGTGGGGTTGCCGTAGTTGGCTCCGACCGCTGCCGCGAGCGAGCCGGTTCCGATCACGCCGGGAACGGATGTGGCGGCCGCGGCGACGTCGCCGCGTCGAAGCGCCTGGGCGGCGCGGGCGAGGTGTGCCGCGGATGCCGGACGGTCGGCCGGGCTCTTCGCGATCGACGAGTAGACGAGATTGCGTACCGGTTCGGCAATGGTGGCCGGAAGCTCGGGCGGCGTCTCGTTGATCTGCGCCATCGCGATCGCGACCTGCGATTCGCCCGTGAACGGCCGGCGTCCCGCCAGTGCCTCGTACGCGACGATGCCGAGGGAGTAGATGTCCGTCGTCGGGGATGCCGGGTGTCCGCTCGCCTGCTCTGGAGAGAGGTACTGCACCGTTCCCATGACCTGGCCGGTCGCGGTCAGCGGAACCTGATCGGCGATGCGGGCGATTCCGAAGTCCGTAATCTTGACGCGGCCATCCGGCGTGATGAGCAGGTTGCCCGGCTTGATGTCGCGATGCACGAGCCCTGCGGAGTGCGCAGCGTGGAGCGCGTTCGCGGTCTGGGCGACGATGTCCAGGACCTTGTCGGTGGCGAGAACACGGTCGCGCTCGAGGATGGTCGAGAGGGCCTCGCCCGGGACGAGCTCCATCACGAGGAACGCGCTGCCGTCCTCCTCGCCGTAGTCGAACACGTTGGCGATGCCTTCGTGGTTGACGAGTGCAGCGTGGCGAGCCTCCGCGCGGAACCGTTCGAGGAACCCCGGATCACCGAGGTACTCATCCTTGAGGATCTTGATCGCTACGGTGCGACCGATGACCAGGTCGGTTGCCTGCCAGACCTCGCCCATCCCGCCGATGGCAACCCGGCTCGACAGCTGGTACCGGCCACCGAAAGTGAGCCCGCTTGTCGGTCTCATTTGTTAAGCACCGCCTCTATGACTGCCTTGCCGATTGGTGCCGCGATCTGATTTCCGACCGCGTCCTGCCCCTTACCACCGCCGTTTTCGACGACCACAGCCACGACGACCTGTGGGTCGTCAGCTGGTGCGAATCCCGTGAACCACAGCGTGTACGGATCGTGCACGCCGTTCTGTGCGGTACCGGTTTTCCCCGCCACCTGAACGCCTCCTATTCTGGCATTGCTCGCAGCGCCGCTGGCGACACTGGCGATCATCATGTCCCGTACTTCGCCCGCCGTGGTGGATGTGATGGGGTTGCCGTAGACCTTCGGGCTGAGCACCTTCAGCTCGGACAGGTCAGGTTCGATGATCTTCTTGATGAGGGTCGGTTGCATCTCTGTTCCGCCGTTCGCGATTGCCGCAGAGTCGAGCGCGATCTGCAGCGGGGTGACGCGGTCATCGCTCTGCCCGAACGCGGAGAGCATGAGGTGCGGCGCATCCTGTCCCGTCGGGTAGATGCTGGGCGTCACGTCGAAGTTGCCGTTGGCGAGCGCGAACGGCTTTCCGAATCCGAAGCGGCTCGCGTACTCGGAAATGGTGCCCTCACCAATGGCGGCGCCGAGCTGCGCGATCGGGATGTTGCAGCTGAGCCGAATGGCGGTCGCGATGGTCGCGGTGTCGCCGGGGCCGCAGCTCTGGTTGGTGGAGTTGTGGATGAACGCGCTCGACAGCGGAAGTTGCAGAGCCGCCGGGTTCGGGAATGCGGTGTCGGGCGTTGCCTTGCCGCTGTCGAGCGCCGCGGCGGCGACGACCAGTTTGAACACCGAACCCGGGTGGTACAGGTCGCCAGCGGTGGCGCGGTTGACCAGCGGTTTGCTCGGCGACTTGAGCAGCGCGTTGTAGGCGGCGAAGAACTGGGTCGTGCTGTGAACTGACAGCGTGTTCGGGTCGTAGGAGGGCTTCGAAACCATCGCGAGGATCGCGCCCGTCTTCGGATCCATCGCGACGACGGCGCCCGAGTTGTTGCCCAGCGCATCCCACGCCGCCTGCTGCACCTTCGGGTCGATCGTGAGTTCGACGGAAGCTCCCTGCACGGTCTTGCCGGTGAAGATCGTCGACAGGTTGCTCAGGAACTGCGCATTGGAATTGCCGCTCAGGTAGTCGTCGAGCGCGCCCTCGATGCCGGGGTTGGCCTGGTTGAAGGTGAAGTATCCGGTGACGTTCGCATACATCTCGGCGTTCGTGTACACGCGCTGGTACTTGTAGACGTCGTTCGACGGCACGGACTTGGCGATCACGTTCCCGTCGGCGTCGAGAATCGCGCCGCGTTCGGCCGAGTAGCTGTCGTCGAGCGTCCGCACGTTGCGTGCGTCACTGTTGAGTTTGTCGACGGAGAAGACCTGGATGACCGTGCTCGACACGAAGAGCGCGACGAACATCAGGAGTACGAGGGTTCCGACCCGACGCAGCTGACGGTTCATGCGGCCACCGCCACGGGTGGTGCGCTGCGGACGGCATCCGAGAGTCGGAGGAGCAGCGCCGCGATGATCCAGTTGGCGACCAGTGACGATCCGCCCGCCGCGAGGAACGGTGTGGTGAGACCGGTCAGCGGGATGACGCGCGTCACGCCGCCGATGACGATGAACACCTGCAGGGCGATGACGAAGGCGAGACCCACGCCGAGAAGCCGACCGAAGTCATCCTGCCCCGCGAATCCGATCCGCAGCCCGCGCGAGACGAAGAGCAGGTAGAGAGCGAGGATGGCGAAGATGCCGATCAGCCCGAGCTCCTCGCCGATCGAGGTGAAGATGAAGTCGCTGTTAGCCAGCGGCGTCTTCTGCGGGAGCCCGCGCCCGAGTCCGGTGCCGAGGATGCCACCGTGCGCCAGGCCGAAGATGCCCTGCACGATCTGGTAGCTGCCGCCCTTGGCGTTGTAGTTCGCCGGGCTGAAGGCATTGAGCCAGGAGTGGATACGTCCGTTCACGTAGGTGAGCACCTTGTAGGCGACGACCGCGCCGATCGCGAACATCCCGAGGCCGAGAACGATCCAACTGGCGCGACCGGTGGCGACGTAGAGCATCACGAGGAACAGGCCGAAGTAGAGGAGCGAGGTGCCGAGGTCTTTCTGGAAGATCAGGACGATCATCGAGGCCGCGAACACGACAAGGATGGGGCCGAGGTCGCGCGCTCGCGGCAACCGCATCCACAACACCTTGCGCCCGACCATCGACAGGGAGTCGCGGGCCGTGACCAGGTAGCCGGCGAAGAATATCGCGAGTGCGACCTTGGCGAGCTCACCCGGCTGGAACGAGAACGGCCCGATCCCGATCCACACGCGTGCGCCGTTGATGGTGCGCCCAATGAACGGGAGCATCGGGAGCAGCAGGAGCACGACACCGGTGAACATCGCGATGTAGCGGTAGCGCTGGAGCACCCGATGGTTTCGCACCAGGATCAGCACCGCGATCGCGAAGACGATCGCCATCCCGGTCCAGACGATCTGGCGAATGCCCGCGCTGTTCCAACCGGAGGCGCCGAGCGCAATGTCGATGCGGTAGATCTCCGCGATGCCGATGCCGTTGAGCAGCGTGACGATCGGAAGGATGAGCGGGTCGGCCTGCGGGGCGACGATGCGCATCACGAAGTGCATGGCGAGCACGAGCACTGCGAGGCCGCCCACGATCGTGACGATCGTGACATCCACGTGCCCGAGGGCGCCGAGCTGAACGAGGACGATCGCGAAGGCGACGATGCCGCACGCGATGAGGAGCAGCACGAGTTCGAGATTGCGCAGTCGGGCGGGCACGCGAAGTCGCACTCGAATCGTGTTCGTGAGTGACGTGCGAGGCGCCGTCGCAACGGGCTCGGTCTGGATCGGCGTCGGCCTGGTGCTGCTAGTTACCGGCATTCGCCAACCGATCGACGATATCTTTCGCGAGCGTCAGGTTGCCCGCGCTGATGGTCGCGTTCACCTGGCTACGGTTGAACGACGGGAGCTTCGAAACCAGGACGCTGGTCTTGTCGTAGACCGCAGAGAGCTGGATCGGCCCGATGCTCTGCTGCACGCCGCGATAGATGGCGACATAGCCGTGATCGTTTCCGACGTAGTAGTGCGTCTGCGTCCAGTTGTAGCCGATGATGATTGCGGCCACGACCGCGAGGACAACGAGGATGATCGACACGAGCCAGGTGACGCGGCGGCGGCGCTGGCGGGTGCGGTCCTCCTGAATGAGTTCATCGAGGTAGTCGTCGGACTCCGGCTCGAAGTGGCTCGGGTCCGGTTGCGTCGCCTTGAGCGGGTGCAGCAGCAGGGTCGGCAGGCGCAGCGCTCGCCGGGTGCTGTCGCTGTCGAACGAGAGCGGGCTGGCCGCCGAGCCCACGGTAACCGGCGGGATGTGCGCCGAGTCGACCTGGGCGTCGATGTCGAGCAGCACAACGGTGACGTTGTCGGGCGCACCCTGGTCGAGGCTCTCTTTGATCAGTCGCTCCGCCGCGGCCTGCGCATCCGGAACCGTCGCGAGGACGTGTTCCATCTTCTCGTCGGACACGTAGCTGGACAGCCCGTCGGAGCAGATCATCCAGCGATCGCCCGGCGCGGTGTCGAAGACCTCGGTGTCGATTTCTGGTGCCGCGTCCACGTCGCCGAGCACGCGCATAAGTACTGAGCGACGCGGATGAACCGCGGCCTCTTCCGGGGTGATCCGACCGGAATCGACGAGACGCTGGACGAACGTGTGGTCGGTGGAGATCTGCTCGAGCTTGCTGCCGCGGAAGCGGTAGACGCGCGAGTCGCCAATGTGCGCCATCGCGATCTGGTTGTCGACGCGGATGAGGCCGCTGACCGTCGTGCCCATGCCGGTGAGTTCGTTGTGCTCGAACACGGTTTCGGCGAGCAGGGAATTCGCGGCGATCAGTGCTGACTGGAGCGCGAACGCGGCATCGTGCGCCGACGTGTAGCGCTGGTCGACCTCGCTGATGCGACGAATCGCGATCGCGGACGCGACGTCACCACCGGCGTGGCCGCCCATGCCATCGGCGACGACGAAGAGGTAGCTGCCCGCGTATCCGCTGTCCTGGTTATTGGAGCGGATCTTGCCGACGTTCGAGACGGCCGCGCTCTTGCGATTCTCGGCCACGCACTACCGTCGCAACTCGAAGGTCGTCGTGCCGATCGTGACCGGGGTATTGAGAGGAATGAGGGTCGGCAGGGTGACGCGGGTTCCGTCGAGGAAGGTGCCGTTGGTCGAGTCGAGATCCTGCACCACCCATCCATCCTTCCAAAGCAGGAGCCGGGCGTGGTGGGTCGAGGTGTAGTCATCTCGAATGACGAGCCCCGATTCGCTCGAGCGTCCGATGGCGAGTTGCTCACTGGGAAGCTCGATCTCGAGTCCTTCCTTCGGGCCTGAGGTGATGACGAGCCGGTGAGCGATCCCCGGGTTGTCCCCGCCCGGCGTCACCATGGCCTCGGTCGGGAGGTCCGTCGAGGCGGGGGCCGCGGGCGCAGCCATTGCGGCCACGGGAGCGCCGGCAAACGGGGACGCTGCGATGTCGGCCGTCGCGCGGCGAAGGCGCTGGCCGAACAGGTCGCTGCGCAGTGCGTAGACAACGGCGAAGACGAACAGCCACAGCACCGCCAGGAAGGCCAGGCGGAGGATGAGTAGCGTGAGTTCGCTCATCCGCGGCGTCCCTCCTTATCGCTCTTCGTCGACGTGGAGTCTGCCGACTGGGCGAGGACTCGGAAAACGATTCGCGTTCGCCCGATCTCGATGACGGAGTCCGGCTCGAGAGGCGCCTTGGCGAGCTTCACGCCATTCAACTTCGAGCCATTGGTTGAGCCGAGGTCTCTGGCCTGCCCGCGTTTTCCATCCCAGAGGATCTCGACGTGCTTGCGGGAGATCCCGGAATCATCGACGGTGATGTCGGCCTCCGACCCGCGACCGATGATGGTTCGCGCGCCAGCGAGCGGATGCATCGTCCCGTCGATCTCGAGCACGGGCGTCCAGGCGACGGCTCCCTTCACGCTGACGGATTCGATGGCGACGACGCCTTCGGCGAGCTTGTCGTCGGACTTGAGCGCGAGGGAGATTCCGCCGGCGAACGAGTAACGCTGGAGTGTCGCGTGCTGCTCGACCTGCAAAATGAATTCGTCGATCAGCGACGGACCGACCTCGGACATGGCCTCGTAATCGGTCGGGCTCAGCAGAACCGTGAACTGGTTGGGCACGAGGATGCGATCGCGCGCGACCACGACCGCTCGGGTGTCGAGTTCTCGTCGGAGCGCGCTGGTGACTTCGACCGGTTGCAGCCCGCTACGGAACGTCTTGGCGAAGGCGCCGTTGACCGCCCGCTCAAGACCACGTTCGAAGCTGTCCAGAAGGCCCAAGAATCTCCCCATCACGGCGGTTACGTACCCCATTGATGTTAGTGCGCGTGGCAGGAGGTTGCCTTTGAACTCCGACGCCACGTGCTGAGTTCCCCCGACGTGAATCGGGTGCGCTCGTCGTGCTAATCTCGCTGAGTTGACGACTCGTCGTCAATGGTGAGCGCGAGTGGCGAAATTGGCAGACGCGCACGGTTCAGGTCCGTGTGCCCGTGAGGGCATGGGGGTTCAAGTCCCCCCTCGCGCACCGATTGAGATGTCCCGGGTCATCGTTCACAGATGACTCGGGAGATCGTTCACAATTCGCTCTCCGTCGGGAGGGCGTTTTGTGGTTTCTGGGGTTGATCGTTCGGGGTGGGCTCGAGGGTGAGTTCGCGGAGTAGTTCGCTGGTTGCGGGGTTGACGACCAACCGGTAGGTGACGCCATATTTCTTAGCGACCTCCGCCATACTGCGGCCCTCAACGACGACGCTGATCACGATGACGCGGTTCCTCTGCACCCTTCAACACTGTGAACGATGTCTAAAGACAGGCGTGAACTATGTGCTCGAACAACACACCCCCTCGCGCACCGAACGGAAGGGCCGCCCATCTCGGGTGGCCCTTCCGTTTCATTCGTAGTGTGCTGCTCGGACGTAGATAGAGAGAGCGATCTGAATTTCGGTCGAACCCCACAAAAGTGAGATGTCCTCTATTCGGAGGACTGCGGGACAGAACGGTCTGTCGATACAGTAACCGTTCATCCCAAACGTGAAGGCGGCCACAACATGAAACGATCGACCAAATCTCTTAGCTCAATTGTTATTGCCGGGACCATTCTCGTAACCGGACTCACCAGCGCGATTCCCGCACAAGCGGCAACGCCTCCGCCAGCCGAGTACGCGTCCGCGCAGGCGTTCCTGAACCAGTACGGAGTACCGCTGGCAACCCAGATCAAGCTAATCAAGACCGCCGAGGCAGGTGGAAAATGGGATTCACTTTCGAGTGCAAGCAAGGTCGTCGCGTCCCGTAGCTACACCCAGCAAGACGGAACGTACACCGTCAAAACTTATGAAGACGGCTCAATCAGTGTGGTGCGCATAGAGAATCCGACAGTGGGCGCGCTCTCGCCAGCGGTCGCCTCACCCGATGCGATCACCGGCTGCACAAACAATAGCGGCGCTCACACCGGCTGCAAGATTGACATGTGGGTTGGCACCGTGGCACTCGACTTCTATGCGAACTTCAATACGAACAACAACACCGTTACCAAGGTGTATTCGCCGGGATGGAGTATTGCAGGATCCTGCAGCACATCTCTTATCGACCTCATCCGGCCCGCCGCTAATATTGGTCGCGAAGACGTCTCTGCACAAATGTGTGTGGTCGGCTACAGCACGACATTCTTTCTTCAGCTGAAGGTCAGTGGCGGAGTACCCACTGAAAGCTGGGACAGCTAGGAATATGAAAGCGAGCAGATGATGAGCCTCTTCTGGTGGAACTTCTGGTGTGCGGTGGGGGCGGTGCTTCTCCTGGTTGGCATTACGGCGTTGGTCGTCGTATCGCGGGGAGGGTGGCACAACCTCCGCCAACGTCGATCTAGGCCTTAACCACTAGCAACGGGAGTGACGCAACACGTTGCTTTCAGCGGTGTCTGCGCGCGAGGGTGCGGCGCGAACCGCTATTAGTACCTGACCTGACGCGAATGGTTGGCTTGCCCCTCCGATTCCAACCATTCGCGTCATGTCGATCGATGCGTTGGCCGCGGTGGCCGGCAGCTACCAATCGGCGGCTACCCCGGCAGCCGTGCTCGTAACGGTCGCGGAGATCACGCTCCTTTTCGCGACTCGTGTACGGTCGACGCGCGTCGAAGGCGCGGACTCTATTTACCTGCTCGTGCGGCCGCCGCCAGGCGGATGGACTTCCTGTAGCCATCCGGGAGAGGCAGCCGGTCGAGTTTCTTCACGTCGAAAAACGCCACGTCATCGTGCTCGTCTCCGCGAGTGAGTTGCTGGCCGCCCACCACACTCGCGCGGTAGCTGGCGACTGCTACCCGACCCCGGGTCGGGATGTCGTAGTACCAGATGTCGAGAAGCTCGAAGATGTCGATCGCGAGGCCGGCCTCTTCCTGAACCTCGCGGCGAATAGTCTCTTCCGGCGTGTTGTCCTGGGGCTCGGCCCTTCCGCCGAGGAGCTCCCACTCCCCGCGCCGGTTGAAACCCAGCAGAACACGATTCGCCGAATCCAGGATGACTGCTTTGAAGGAGGTGTCCATGGTCCGGAACGGTCCGAGGTCAGCCGCCGAGGCCGCGCTGGTTCTGGACCACGATCGGGTAAAGGGCGCTCGCGTCCACCGGCGCCTCGAAGTCGACGGAGGAGACATCCAGCCACACCGTGCCGTAGAAGAGCTGTGCGGATCCGACACCATCCGTGACGCTGAAGTAGCCGTCGCTGCCCGCCGCGTCGATCGGCGTTCCGCCCGACGCGGCAGTTTTCGCAGCATTCCATTTCGCGACCGGCAGGTAGGTGACGGCGACTTCGATCTCGTCGCCCGACGTCTCGTTAACCCAGCCGCACGTCTGACCGAGCTCGCTTGCAATTGCCGCAGGCACGGAACCGGGCTTGGGCTTATAGGTCACGTCACGCACAAAGTTCGGGTTGTAGGCGTAGACCTGCGCGGGAGTGAGGAGGCTGTTGCAGTCGATCACGACCTGGGTCTGGATCTGGGTCGGACTCGGGGAGGGGGTCGGTTCATCGCTGGCTCTCGGCGAGTGCGAACCAACCCGTGAGTCGCCAGGGAGAGGCGCCGCCGACTGGATGCAACCCGCGAGCGCGACACTCACGCCGAGCGCCGTCGCCACGAGTGCGACGCGAAGGCCGATGCGAGCTGCCGAAGTTTTCATCCCGCCGTCACCATAACCGTCGAGCACTCGAGCGTGTGCGCGACAAGCGAGCGATCAGGTGGTTGGGGGTACCGCGGCGACCACTTCGACCTCGACGAGGAACTCGGGTCGCACCAGTCCAACGCCGACGCCGAGCATGAAGGTCGGGCTGTGCTTCAC
Organism: Galbitalea sp.; assembly: GCA_036491035.1. Classification (GTDB taxonomy): domain Bacteria; phylum Actinomycetota; class Actinomycetes; order Actinomycetales; family Microbacteriaceae; genus Galbitalea. Next base: position 25,650 of record DASXCU010000020.1, on the reverse strand, counting down.
ATAACGCTTGCGAATGGAGACGTAGCCGGCGATGTCGCTCTCGTCGCGGAGCCACTGGCGAACACTCACGATGTCCGACAGCTCTGCGCCCGACGCCGCCAGGATCGCCTCGATGTTGTGCCAGGCCTGTTCGGCCTGGGCCTCGATCCCGTTGGCCAGCGTGCCGTCGAGGCTGAGGCCGGGAGTTCCGGACAGCACGATCTGGTCGTAGCCCGCGGGAATTCGGACGGCGTCCGCATACTGGCCGATTTGCGCCGAGATTCCCGTCTCGATTATTTGGATGCCATCGCTCATGCTTCCGAGACTACGGTCCAGAATGTGGTCGTGAGCAAATTGGACCGGCTTCGTGCCGAGATCACGGCGGACTCCTCGAATGCGTGGGCGGTGCAGCTCGGATACTCGCCGCTGTACACGGCGAGCGCGGGTGCGCGGGTCGCGATCATTGGCCAGGCGCCCGGGCGCAGGGCGCAGGGCGCAGGAGAGCGGGGTCCCGTGGAACGATCCGAGCGGAATTCGGCTGCGCGAGTGGCTGGGTGTGACTGCGGATCAGTTCTACGACCCCGACCTGGTGGCGCTGCTCCCGATGGACTTCTACTACCCGGGCAAAGGCGCGAGCGGAGACCTGCCACCGCGTCCCGATTTCGCCGGGCGCTGGCATCCACGGATCCTCGCCGAGCTGCCGCGCCTCCGGCTCACCGTGCTGATCGGTGCGTACGCGCAGCGGTACTACCTCGGCGGCGAGGCGAAGCGCACCCTGACGGAGACGGTGCACGCATTCGAGGAGTTCATTCCGTTACGAATTCCGCTGGTGCACCCGTCGCCGCTGAACTTTCGGTGGCAGGCGAAGAACCCGTGGTTCGAGACCGATGTTCTGCCGGTGCTGCGGTCGCTCACGAGCGCGGCATTGGCCGAGTGATCGTTCAGAGTACGGACACCTGCCAGTCCTAGGCTGAACGGGATGCGACTCCTACTTATCCGGCACGGCCAGACGATCGACAACGTGAAGGGCGATCTCGGCACGCTCATCCCCGGCCCCGTCCTGACGGAGCTCGGAGACGAGCAGGCGGCCGCGATACCGGCTGCGCTCGCGGGCGAACGCATCGAAGCGATCTACGCGTCGACCATGCAGCGCACCTCCCTGACCGCGCGACCCCTGGCGGACGCTCTCCACCTGGACGTGCAGATCGCGGACGGCTTTCGCGAGATCACCTCTGGAGACTTCGAGGGCAAATCCGACAAGGACTCCGTACGCGCCTACATGGGAACGATCCTGTCTTGGTGGCAGGACAGCTCGGCCCGCGTTCCGGGCGGTGAAAGCGGGGACGAGTTCTTCGCGCGGTTCACCGCTGCGATCGGCGCTGCGGCCGCGGACCACGACGGCACGGTTGCCGTCTTCAGCCACGGCGCTGCCATCCGCACCTGGGCATCCGCTATCTCCCGCAACATCGACGAAGCATTCAGCCGGGTACACGACCTTCCCAACACCGGGATGATCGTGCTCGAAGGGTCGCCCGCTGATGGCTGGACCGCGACCCACTGGAACGGCGAACCGGTCGGCGGCGAGTCCCTCGACGACCCGAAAGCGGCCGACCCGACCGGAGAGGGGACGGCCTAGCCCGGAGCGACTTCGACGGCGGGCGGAGGATCGACCTCGAGCACCCGCTTCCGGAGCCGCCGGGAGTACACCAGCCAGATCACGTCGAGCGCGGCGATGACAACGATCGAGAGCAGCCCACCGAGTAGTTCCGCGCTCAGCCTCGTCATGCCGGTGAGAGCGACGAGGCCGGGGAGCGAGTCGACAAGCCCGTGAGCGACCGCGACCCCCAAATAAACGCCGATAACTCGGAGGGTGATCCGGTAGCGGCCGTTCACGGTCGCGGCAAACAGGGCCGCCGCGAGCAGCGATGTGAGGACCGGATGTTCAAAAGGTCCGAAGAGATCCCGGCCGAAGGTGACGGATAACACCGAGCCGAGCGGGTTCAGCCCGAGCGCCGGCTGCGCGATGCTCGCGGCCGCGTAACGCATGTCCTCGAAGGCAGCGAAGCCGAGCCCGACCGCGCCGCCGAGCATTAGCCCCGAGTGCGCCGTTTTCACCGTCAGACCCCGGGCGAAGATGACGACCGTCACGATCTTGCAGAGTTCCTCGATAACGCCGGCGAGGGAGCGGATGACGAGCTCACCGTTCGGATTCCCGGCCACCGCGAAGGACAGGAGCGGCCCTTCGATCAGGATCGCGAGTTCGGTCGACAGCAAGCCTCCGAGGATGAACGCGAGCAGCAGCCGGACGACCGAAATCCCCTCCGAAAGCCGCAGACGATACGCAATCGTATAGACCAGCGCCGCAGTCATCCCGAAACCGCCGAGCACCAGGGAGTTCGGCGAGAGCCCGACGTGATGGAGCGCCAACTGGTCGTACAGGACGTTCGCCAGCCAGAAGACCGTCAGCCCGAGGAAGACCAGCCAGCCGCCCTTGGGGCCAAGCCACTTGTGCGGCTGGAATGCGATCGCCCGGGCCGAGGCGGGAACGGTGGGCATCTCTGACAGCGTAAGAAGCATCGTGTCCGAGCCGCCGTTGCGTCCGACCACCGCAAACCCCAGCCGCTCGTAAAGCCGCCTTGCGAAGAGATTGCCGTCTTCGACACTGAGGCTCAGGCGGGGAACGCCCAGCTCCCTCGCCTTATCAGTGAGAGCGAGAAGGAGTAATCGGCCGAGTCCGAGGTTACGGAACCGTCCATCGATGGCGAGCGTGATCTCCGGAATCTCATCGCTCACGTATCCATACCCCGCGCTGGGTCCCGACAGCGGGCGTGCCCACGCCGCACCGATGGGCGTCTCCCCGTCGAGCGCGATCATCCCGAAATCTCCGGCGCGCTGCCACCCGTCCAGGTACCGCCACGAGTGCGGGTCCAGCTCCACGGTCGCAAGCGAAGTCCGGTTCCTTCCGCCCCAGTTCGCCGTCTCGACGAGCATGGCCCGGAGGAACGGCAGGTCTGCGGATGTCGCCGGTCGTATCGATATCGGCCCCCGAGGTTTCATTGCCACAGCCTAGGGCGGGAATCGTCGCGAGACTTGTCTACCCCTCTTGTGGTCACATGCGCTTCTTATTAGCGTCATTGGAGGACGCCATGAAAGACATGGCGTCCTATCTCGGGGAAGGAAGTGACATGACCACGTATTCACCACGGCTCCTTAGACGGGCCGCCGCTATAACTGCGGGAGTTGCAACACTTATCGGAATGTCGTTCATCGGTGCGGGCTCGGCGTCGGCCGCGGATCGCACCACGTTCGCGGGATCGAAGCCAGCGTGGGCTACGACCGCAGATGTTTCGGGCGCACCAGCTGCGGACACATCCATTGAGGGCGAGGTGTATCTGCCGCTCCGCGACGAAGCGGGGGCGGAGGCGCTCGCCGCCGCGGTGTCGTCACCGCTGTCACGGCAGTATCGCCACCCACTCAGCCCGGATGCGTGGATCGCACGGTTCTCACCGTCCAAGTCCGCATCCAACACGCTGGTCAACTACCTGAAGTCGCAGGGTGTGAAAATCATCTCCGTTCCGAAGAGCCGCGAGTATGTGGTGTTCCGCGGAACGGCTGACCAGCTCAACACGATCTTCTCTTCGAGCCTCAAGACCTACAACTACGGTGGAAAACAGCTCATCGCGCCGTCGGTAGCACCGTCGCTTCCGACCGCGATCGGCTCGCTCGTTTCTGCTGTGTCGATTGACCAGGGCCGACTTCTCACTCACACGAACTCGATCGCGCAGGGAGACATCCCTACGCCGAAGGGTCCGCAGAGTTTTGCCAAGCAGACCCCGACGATCAACACGCCGGTCATCGCCGCACCGTGCTCGGCTTACATGGGCCAGTACACCGCGACCGTTCCGCCGGCCTACGGCACGACGACAGTCGACACGAACAACTGTGGATACGCGCCGTCCCAGCTCCGCTCGGCGTACGGCGTGCAGTCGCTCGCCAATGCGCGAGTCAACGGTGCCGGCCAGACGGTCGCCATCATTGACGCGTATGCGTCGCCGACGATCGTGAACGACGTCAACACCTTCTCCGCGAACGCGGGTGAGCCGACGCTGCGTCCGGGACAGTACAGCCAGATCGTTCCGCCGACGAGTTCCTTCGCCGACCAGGACGCCTGCCAGGATCCGAGCGGATGGCAGACCGAGCAGACGCTGGACGTGGAGTCGGTGCACGGCCTCGCGTCGGGAGCCAACATCCTGTACGTCGGTGGTTACAACTGCGGTGGCGGACTCGACATCGCGACCTCGACCATCCTCGACAACAAGCTCGCCAACATCGTCAGCAACAGCTACAGCGATGCCGGTGAAGCGATTCCGACCGATGTGCTCGCGGGTGAGAACGCACTCTACGTGCAGGCGGCCGGCGAGGGTATCGGCGAGTACTTCTCGTCGGGCGACGATGGCGACCTGACCGTCCTCGGGCTCGACCCGGGTCCGTCGTTCCCCGACACCGACCCGTGGGTCACCAGCGTTGGTGGAACCAGCCTCGGTATCGGCAAGACCGGCAACATCGCGTTCGAGACCGGCTGGGGCGACCAGTTCGACCAGATCGTCAACAACGGCGGAACCAACGCGTACGCCGAGCCGCTTCCGGGCTCGATGTTCGTCGGTGGCGCCGGTGGTGGCACGAGTGCGGTCTACAAGGAGCCGGCGTACCAGAAGGGCGTCGTTCCGAACTCGCTGTCGAAGGGATTCCGGGTCACACCGGACATCGCGGCGGACGCCGACCCGTACACGGGTTACCAGATCGGCTACCGTCCGATCCTGGATGACACCAACCCGGTCGCGGCCAACACCGGCCCGTACCAGACGGTGACGTACGGCGGAACATCGCTCGCGTCCCCGCTCGTCGCGGCACAGATCGCCATCGTGCAGCAGGCAACCCACTCGGCGATCGGATTCTCGAACCCGACGCTGTACGGGCTGGACCGCATCCTGCCCGGGTCGTTCCGTGACGTGAAGCACGCGAACCCGCCGATCGCGCTGGCCTACGACTCGAAGGTTTCGGGTAACAGCTGGCTGATCACGCTCGACAGGGACACGTCGCTCACGACCGCGAACGGTTACGACAACGTGACCGGGATCGGCGGACTGACCTACGGGCTGTTGACCCTCCTCGCAGCGGGTCGGCATTAGCGCTGACTGAGTAGCGCGCTGCGAAAGCAGCACGCGGATCGAAACCAAAAGAAGCGGCGCCGACCTTTCCCAGGGTCGGCGCCGCTTCCGTTTGCCTAACTGGCTATTCGGTCTTCCACGAGCTGGCCTGGTCGTTGAACGACCCGAACGATGCCTCGTTCGTGGCGTAGCCGATGTGGGTGCCGCCGTAGCTGATGTTCTGATACAGCGCGGTCTTACAGCCCGCGAAGCTCTTGAACGATGACGCGCGGTCGTTCCACCCGAATGATCCCAGGTTCGAGATCGACCAGCTGCATCCGGCACTCGGTGCCGTCAAATACAGCGAGCCGCCGCCGTAGTTCACGTCGTCGAAGATCCCGCTCACGATCGTCGCCGAGGCCGGTGTCGCTGCGGCGAACAGCGATGCCTGGAGGCGTCCCGCCGTGACGGTGACGCCGCCGATGTCGGTCCCGGCGGGTGCAGAGATGGTCACCCCGGCTTCGTCCCGGACGGCGGCAATGAGGTCATCGCCGGTCGGCACGCAGAGGCTCTGCAGGGTGGACACATCCAGCCAGCACGTTTGGGTCGACTGGTCCGGCGATTGCGCGACCGGCGTCACGGCATTTGCTGCCGCCCCGCCTGTTACGGTGAAGGCCGCCACCAGCGTGACCGTTCCGAGCGTTGACATGAGGATTGATTGTTTTCTATTCATGAGTCAGACTTCCGTTCACTTCGCTCCCAGAAAGCGAATAGAGCATCATGCAAACAGGCGGCAAAGAAGCGCGGCAAGGCGGCCCGGAGCGACACGCCGTCCGGAGGGCTCGTTTGAGACGAATTGCCTTGCGCGCACACTGCGTCAAGTTCGTGCAAAAAAAGTGAGGTTTCCGTGAGACGTTTCGGGGTCTCGCGCACACTCTTCAGTAACGGTCCTATCCGAGCCGAGGGGGGTGAGCGTGGGGGTGGATTCACTGAGCCTTCTGTCGGTGGCTGCTAGCGCCGACGAACGCGCCCTGTTCGACCGGGTTCAGGCCGGGGACCGCGAGGCGTTCCGAAAGATATTCCGACAGCAGATGCAGTCGGTCTATTGGGCCGCCTTCGGCGTTCTCCAGTCTCGGGCCGACTCCGAAGAGGTCATGCAGGACGCCTTCATGACGATGTGGGAGAAGCGAGCAACCATCGAGTTGGTGGGAGAGTCCACGCTGCCGTGGTTAGTAACCACTGCCCGCTACCTCGCTCTCAATCGGCGTCGGTCCGAGGCGCGGAAACGGCGCGATCCCCTGGATGAGAACTCCGACATCCTGGACCGCTCGCTCGCGCCGGAGAACGCGGCGGTGGCGAATGAGGCCCGCCAGCACATCGAGGAGGTCATGGCCCTCATGCCACTGGTGGACCAGGAGATCTTCTGGCTGTGCCTCGTCGGCAACCTCTCCTATAAGGAGGCCGCGCGTCAGCTCGGAATTTCACACGGCGCGGTCCGCAACCGACTGTCCCGACTTCGTGCGCGACTGCGCTCCGAGATCTCGCTGCTGAAGGGGGACTAAGGATGGATCAGAACTCCGAGCTTCCGAGCGCCGCCGATTTCACCCGCATCGAGGGGCAACTGTTCGAACGAATCGACGCTCGCCATCGTCGCCGCGTATTGCGTCACCGCCTCGTCGCGGTTGCCGCGGTACTGGTCGTGGCTGGAGCGGGCATCGCGGCGGGCACGATCGCCAGTCCGACGCAGCAAAGCAAGTTCGCGTACTGCTACGACGGGAGTACGACGAGCGCGCGCGTCACCCAGCTGGCGCTCCCCGGACAGGCGAAGTCGGAGTCGATTCCCGGATCCGGCGACCCGAAGACCAGGGTCGCGAACGCGCTGTTCATCTGCGAGGCCGCGTGGAAGGCCGGGATCTTCAACCGAACGAACGGGCCCGGGCCCTTCCCGGTTCCTCATCTGCAGGTGTGCCTCCGCAACGACCTCACCGTTTCGGTGTTCCGCAAACCGAACTCGGACGAGTCCGCCGACGCCTTCTGCAACGGCCTCGGCCTCAGCGCTCCTTAGGCGCTCGCAAGCCGCTCTTATAGGGTGAGAGCCTCAGAGTCAGATCGCGAGGACCAGCAATGACCGGATCGACCACACCCACGCAGGCCCAGCCCGAGAACGTTCTCGGCGGCAGCCTGCTGGCCCTGCTCGCGATCCCCGTCGGCGTTGCGGCGCTCGTTCTGCTCTGGAGCATCGGTTTCGTGGCGTCGATTGTTGGATTCCTGGTCGCGTTCAGCGCGTTCTGGCTCTACCGTCGCGGGTCGGGCGGCCTCGTTTCGCGAGTGGGAGCGTGGACCGTCACCCTTATCGTCGTTGTCACGCTCGCACTGGGACTCTGGCTCTCCCTCGTCATCGACTTCGCTGGCGGCCTTGGACACCTGGGCAACCTGGGCTACCCGGACTTCTGGACGCAGTTCGGCTCGAAGTTCGGCGTCCTCGTGAAGGAGGACGTTCTCTCGATCGTCCTGGTCTTCGTGTTCGGAGCACTGGGGTCGTTCCGGATTCTCGGACGCGCGTTCTCGACGGCTCGCCAGGTGCCGCACCCCGCGAACCTCACCGGCCAGTCGACCACCCTTCCGCCGGCGCCGACCACATATCACGACGACATCGACGCGGCGCCGACGGGGTCCGCCGACGACAAAACGGCACCGCCGAAAATCGACGGCTGATCGCCAATCGGTTTCGTGGTGAACCAGGACCGGGTCGCACTCGTTGTTCTTTAGGTAGCGATATCCGCCGCCCAAAACCGGGCCGCGTCTACCAGAATCCCGGGGTGATGGGAAGCCATGAACCGAACCGTCACCATGCCGAAACCGCGTGCTAGGTTCAGAAAATGACCCGGATTGCGGCAGTTGCACCGGTCGTCCCCGACTATTGCTATACGCAGGCCGAGATCACGGCCGAGGTCGCACCCCTGCTCGCGCCCGGCGACGCGCATCGCGCGGTCCTCGAGCGCGTCCACGCGAACAGTCGCATCGAGACTCGTCACACGGTCCTTCCGATCGAGCGCTACCGCAATCTCGGAACGTTTACCGAGACCAATGAGCTCTTCATCCGGGCGGCGACCGACCTCTGCGCGAGAGCACTAACGAAGGCCCTGGATGACTGCGGTCTGACTGCGGCCGATGTCGACTTCGTGCTCTTCACCTCGGTCACGGGAATCTCGGCGCCATCCATCGACGGGCTGCTGATCTCGAGGCTCGGCCTGCGACCCAACATCAAGCGCATTCCGTCGTACGGGCTGGGATGCGTGGCCGGCGCCGCAGGCATTGCCCGCGTTCACGACTACCTGGTCGGGCATCCGGATGAGGTCGGCGTGCTGCTCGCCGTCGAGCTCTGCTCGCTCACCCTCCAGAGAAACGACGAGTCGATGGCGAACTTCGTCGCGAGCGGCCTCTTCGGCGACGGAGCCGCCGCCGTCGTGATGGTCGGCGAGAACCGGAGCCAGGCTGGCCCGACCGTGGTCGACACCCGCAGCGCGGTATACCCGGACAGCGAGGGCGTGATCGGATTCAACGTCGGCGAGACGGGTTTCGAGATCGTCCTTACCTCCGAGGTCGCAGACGTCATCGGCAAGCACTTCCCCCTCGGGGTCGCCAGCTTCCTGGCCGACAACGGGCTCAGCCAGCCCGACATCGACACCTGGCTCGCTCACCCGGGCGGACCGCGCATCCTCGAGGCCTTCGCCGACTCGCTCCGACTCTCGGATGATGCGCTCGCGCTCAGCTACGAGTCGCTCGCTCGCGTCGGCAACCTGTCGTCCGCGTCCGTCCTGCACGTGCTCGCGGCTGGCTTTGAGCAGCCGTCCGGTTCGACGGGCCTGCTGTTCGCGGTGGGTCCCGGCGTCAGCGCCGAATTCGTGCTCCTCAACTGGGGCTAGGCGCTTGTATCTCTACCTCGTCTTTATTTTGTTGACGGGCGGCGAACGCCTTGCCGAGGTGATCGTCTCGACGCGCAACGCGAAATGGGCGGTCGAGCGCGGTGGCGTGGAATCTGGTCAACGACACTTCCCATGGATGGTCGCGCTGCATTTCGGATTGTTGCTCGGGGCGCTCGCCGAAGTGTTCCTGCTGCACCGCCCCTTCCTGCCCTGGCTCGGGTGGCCGATGCTCGGCGTCGCGCTGCTCTGCCAGGCCGGGCGCTGGTGGATCATCGCCACCCTCGGCCACCAGTGGAACACTCGGGTTATCGTCGTGCCGGGACTCGGTCGAGTCCGGCGAGGGCCCTACCACTTCTCGTGGCTGCATCACCCCAACTATGTGATCGTCGCCGTCGAGGGCATCGCCCTCCCCCTCGTCTACACGGCCTGGATTACCGCGATCGCCTTCACCGTTCTGAACGCGATCCTGCTGCTCGGGTTCCGCATCCCGACCGAAAACCGCGCGCTGAAGGCTCTCGCTAGTTCGTCGGGGTCGGGCTCGGCGTCGCCGGCGGCGTCGGAGGTGCCGTCGGCGTAGCGGCCGGTGTCGGAGTGGGTGGCTGCGTCGCGTTGTGCAGCGGTGGCACCAGCAGGTCGTTCAGTGTCGATGGTGACGACTTCGCTCCCTTCTTCGGCGCACCGTCGTCGTTTAGCTGGTTCTGCGTGACGAAGCCGAGCGGATAGACGTTCCAGCCGCCGCGACCGTGCTTGCCCGCGAATGGCACCAGGTAGGGCGGGCCGAAGTTGGACATGAGCTCCTCAGCGCCATCCACCGTATAGAGCGGACGACCCGTCTGGTCGTACAGCTGCACCTGCTTGAGCGGGTTCCCGTCGGCGTCATACGCGAAGATGTTCGAGATCGAACGACCGTTGTAGACGAGCCCGTTCTGCTCGTGTTCCCCATCGTTGGCGCCACTGGCATAGGCGGCATCCATCTGCGAACTGAATCCAGAGAGCGTGGCGATGAGGATCACGGGCGTGAGCGCGACGAGCAGGATATTCACCCCCAGGAGCGCCTTTCGCATCCACATCCGAGGTAGCCACTTGCCGCGCCCCCACTGAACGCTCAGGACCAGGGTGCCGACTGCGACCACAAACGTCAGCGGACTGAGTTGGAACGATGGCACGCTGAAGATCCAGACCAGTACTCCGTAGAACGCCCACGCCCGCACCAGCCACCAAATCGGGCGAAGGGAGATGAAAAAGGCGCCGATCCGCGCGATGAACGGGTGCGAATAGAGGTCTCGGAGCCCACGTACCAGGTCGTTCCATGTCGTTACGAACACTCCATCGAGGCCCGGGGGTCGAAAAGCCGCCCGCGGCGGCAGGCCCGCCGCCGAACGAAGCTCGTTGGCGTAGGTGATCGGGTCGCCGAAGTCCGGATTCTCCTCGTCGGCCGCGCGCTCGGCGAGGTCCGCCTCGAGTCCGTCGGTGAGGTCCTCGACCTCTTCGGCGGGGAGGTCGGCGAGTGCCGACCGAACCGCTTGAGCGAAATCATCCACCGGGTGAAGGCTCGTCGTCGTCATCGTTTCTCCCCAATCTTGCGAACTACCGGTGCCGTGCTCGGATCGAGCAAGCCGTCCATGGTGGCGGCGAACGCCGCCCAGTCCGCGCGCTGCTCCGCGAGCATTGCGCGCCCCTGGCTGTTGATGCCGTAGTACTTGCGGTGCGGCCCGCCGTCGGATGGGACGACGTAGCTCGTCAGAGCGCCCGAACTGTAGAGGCGGCGAAGCGTTCCGTATACGGAGGCGTCGCCGATGTCTTCGAGACCCGCTGTTCGGAGTCGTCGCACGACGTCGTAGCCGTATCCATCCGCGTCCTGGATCGCGGCGAGCACCGCGACGTCCAGCACGCCCTTGAGTAACTGGGTCGAATCCATTCGCACTCCCATCAACGGACACCACACTACTGCGCAATGCACACTACTGCGGGATGCGACACGCCGCGCACCCGGCCGGCGGTGTTACGTTTCGAAAATGGATCGGGTGGATGTAGCAATCGTCGGCGGCGGACCCGTCGGGCTCGTTGCCGCGATCTCGGCGCGGCTGTCCGGACTGACCGTCACCCTGATCGAGCAGCGCGATGGGACGATCGACAAGGCGTGCGGTGAAGGGCTGATGCCCGGAGCCCTGCCGCTGCTCGCGGAACTGGGTGTCGACCCGGAGGGGATGCCCATTATGGGCATCACCTACAACCAGGGCACGCGATCCGTCAGTCATCGGTTCGTGGGTTCTCCCGGCCGGGGTGTGCGACGACTGGCGCTGCACGACGCACTGTCGAAACGCGCTGAGGAAGTCGGTGTTCTGCGCATCCACGCGAAGGTCGACTCCATCGAGCAGGACGCGAATGAGGTTCGGGTGGCCGGAATCGCGGCGCGCTATCTCCTCGCGTGCGACGGACTCCACTCGACCGTCGCGCATCTCGTCGGGCTGGCCAGGCCCGCGCCCGCCCGCGGCCGTCGATACGGTATCCGCCAGCACTACGCGATTGCGCCATGGGGCGACACCGTCGAGATCCATTACGGGCGCAAGGCGGAGATCTACGTGACGCCCATCGCCGCGAACGAGGTCGGTGTGGCCATGCTCGGCGCGCAGCACACCGACTTCGATGGGGCGATAGCCGACATCCCCGAGCTCGCGGCGAGACTGGCGGAAGCGGCGACCGCGAGTTCGCGTCGAGGTGCCGGCCCATTCCGACAACGGACGAGCGCGCGCACGAGGGGACGAGTACTGCTCGTCGGTGACGCGTCCGGATACGTGGATGCAATCACGGGCGAGGGGTTGCGGCTCGGGTTCGCGCAGGCGCTCGCCGCAGTGAGCTGCATTGTCGCGGATGAACCGCAGCGCTACGAACGCGAGTGGAGTCGGATCACCCGGGACTTCCGGAGCACGACCACAGCCCTCGTCCGGTTCGCGACCTCGCCGCTCCGGCGAGCCATCGTGCCCCTGTCCGCAGCGTTGCCCGGGCGCTTTGGTGCGGTCGTGGAATCGCTCGCGCGGTAGCTCACCGAACTGCTGTCGGCACATCCGGCGTAGGTTCGAAGGCGTGAACGCTGCGCACAGTGACGACCTCGTCGACCGCCTTCGAGAACGCCTACGGGCCGACCAGCTGGCCGACGATTCGGATACCACCGAGCGCTACGCCCACGACGACGCGGAATGGGCACCATACATCGCGCCCATTGCCGTCGTGTTTGCCGAGACGACAGACGACGTGTCCGTGGTCGTTTCGACCGCGGCGAAGCACGGCGTGCGAGTCGTTCCCCGCGGCGCCGGGACGGGCCTGAGCGGCGGCGCCAATAGCATCGAGAATTCGATCGTCCTCTCCCTCGAGCGGATGACCCTGATCGTCGAGGTCAACGTCGACGAGCGGTATGCGATCGCCCAGGCAGGCGTGATCAACAACCAGCTCCGGGAGACGGTCGCCGGGTACGGGCTCTGGTATCCACCTGACCCGGCGAGCTACGCGATCAGTACTATCGGCGGCAACGCGGCGACCAATGCCGGCGGCATCTGCTGCGTGAAGTACGGCGTCACCCGCGACTACGTGCTCGGCCTCACCGCGGTCCTCGCGGATGGCGAAATCGTGCGGGTCGGTCGTCGGACGGCGAAGGGCGTCACGGGATACGACCTGACCTCGCTGCTTGTCGGCTCGGAGGGAACCCTGGGCATCATCACCGAGGTGACGGTCAAACTCCTGCCGCTTGCGGGGCGCGAGGAACGAGCCATCATCGGCTACTTCCCCTCGCTGGGCGCGGCGGGGACCGCGGTGGCCGAGGTGTCGCGCGCGGGGATCATCCCGGCGGCGCTCGAACTGATCGACCGCACGTGCCTGCGCGCGGTCGAGGAATGGCAACACTTCGGCCTGCCGGCGGATGCGGACACGCTGCTCCTCGCAAAGGTGGACGAGACCGGTGCATCCGGCGAAGCGCTCGCCGACCGGATCGCGACGATCTTTGCCGACGCGGGCGGCGTCAGCGTGGAGCGGGCCACCGATCAGGCCGAAGTCGATCGACTCTTCCTGGCGCGGCGGCTCGCCTACCCGGCGCTCGAACGGCTCGGGCCGGTGCTCACCGAAGACATCTGCGTGCCGCGGTCGGCGGTGCCCGAGATGTTGCAGCGTATCCAGTCCACCGCTCTCGCGCACGGTGTCGTCATCGCAAACATCGCGCACGCGGGGGACGGCAACCTGCATCCGCTGATCATCGCGCCCGTCGGAGACGACGAGGCGAAAGCGCGGTCGAAGCAGGCGTTCGACCAGATCGTGGAGGACTGCCTCGCCCTCGGCGGGACGGTCACCGGCGAGCACGGAGTGGGTCTACTGAAGCTGGCTGGTGCGCGCGAGGAGCTGAGTCCTCGTGTGGTCGCCATGCACAGGTCGATCAAGGATGCGCTCGATCCTGCCGGCACCCTCAACCCCGGCAAGGCGTTCCCGGCGCACTAGCTGGCGGCAGCCAGCAGGCGAGTGAGCGCGTCGCGCGTTGCCTCGAGTTCGGCGACGGGCATCCCGAGCCTCTCGACGATCTGGCCGGGAACCTTCTCGGCCTGGGCTCGCAGCGCTCGACCGGCGGGCGTCAGTTCGACATCGAGCGAGCGCTCGTCGTCGACCTTGCGCGACCGGGTCACGAGACCGGCCGCCTCGAGTCGCTTGAGCAGCGGCGATAGCGTAGCCGGCTCGAGGGCGAGCGCGTCGCCAATGTTTCGCACGGTGCGCGGGCTGTGCTCCCACAGGGCGAGCATCACCAGGTACTGCGGATGCGTCAGGCCAAGCGGTTCGAGCACCGGGCGGTACAGCCCGATCACCGTGCGCGAGGTCGCGGCGAGGGCGAAGCAGACCTGCCGGTCGAGGGCGAGTGGGTCCGGATTAGCCATGATCACAGCATAAGGCTTACACTAACCATTAGTGCACAAAGTATCTGTCTACTAAGGAACTGTCGTGAAAGACAAGCTGTCGTGGGTCGATCGGCTCAACCGAGCCCTGTTCCCGTATCTCGGGCCACCCGCGCTCGGCCCGTACGACGAACCGCCTCTGCCGCCGACCGGGCCGAAACCCTGTCCGCTGTGTGGGGCGCGGATGGATGAGCACGAGTTCCAGCGCGGCACCGCGACCGTGCCGACCCGCATGATCTGTCCGCGGGCCCACGCGAGGATCGACTAGCCGAGCAGCAGCCGCTGCAGTTCGGCCGGGGTGTGGGCGACCGCTATCGTTCCCGCCTGCTCCGCCGGGGATCCGTAGCCCCAGTCGACGAAGATTGTCGGCACTCCGTTGGCGGTCGCACCCTCGACGTCGTGTTCGCGATCTCCTACGAGTACCGGCCGCGAGAGGTCGGCCCCGAAGGCGGTCAGGCGGAGAAGCGCCTCGGCGACGACATCCTGCTTGGAACTGCGCACCTCGTCGTCCGACGCTCCCGTGATGATGTCGAACTGGTCGAGGAGCCCGAAGTGGCTGAGCATGAGCGTTGCCGGAGTCTCGGGCTTCGAGGTTGCCAGCGACATCGGGATGCCGGCCGCGTGCACCGCCCGCACGACATCCGCAACGCCGGGAAACACACTCGAGTCGAGAGCGCCGCGTTCGAGATACTGCGGACGATAGATCGTGAGCGCCTCCGCCGCCTCGCCCAGCGACATCCCGGCGCGATCGCGGAACGAGTCGAGGATGGGCGGCCCGACATACCCGAGAAGATCCGCGGGCGATGGAACGGGTAGCCCCATCGTCTCGAACGTGTACGCGAGCGTCGCTGTGATTCCGGGCGCCGAATCGATAATGGTGCCGTCGAGGTCGAAGAGGATGCACGTGAACGGCGCCCCCATCAGAACAGCCTCTGGTGGGCGTCGTCGAGTCCGCGCATCGCGTCGTAGTCGAGGAGCAGGCAGCGGATGCCGCGATCCTCGGCCAGTGTGCGGGCCTGGGGCTTGATCTCCTGCGCGGCGAACACGCCCCTCACCGGCTGCAGCAGCGGGTCGCGGTTCATCAGCTCGAGGTAGCGGGTCAGCTGCTCCACGCCGTCAATGTCGCCGCGACGCTTGATCTCGACCGCCACCGAACCACCATTCGCGTCGGTCGCGAGGATGTCGACTGGTCCAATCGCTGTCATGTACTCGCGGCGCACCAGACGGTGACCGTCCCCGAGGAGTTCGATCTGCTCGGCGAGGAGCTTCTGAAGGTCGGCTTCGACGCCATCCTTCTGGAGGCCGGGGTCGAGGCCGAGTTCGTGGCTCGAGTCGTGCAGGATCTCGTGGATCGAGATCACGAGGATGTCCGCGGTCTTGGTCTGAGCGACCTTCCAGACCTCCGTTACCCCCGCCTCGCGCAGGTCATCATCCGGTTCGATGACGGTCGTGACGCAGGGCGGGCTCATCCAGTTGAGCGGCTTGTAGGAGAGCGTGTCGGCGTGCACGAGCACGCTGCCGTCGGCCTTCAACACCAGCAGTCGGGTGCCGAGCGGGAGGTGCGAGGAGAGTCGTCCGGCGTAGTCAACGGAGCAACGGGCAACGACGAGACGCACGCGCCCAGCCTAGTTTGAACAGTTGCGGAGGTGACCACGCCGGTCGCGGTCGTCCTATGGGGCGACACGCCGCGGGGTCTCCTCCGCAACTGCTGCGGGGTTCCGCGTCGCGAAGGAGACGATGCTGGCCATCGCGACCAGGACGAGTACGAGCAGCAGCCCGTTCAGGATGCCGAACTGGTTGCCCAGGAATCCGATCGAGGGCGGCCCGACGAGGAACGCGACGTAGCCGATGCTGGCGACGGCGCTGACTCGCGCGGCCGCCTTATGCGGATCGTCGGCGGCCGCGGACATCCCGACCGGGAAACCGAGGGATGCCCCGAGTCCCCAGAACACGACGCCCACGATATTCACCCAGAACACGGGTACAAAGATGAAGAGCAACAGGCCGAGGGCGGCGAGAGCGCCGGTTGCGCGAAGCATGGGAACGCGGCCGAAGCGATCGAGGAGTCGAACCCCCGACAGCCGGCCAATCGTCATCGCGACTACGAAGACACCGTAGACCGCGGCACCGATTGCCCGGTTGGTGCCGTGGCCGTGAACCATGGCGTACGCGAGCCAGTCGTTCGACGAGCCTTCGGTGAAGGCGAAGCCCAGTACGACGAGCCCGATGAGGATCGTTCGCGGGTCGCGCCAGATCGCAAGCCGCGACCGCCAGGTTGTCGCCGGATGTGCCTCCTCGCCCGCCGCGACGGCGGTCTCGGAGAGCAGGAAACGGGATGCGATGAGCACCGCCGCGACCTCGAGGATGCCGAGACCAAGCAGGTGGTACTGCAGGGGCACACGCACGGATTCGAACAGCGATCCGAGGCCGGCACCGATGACCGTGCCGACGCTGAAGCCCGCGTGGTAGAGCGGCATGACGGTGCGCCCGATCGCGCGCTCGTTGGCCGCGCCGGACACGTTCATTGCGACGTCGCAGGTTCCCATCGCGGCCCCGAGGACGATGAGGAACGCGAACGCCAGGGGGAAGGAGCCGACGGCGGCGATGGAGAAACCGGCCGCTACGAGCGCGACGCTCAGAGTCGTGAATGCGGCCATGATCGTGCGGCGCGCTCCAAAGATCGACACGATGTGGCCGGACGCGGCGAGTCCGATGATCGACCCGACCGCCATCGCGGCGAGCAGCACACCAACCTCGCCGGTGCTCAGCGACAGTGCCAGGCTGATGGTCGGGATGCGCGCCGCGATGCTGGCCAATGAGATTCCGCAGGCGCCGAACACGATGAACAGCGCGTTGCGCCAGGCGTTCACGCCTGGGCCGACGGGGCGCTTGGCGCGAGCGTGCGCGACGGTCGATGACATGCGGTACTCCGAGAAAAAGTGGGTGACGTGAAATAAAGTCGAATCGATTCGATCGGATCGATTCGACTAAGCTATCAACCCATGAGCGCAGAGGCAAGTGGCGGCCGGGGCAGGCCCAACCTCGCTGCCGTCGCCGCGCTCGCCGGCGTCTCGCGCTCGACGGCATCCCTGGCGTTCAGCGGTGCCGGCCCCGTCGCCGACGCGACGCGAGCGAAGGTGTTTGCCGCCGCCGAACAGCTCAATTACGGCGGACCCGATCCTCGCGCGCAATCCCTCCGACGCGGACGCTCGGGGATTATCGGCGTCGTGATGGAGGAGCGGGTGCGCGACGCGTTCCGCGACCCCATGAACATCGCCATGCTCGATGGGCTGGCCGACGAGACCGGCACAACCGGAGCCGGACTCCTGCTGCTCACCGAGACGGGCGGCGACAACCTGGGCATCGCCTCAGCACCGATGGATGCCGTCGTGCTGATCGGCTGCAGCACTCGTCTGAATGAATCGGTCGCCATCCTCCGCCAGCGGGGCATGCCCATGGTCGCTGTGGAAGCTCCGCACATGGATGGCGTCGTTGCCATTGACCTTCGAAACCATGACGCGTCGGCCAGCATCGCTCAGCACCTCCGTGATTTCGGTCACACCCGAGTCGCGGTCGTGACTCTCCCGTTGGAGCAGTCTCACCTGGCCGGGCCGTTGATGCCGGACTGGCGCGACCGGGCGACGGCCGAGGTCAGCATCCAGCGCCTGCTCGGCGTCGGAGCCGTCTACGACTCGTTTGACGGCTACGTCGCATCCGCGAGCTCGATCGAGGCGGGGATCCAGGCCGGCATCGCGGTCCTGGATGGTCCGGAGCGGCCCACAGCGGTCATCGCCCAGAGCGACCTGCTCGCCATCGGCGTCATCCGTGCCGCCGAGCAGCTCGCGCTGCGGGTGCCGGGGGATGTGAGCGTGGTGGGGTTCGATGGCGCGCACATCGAATCCGGTTACGACCTGACGACCATGATCCAGCCAGCCGTGGAGAAGGGTCGTGCTGCGGGACGAGCGATCGTGGCGATGCTCGCCGGCGAGGAGCCAAAGCCCGTCACCTTCGACACCGTGTTCCACGTCGGCGACACGACGGGACCGGCTCCGCGCTAGGCGTGAGCGAGAACTGCCTCGATCGACGCGTTCACATCGGCGTCGACCACCCTGCGCGATTCGTCGGCGTCGTACCACTCGACGATTTCCTGCGCTCCCTGCGCGAACGTGGTGGTCGGGTTGAAGTCGGGCACGACCGATCGCAGCTTCGCGTTGTCGAAGATGACGGAGTGGGACTTGTCGCCCAGAAGACCAGGGCCCCATTCCGGAACGACCGCGGCGATCGTCTCGGATGCGACGTGCACGAGCGTCGGGTCGACTCCCGCCGCCCGGCCGAGCATTCGGAAAATCGCGTCCCACGGGTAGACGAAATTCGAGGTGATCTGGAAGACATCGCCGACCGCGACCGGATTTCCCATCAGGCCGACGAACCCCACCGCGAAGTCGCGCGCGTGGGTCAGCGTCCAGAGGGATGTGCCGTCACCGTGCACCAGCACGGGCACGCCGCGACGCATGCGATCGATGGCGGTCCAGCCGCCCTCGATCGGGATCAGCGTCTGATCGTAGGTGTGAGATGGGCGCACGATCGTGACCGGGAAACCACCCTCGCGGTAGGCGGCGACCAGCGCATCCTCGCTCGCGATCTTGTCACGCGAGTACTGCCAGAAGTCGTTCCGCAGCGGCGTCGATTCGGTGATGGGAAGGTGGGCGACCGGCTTCTGGTAGGCCGAGGCCGAAGAGATGTAGATGTACTGCCCCGTACGCCCGCCGAAGAGTTCGATGTCCTTCGCTACCTGCGTTGGCAGGAAGGACCGGAAGTTGGCGACGACATCGAACTGCTCGGTGCCGATCGCCGCAGCGAGAGAGGCCGCGTCGTCGGCGTCGCCCGTCAGCGAGCGCACCCCCTCGATCGGAGGACGCCTGGTACTGAGGCCTCGATTAACCAGCGTCACGTCGAAGCCTCGCTCTACCGCGAGACGGGTCACTGACGAACTGATGATGCCGTTACCGCCGATGATCAGCGCCCTCAGATTGCTCATGCGATCAGCCTAGGCTTAGGCCATGAGCGAAGACGCCACGAAAACCTCCGGCATCCACACCGACGAACTCGACCCGGCGATCCGCCCGCAGGACGACCTGTTCCGTCACGTCAACGGCAAGTGGATCGAGCGCACGGAGATCCCATCGGACAAGGCCCGGTACGGCTCCTTCTACCTGCTCGCCGAAGAGGCCGAGAAGGCGGTGCGGGAGATCATCGAGGAGGCCTCATCGGCCGAGGCGGGCACCGAGGAGCGCAAGTTCGGTGACGTCTACACGAGCTTCATGGATGAGAAGCGCATCCAGCAGCTCGGCGCACGCCCGCTGAAGCCGCTGCTCGACGAGGTGGATGCGATCTCTACCGTCGGGGCGCTGCTTGCGACCGCTGGTCGCTTCGAGCGCCGCGGCACGAGCGGCTTCTTCCAGCTCTTCATCGACAACGACCCGGGTGATCCGGAGCGCTACCTGGTCTTCTTCGAACAGGCCGGGCTCGGTCTGCCCGACGAGTCTTACTACCGCGAGGAGAAGTTCGCCGAGATCCGCACAAAATACGTCGAATACCTGACGACCATCCTCGGGCTGGCGGGTCTCGACAGGCCGGGCGAGCGCGCCAAGCGCATCTACGCGCTCGAGACGGACCTCGCGGCCCAGCACTGGGACAACGTGCGCTCGCGCGACAGTGAGGCGACGTACAACCTCACCAGCTGGAAAGACATCGAGACCGCAGCGGCGGCGAAGGGACTCGCGCTCCAGCCCTGGCTCGACGGGATCGACGCACCGAAGAATTCCTTCACGGACATCGTCGTACGGCAGCCGAGCTTTCTCGATGCACTGCCCGACCTCATCACGGCCGAGCGCCTCGAGGCCTGGAAGGACTGGATGAGCTGGCAGGTCATCCGCTCCAACGCCGGCTATCTCAGCGACGAGTTCGTCAATGCCAACTTCGACTTCTACGGCAAGACCCTCACCGGCACACCGGAGCTTCGCGCGCGCTGGAAGCGCGGCGTCTCCCTCGTGGAGGGTTCGCTCGGCGAAGCCGTCGGTAGAACCTACGTCGAGCGGCACTTCCCGAAGGGCGCGAAGGCGGCGATGGACATCCTCGTGGCGAACCTGATCGAGGCATACCGCGCCAGCATCACCGACCTCGAATGGATGACGCCGGCGACGAGGGCGAAAGCCATCGAGAAGCTCGACAAGTTCACACCAAAGATCGGGTACCCGGTCAAGTGGCGCGACTACTCGAACCTCAAGGTCAGCCCGGACAACCTCCTCGCGAACATCGCTGCGGTGAACGAATTCGAGTTCCAGCGCGAGCTCGGCAAGATTGGAAAGCCGCTCGACCGCGACGAATGGTTCATGACACCGCAGACCATCAACGCGTACTACAACCCCGGGCTGAACGAGATCGTGTTCCCCGCGGCCATCCTGCAGTTCCCGTTCTTCGACGAGACGCGGGATGACGCCGCCAACTACGGAGCAATCGGTGCGGTGATCGGGCACGAGATCGGTCACGGTTTCGACGACCAGGGCTCGAAGTACGACGGTGACGGCCGGTTGCTGGACTGGTGGACGGCAACGGATCGCGCCGCGTTCGAGGAGCGCACCAGGTCGTTGATCGCCCAGTACGACGCGCTCGCTCCGCGGCAGGTACCCGACCACCACGTCAACGGGGCCCTGACCATCGGCGAGAACATCGGGGACCTCGGGGGGCTCGGGATCGCCTGGAAGGCGTACCTGATCTCCCTCGGCGGCAACGAACCCCCGGTGATCGACGGGATGACCGGGGCCGAGCGCTTCTTCCTCTCGTGGGCGCAGGCGTGGCAGTTGAAGGCCCGGGACGAGGAAGTCATCCGGTTGATCTCAATCGATCCGCACTCGCCGAACGAGTTCCGGTGCAACCAGATCGTCCGCAACATCGACGATTTCTACGAGACCTTCGGCGTCACGGAATCGGATGCGCTCTGGCTTGCGCCGGAAGAGCGTGTCACTATTTGGTGATTACCCGATTTGTATCCCTGCACCAACTGAGTACCGAAAGCTCGCATTGGTAGACACGGCCCGAACCCGTGAGCGGTGGGATCGTCTGCACGACACCCACGAGCCGCGGCACAAAGCCGACGAAAAAGACGAAAACTTCGTCGGCACGTTTACCGCGCTCGGACAACTGGCCTACGAGGGCGCTCAGGTCTCCGCGAATGTCATCGACCTGCGAACGGGACGCGTGCTCGTCTCGATCGACGACCGGATCGTGCTTCCGACCGCGAGCATCGGCAAGATCCTCCTGCTCATCGAGGTGTCGGCCCGGCTCACCGAGCGCGACTTCTCGGGCTACGGCATCCTGGACAAGACGCCGAAGGATGCGGTTGGCCTGTCCGGGATCTGGCAGCACCTCCAGGCGCCGGCGCTGCCCGTGGCGGACCTCGCGACGATCGTCGGAGCGACGAGCGACAACCTCGCCACCAATGTGCTGCTCCGGCAGGTCGGGCTCGACGCCGTGCGCGCGCGCACGGAATCCCTCGGTCTCGCGCGGACGGCGCTGCTCGATCTGGTACGGGATTCCCGTGGTCCGGACGACGCGCCGCAGCTGTCCGTCGGTTCGACGGCGGAGCTCGCGTGGCTGTTCGGTGCCCTCGCCCGGAGTGAGATCGTCGACCCGCTCACGAGCCAGCGCGTGATGGGATGGCTCTCCCTCAACGCCGACCTGTCGATGGTTGCGAGCGCGTTCGGACTCGACCCGCTCTCACACCGCGGCGTCGACCACAGCACTCTGCTGGTCAACAAGACCGGAACCGACACGGGCGTGCGGTCCGAAGCTGGCGCGCTGCGCGGGTCGCGATCGTCCGTTGCCTACGCGGTCTCGGTGCAGTTCAACGACGACGGGCTGCCGGCTCGACTACTCGTTCTGGACGCCATGAGGACCGTCGGATACGACCTCCTCGAATACGTGCACTGACCAGCCGGGATCGTTTTCCACAGGAGCGAAAAGATAGTTGTCCCCGGTTTGGGGGACGTGCTATGTTGACCATGCACCTGGGGTGCTCGAACCCGAACGAGCGCCCGACCCGACAGTGTGTACACAAGAAGGTGATTGCCCGAATCCATCTTTACCCGCGCTGCGTGTAGCCGTCCTCCCCCGAGATTGGCTACGTCCCCCGACCAGCCAGCTGACCGTGCGTCGACCTCTTTCGTGTCGTGCCCGGCCTCCAGCCTTCTTCGCGCAGCTACCCCCCGACGCGAACATTCCCCCCGGATGTTCCGCTCCGGTCGTCTACGGACGACCAGCCGACGTCGTCCCCCCGACGACGCCATGCGTTGCCCTCGTGCGCGTACCCGAAAAAAGATCCTTCCCCCAAGGAGAACCCGAACCACATGAAAAAACTCATAGCGGCGGTGTCGACCGTGTTCATCGCGGTCGCACTGTCTGTAGTAGCCGTGGCGGCGCCAGCGTCCGCACACACGGCAACGCTCACGTCGTCCGTCACCTGTAACACGGCAGACGGTTCAGCGAGCGTCACCTGGAAGCTGGACAACGACTACAACGAAGTCCTCAACGTAACCAAGTCGGACAACGCCACCATTCCGGTCGGCACGACGGTCGCGGCGACCGGTGGCTCCAACCACCCCGACACCTTCAAGACCTTCACGCAGACGATTCCGGCACCCGCGGCCGGTAAGACCGCCAGCGCGACGCTCAGCTACCAGTGGACCGGCGACGGCTACGGGTACGACGACAAGACGGTGTACAGCAGCAAGGTGTCCAGCGACTGCAAGGTGCCGACCCCGAAGGATGCTTCGGCAGCCGTCGTCGACACCCCCGCGGCCTGTGCCGCTGCTGAGACAGTCGTCGAAGGCACGATCGCAAACGCGACGTGGAACACGGCGACCACCAACGGAGGCGTCTTCAAGGCGACCGCCACGGCGACCGCCGGTCACCTCTTCGGTTCGGCAAGCGCCGGAGGAACGCTGAGCAACGACAAGAAGTCGGAATCGTTCGCGATCACCCTTCACAGTGCGCTCAGCCCAGGTAGTGCAACCTGTCGGGTCGCATCGGCCGCAGTCGTCACCGTTGCGGCAACCTGCCAGGCTCCGGAGAGCGTGACCGAGGGTGCTATCTCTCACGCAACATGGAGTGCGGTTACGTACCACACGTCGAACGGAACGACGACCTACACGGCCATCGCCACGGCGACGTCCGGCTACTCGTTCCCGAACGGAAGCGGCGTCAGCAACAACAACACCACGCTCACCCTGACCGGGCCGGTTGCCGGCGAGGTCACCGGTCACACCTGCGAGGACTACATCATCGTCGCGTGGAAGATGCCGAGCTGGATCAACTCCACCACGCCGACCTGGTCGCAGACCTACTTCACCTCACAGGAGGAGCAGACTCCGAACCTGAACGCGCTCGACAACAAGCTCGTTGAGGAGTGCGGCGTTCAGTACCAGGTGGACATCTACTACAACTCCCCGACCACGGCCAGCCTGATCGCGGGCCACCACCTCGACGGGCCGAACAACCCGCCGGAGGACCTCATCGACGGCGGCTGGGGTGTCGCGTACAAGCTGGTCCAGGGACCGGCGTGTGCACAGCCCGTAACGCCGAGCGAGTCGGACGTCTGCACGGCTGGCGGCACGATCACCATCCACGCAGCGACCGGAGTCGTGTACTACCTCAACGGTAAGGCGGTCAACACGAGCGCTGGCGATGCGGTCATCACCGGTCTCCACGGAACCAACACGGTCACCGCGTCCGCAACCTCGGGTTACCTGCTCACCGGGTATCCGGCTAACGGGTGGACGTACTCGATCAACTCGGACTGCGCTGCGACCTATGGCTCCTCCGGCGACTGCACGGCCAGCAGCTCGGTGTCTCAGGAGACCGTGACGCTGAACCTGGTCAACACCTCGGGCACCTCGGCGACGTTCGTCGTGACCTCGACGGACTCGACCGTCACGGGATCCGGCATCTACCAGGTCGACGCGCACACCACCTCGCACGTCCTGGTGGGTTCGACAACCAGCGCTGGCGGCACGTTCGACGTGGCCATCAACGGTGGAACGCCGATTGCGGTAACGGTCGACGCGTTCGCGGGCTGCATCCCGGTTACCCCGGCTGACCCGACGTTCACGCCGCTGTCCTGCACTGGAACGACGACCGACCTCGGCTCGATCTCGACCGACGGCAACCCGGAACTGGTCTACACGCTGACCGGCCCCGGAAACACCGGCACGGTGTTCCCGGGACTGCCGACGCCGACGATCAGCGGACTCGCTGCGGGCAGCTACCTGGTGAGCGTGGCACCCGCCACGAACTCGGGTGTCGTGCTCACATCACCGAGTGACTACCCGTTCACCGTCAATCTGGCGCCTGTGAACTGCGTTGGAACGCAGCAGTCCCCCGTGGTGACGTTCGTCGCCCCGACCTGCCAGCCGAACCAGGCGAACGTGGCCATCACGAGCGCCCTCAGCGAGGTTCAGGGCAAGATCACCATCCCGGCCGACCCCAACCCGGCCAACCCGATCATGACGTTCACGATCAATAACGGAACGACGACCAGCCCGATCACGGCCGGTACGTACACCGAAGCTGATGGCACGTACACGATTGTGGCAACGCTGACGTCGACCGCGATCGCGGACGGCTACACGTTCGGACCGAGCCCGGTGGCCCCCGCCGTGCAGTACACCACGTCGGCGAATGGCACGGTGGCGACCTTCGCCAACATCGTGTTCACCTCCGCGTGTGGTCTGCCGACCCTGGCCTCCTGGCACTCCGGTGCCACGGGAACCCCCGCGGTCTGCACGTCGACTGGCCAGAGCGGAACCATCGCACTCGTGCACGGTTCCGACAGCGGCCACCCGACGGACGAGACCGGCAAGGTGACGTACACCCTCGTCAACAACGGAAACGGACACACGACGAACCTCGGTTCGACCGCGCTGACCGTCAAGGTTGCGCCGGGTTCGTACACAGTTGAGGCAGTACCGACCGACCCCGCAGACGGTCTGGTTGGCAACCCCAACGCTCGCAACGAGATCGACTACCCGGTGCTGATCGCCGCTGCCGCCGCAATCTGCGGTGACACGTCGCTCGCTTTCACCGGTGGCACGATCGCTTGGGCCGGATTCGTTCTGGCCGGCGGGATGCTGTTCCTCGGCATCGCGTTCCTGCTGATCCGCCGCCGCAACGGCCGCACGGCAGAGTAAGTACCGCGGAGTAGTTCGGGCTTCGCAATAGAAGGGCCCCGGTTCCACCGAAAGGTGGTCCGGGGCCCTTCTCGTTGTTCGGGCAGCCTACTTACAGGTGGAGTGCTTCCCACTCGTCGCGGAGGATGGCGTACATCCCGGTGTCCGCCCACTCGCCCTTAAACCAGAGGTCCTTCACAAAGAGGGCCTCCTCCCGCATCCCGAGTCGTCGGCACAGTCCGACCGAACCGTCGTTGCGTGGGTCCAGCTCGGCAACAACCCGGTGCAGGCGGATGCGCCGAAAGGCGAGCTCCAGCACGGCGCCAGCGGCCTCGGCGGCATAGCCGCGGCCCTGGAAGTCGGGATGCAGCGTCCAGCCGATCTCCCCCTTCGAGTTCTCGACGTTCGAGATTGTGAAATAGATGTCCCCGATGACGCGGGCCGCTTC
>DASXCU010000019.1:0-20501 GCA_036491035.1 Galbitalea sp. | reverse complement strand
CGGGGATAACAGGCTGATCTTGCCCAAGAGTCCATATCGACGGCATGGTTTGGCACCTCGATGTCGGCTCGTCGCATCCTGGGGCTGGAGTAGGTCCCAAGGGTTGGGCTGTTCGCCCATTAAAGCGGTACGCGAGCTGGGTTTAGAACGTCGTGAGACAGTTCGGTCCCTATCCTCTGCGCGCGCAGGAAATTTGAGAAGATCTATCCCTAGTACGAGAGGACCGGGATGGACGAACCTCTGGTGTGTCAGTTGTTCCGCCAGGAGCACCGCTGATTAGCTACGTTCGGATCGGATAACCGCTGAAAGCATCTAAGCGGGAAGCCGTCTTCAAGATGAGATTTCCATCCCTTAGGGGGAGAGGCTCCCGGCTAGACTACCGGGTTGATAGGCAGGATGTGGAAGTGCGGACTAAAGACGCATGTAGCTGACCTGTACTAATAAGCCGACAACTTGATAACACTTCATTCCAGTGCTGACCAGCATTTATGTTGGTCATGCCCGAGAATCAATGAGTAATGCTTGCGTCCACTTTGTGGTTCCCGATTTACGGTCGGGAATCAGAACAATCATCATTCGTGATGACTGTTCGAATTGCTACTGATAAATCAATAGTGTTTCGGCGGCCATAGCGAGAGGGAAACGCCCGGTCACATTCCGAACCCGGAAGCTAAGACTCTCTGCGCCGATGGTACTGCAAGGGGGACCTTGTGGGAGAGTAGGACACCGCCGGACTTCTTTGTGAAATGGCCACCCGTCAAGGGTGGCCATTTTGCTTTAACCGTTTTGCTGGCCCTGTCGCGAGCGGCAGATCCGCACCGTTGCTGGTTGAGTAGCGCCGCTAACCGACGCGTATCGAATCGCATTACGAGAGAGAATTGCACAATGTCCGACTCACCCGACCGCCGACCGCGAGACAACGATCGTCGTCCAGGATCTGGCCGGCCGACCGGTCCCCGCGGCGACTCCTCGCGACCGTACAAGGGCAAACCGGCCAACTCGAGCCGGCCGGATCGTGATGGCAGGCCACCCGCCCGAGACGGCAAACCACCGTCGCGCGAGGGCCGCCCCGCAGGTGATGGGGAGAAGCGACTCTGGACGAGGGCAGGCGCGCCAGCTCGAGGCGATCGCGATGCGCGCGAGCGCGAGACGCCCGAGGACCGCGACCCGTTCGGCACGCGATCGGTGCGATCGAGGCACGACGATCCAATCATTCCGGAGGGCGTGACCGCGAACGAGCTCGACCGTATCGCTCGTAACGAACTCAAGACCCTTAGTAAGGAAAATGCTGATGGCGTGGCACTTCATCTTGTTATGACGGCGCGGCTGATCGAATCGGATCCCGCCCTCGCTCACCAGCACGCCATCTCCGCTGCACGCCGTGCGGGCCGTATCGGTGTCGTGCGCGAGACGCTCGCGATCACCGCATACGCGACCGGCGACTACGCCCTCGCGCTTCGCGAACTGCGCACTTATCGGCGCATCACGGGTCGCAACGATCAGCTCCCGATGATGGTCGACAGTGAGCGCGGACTGGGTCGACCGGAGAAGGCGCTCGAGGAGGGACGGTCAGTCCCACGGTCCTCGCTACCGGCGGATGTTCGTGTCGAGCTGGCGATCGCCATGTCCGGTGCGCGTCTCGACCTTGGCCAGACCGAGCAGGCGCTGGCCGAACTCGAAATCCCGGAGCTGGACCCGAAGACGGCTTATTCGTACAGTCCCGCGCTGTTCGACGCTTACGCAACCGTGCTGGAGGAGCTTGGTCGCGAGGGCGAGGCGGAGGAGTGGTACGAGCGCAGCGAACGGGCGTCCGACGCGCTCGAGCAGGCCGAGAACCCTGGTGACGTGGACATCATCGAAGTCGTCGAACTCGAGGACGAGGACGAGCAAGCAACGGTCCCTGACGCGGCAGCGGTCGCTGAGCCCCTCGAAGGGCCCGACTCCGGCGAGACTCATGACTAACCCGACGCCGCTCGAGGGTGTGGATCTGATCCTCGCCGACCTCGACGGCGTCATCTATACCGGTAAGAACGCGATTCCGCACGCTGTCGAGAGCATCAACGCCGCCCAGCACACTATCCGGATCGGCTACATCACCAACAACGCCTCCCGCACGCCGGCGGCTGTGGCCGAGCACCTGTCCAGCCTCGGCCTCACGGTCGTCGCGGAGGATGTCGTCACATCGCCGCAGGCCGCAGTGAAGCTGCTGGCCGGCCTGGTTCCCGCGGGCTCGACCATCCTGGTCGTCGGCGGTGCCGGTCTCGTCGACGTCATTCGCGGCGCCGGTTTCGTCGCGACGGATTCGACCGACGATCATCCGGCCGCGGTCATCCAGGGCTTCGCACCGGAGGTCGGCTGGAAGCAGCTGGCCGAGGCGTCGTACGCCCTCGCGCGCGATAAGGACGGAAACGGGATTCCGTGGGTTGCGACCAACACCGACTGGACGATTCCGCAGGAGCGCGGAATCGCACCCGGGAACGGGACGCTCGTCTCCGCTGTCCACACCGCTGTCGGCATCCTGCCCGAGGTGGCGGGGAAGCCCGAGCGTCCGATTTTCGACGAGGCGACGGCGCGGTTTGGTGCCGCAAATCCCGTCTTCATCGGCGATCGACTTGACACCGACATCCTCGGGGCGAATCGAGCGGGAATTCCGTCGATCATGGTCCTGACCGGCATTGATGGTGCGAAGCAGGTCATCGCTGCGTCGCCCGAGGAACGCCCGCATTTTCTCCTGGAGGACCTCCGCGGCCTGACCGAGCCGTATCCCACCATCGAACAGGGCACCGATTCCGACGGCTCGATCGTGACCAGAGTGGGGAAGGCGATCGTCCGCCGATCGGACACGACAATCACGATCGAGAATGCCAGCGACAGCAGGATCGACCTGATTCGAGCGGGCGCCGCAGCGGTCTGGACATCTGGGCTTGCGATCTACGCGCTCGATATTCCGACCGAACTATATTCTTGAGACCGTGACCGATAGCGAAAACACCGACCCCGCGTCCGAGAGGAACGGCCTCGACGCGAACGCGCTACTTTCGCGCCTGAAGGTGATCGAGGACCAGCAGCTCGAGTCCCGCGCGGTCGCGTTTGCGCAGATCCACGATGAGCTGCAGGGTCGGCTCGACAGCGGTGACTCCGCCGGCGGTGCCTGACTCCCGGCTGGACGCCGCGCTCGGTGAGCGTGGACTGGCCCGCTCGCGCACCCACGCCGCGCGGCTCATCGCGGACGGCCTGGTCACCGTGGATGGCCTGCCGCAGGTGAAGCCGTCGTTTCGCGTGCCGGAGGGTGCCGTTTTGGCGGTCGTCGGCGCCGACCACTACGTCAGCCGAGCCGCCCACAAGCTGATTGCGGCGCTGGACGCGTTCGGTATCGACCCTCGCGGTCGTGTTGCGCTCGACGCCGGCGCCTCAACCGGCGGATTCACCCAGGTGCTGGTCGAGCGCGGCGCCGGTCGCGTTCTCGCGATCGATGTTGGTCACGGCCAGCTGGCGTCGGAAATTCAGGAGAATCGTCGCGTCCTCTCGGTCGAAGGCTTCAACATCCGCGAGCTGACGCGGGACTGGGTCGAGAGCCGTTTACAATCTCCTGAATTTTCGACAGGACTGCCGACCCTGGTCGTCGGCGACCTCTCGTTCATTTCGCTGGCGCTCGTGCTCGAGCCGCTGCGGGACTCGGTGGATGCGAACGCGGACTTCGTCCTGTTGGTGAAGCCGCAGTTCGAGGTCGGGCGCGGTGGCATCCGGGAGGGGATCGTCCGCGATCGGGGACTGCGCCAGGACGCCGTGTCGAACGTGCTGTGGACGGCGTGGGATCTGGGGCTCGGTACGAACGGAGTCGCCCAGTCGCCGATCGCCGGTACTGCGGGCAATCACGAGTATCTGGTCTGGTTGTCGGCGGCGGGTCGAAACCCGACGGAGTGGATCGACGCGGTCGCGGCGCTCGACTGATTGTCCACACGACCCGACGTCACCCCCGCGTGTCCGCCTAATCAGGGAGAATAGCTTTATGGGCCAGAACTCAGACCGGCACGTCCTGATCGTCGCCCACACCGGCCGCGAGGACTCGCTCGAGGCAGCCGTCGCCGTTTGTCGGCAGCTGCAGGCGGCGGGCCTGACCCCTGTGCTTAACGCGGAGGAGTACGACGACCTGCTGCGCTATGCGCCCGAACTCTCGCCGGTCGCGATGCTGGGCGACCAGATCGCGATCGGGGATCTCGAAGTTGTCATCGTCCTGGGCGGCGACGGCACAATCCTGCGCGCTGCGGAGCTCACTCGAGGCAGCAGTGCCCCACTCCTCGGCGTGAACCTCGGCCACGTCGGCTTCCTGGCGGAAAGCGAACGCGAAGACCTGACCGCCAGCGTGGAGCGCGTACTGGCCCACGACTACGACGTCGAGGAACGGATGACGCTGAGCGTGCGCGTCAAGGTCGACTCCGAGGTCGTCTACGAGACCTGGGCGCTTAATGAGGCGACCGTCGAGAAGGCCAGCCGGGAGCGGATGCTCGAGGTCGTCATCGAGGTGGACGGACGCCCGCTCTCATCCTTTGGATGCGACGGTGTCGTGATGTCGACGCCAACCGGATCGACGGCCTACTCGTTCTCGGCCGGAGGACCGGTGGTCTGGCCGAGCGTGGACGCCCTGTTGCTCGTGCCGCTCAGTCCGCACGCTCTTTTCGCCCGGCCACTCGTTGTTGGGCCGCAGTCCTCACTGGCGGTCGAAGTTCTCGACCGGACGCAGGGCACGGGCGTGCTCTGGTGCGACGGGCGGCGCACGCACGACTTGCCGCGCGGAGCGCGCGTCGTCGTTCGTCGTTCATCCGTTCCCGTCCGGCTCGCTCGCCTGTCGAGTGGTCCGTTCACCGACCGGCTCGTGCACAAGTTCGATCTGCCCGTAGACGGCTGGCGCGGCGAGGGGTCCGGTCGAGCGTGATCGAAGAGATCTCCATCCGCGGCCTCGGTGTGATCGGTGAGGCCACCCTCCCCATCGGGCCCGGGTTCACCGCGCTCACGGGTGAGACCGGCGCGGGCAAGACCATGGTCGTTACCGCACTCGGTCTGCTGCTCGGGGAGCGCGCGGATTCGGCCGCCATCCGATCCGGTTCGAGTCAGGCCGTCGTCGAGGGACACTGGCTGGTCGATTCAACGGGAGCTGTCGCGAATCGAGTTCGCGATGCCGGCGGTGACCTGGACGCCATCCCGAACTCCGACCAGGCCGGCCTGCTGCTCAGTCGATCGATCTCGACCGAGGGCCGAAGCCGCGCCGCAGTCGGCGGTCGCGCCGCGCCCGTGGGAGTACTGAACGAGATCGGCCAACAGTTGGTCGTCGTGCACGGCCAGTCCGATCAGATTCGACTCCGATCTGCGACGGCCCAGCGGGAGGCGCTTGACCGGTTCGCCGGGCAGGATGTCGCGACGGTTCTCGGCAACTACCAATCCGTGTACTCGCGCTGGCAGGCGGCCCAGAGCGAACTCGATCTGCTCGTCGCCGAGCGTGATCGTCGGTCCCAGGAGGCTGACGACCTGCGCATTGCGATGGCGGAGATCGAGCGGGTCGCGCCGCAGCGCGGAGAAGACATCGAACTGGCCGAACGCGCCGACCGACTCACCAATCTTGAGGATCTCCGGCTCGCAGCCGCGCAGGCCCAGGAGCTGGTCTCGTCGCAGACGACAGAGAACGGCAGCGATGCGGTCGGTCTGCTCGACTCGGCCCGACGCCAGCTCGAGCGCGTAGCCGACCACGATTCCGCCCTGGAAGTGATCGCAACCGCACTCAGCGCGGCGACATTCGCGGTGTCCGAGATTTCGACGCAGCTCGCGGGCTACCTCAGCGACCTCGACGCCGATGGCGGTCGGGAACTGGAGATCGTTCAGGAGCGTCGCGCCGAGCTCTCGAACCTGGTTCGTCGCTTCGGCCCGACGCTCGACGACGCGATCGACTACCTCGACACCGGCTCCGGGCGCATTCTCGAACTCGACAACGACTCGACCCGCATCGAGGCGCTCCGCGACGAGGTAGAGAACGATCGCGCGAGCATCGTCGAACTCGCCGCCGAGCTCACGCGAGTTCGCCGTCGCTACGCCGAGCAACTCTCCCAGCGGGTCACCGCGGAACTCGCGGCGCTGGCGATGGCTGGGGCCGAGGTGACTGTCGAGCTCGAGGATCGACCGGACTATTCGCAGACCGGCAAAGACCAGGTCTCGTTCCTGCTTCGACCGCACGCGGGATCGGAACCGCGGCCCCTCGGGCGCGGCGCATCCGGTGGAGAACTCTCGCGGGTAATGCTCGCCATCGAGGTGGTCATCGCCGCGACCGACCCCGTACCGACATTCATCTTCGATGAGGTGGATGCCGGTGTCGGCGGCGCGAGCGCGACCGAGATCGGTCGCCGGCTCGCCATGCTGGCTCGGTCCGCGCAGGTGATAGTCGTCACCCACCTCGCCCAGGTGGCCGCGTTCGCGAACAATCACCTCAGCGTCGTCAAGGACAGCGACGGCCTGGTCACCGAGAGCAGCGTGCGGCAGCTGCACGGCGAAGAGCGCGTCTCCGAGATGGCGCGCCTCCTGTCCGGACTCCAGGATTCGGAGAGCGGGCTTTCGCACGCGCGCGAGTTGCTGGACCTCGCGCGCGAAACCGCCGGTTAGTCTCGATTCTGGGGCAACACGACACCGGGGGAGATGATGGCAGCCGATACACCAGCTCTGACGCTTCGGCCGTTCGTCGAAGCCGATGAGGCAGAAGTGACGAGCTGGTTCGCGGACGCTGGCGAGCTGCGGTTCTTCGCCGGGCCCAGGCTGATCTGGCCGCTCGACGACGGACAGTGGCGAAGCATCCGCCTGGATCCAAGCGTCAGCGCCTGGACGGGCGTTTTCGGGGATGACCCGACGCCGGTTGGGCACGGCGAGCTGGTGGCGGAGCCGCCGACCACGGTTCGTCTCGCTCGTCTCGCCATGGCACCGCGCCACCGCGGGCAGGGCTTTGGCCGCGTCTTTATTCGGGGTCTGGTCGAGAAAGCTCGAACCGGCGGAGCGACCCTGATCACACTCAACGTGCACCAGGACAATTCCTCGGCAATCCGTGCCTATCGCGGCCTGGGCTTCGTGCCGGGCGGAACTGCACTGGCTCACTCGAACGTGAGGCTCGAACTCCCTCTTGACTAGGTTCACGATCGCCGCCGCGGGCACGACGACCGAAGCGCGGGCGCTACTCCTGGCGGCCACGCCACCCAACGACAGCTTCACCCAGTTGAGCAACTTCTCGCAGGAGCGCATCGATCGGGCGCTTCGCCACGGATTCCGTCGCCCGGCCTGGGTGTGGTCGGCGATCGACGAGAACGGGAGCACGCTCGGAGTCGTAGCCGGCTGGGGGGCCGCGACTCGCGAGGTCGCCGACATCCTCGACTTCCTGGACCTCCCGAAAGACCCCGAAATTGCGCTCGCACTGCTGGAACGGGCGGTCGCGGACTCCAGCCCGAAGGGCCGATCCACCTTCGAACTCCTGCTGTACCTACCCAACGAAACGGGGCCCGACGATCCCGAGTTGGCGCGCATCATCGAAATACTCGGGCTGGCCGGATTTCGGATGCTCGTTCGCCGGCACCGCTATCGGCTCCCGGTCCTGAGCACCTCGATCCGCATCCCCGACACCGAGCTTCGATTCGAGCCGATCGGCGGGCCGGGAGATCCTCGGCTGCTGCAGGTCATGAAGGAGATCCTCGTCGGCAGCCTCGACGCCCACGACGTCGCGGCTCTGGAGCGTGCGGATCTGGATACCGTCGCGGCCGAGACGGTCGAGGAGTATCTCGGTCTCGACCCGGTCGAGTCGTTCTTCCTCGCCATCGATCCGACCAACGCGGTCGTCGGTCTCGTGATCGGCGGGCTTCGCGGCTCGGCGGAATTCGGTATCGCGTCATTCATCGGCGTCTCATCGCTGCACCGCGGTCACGGCTACGCCGGCCAGCTGCTCGGCTGGATCACGACGCAGCTGATCGGCAACAATGCGCAGTTCATCATCGGCGAAACGGACGACGACAATTTCCCGATGGACCGCGCCTTCACCGCGGTCGGCTATCCGCACACGGAGTCCCGGATCGACTTCGTGCGCGAACTGCGTCGGAAGCGCCACTGATGCGGCGGGTCGCGCGCAGCGCAACCACTCCTCCGCGCGATAGGCTGTAACCCCGTGGTGGATAAATCTCAAACGGCCGTTCGTCAGTCTCACCCCTCGGTGACCAAACACATTTTCGTTACGGGTGGAGTCGTCTCCTCTCTAGGAAAAGGCCTCACCGCCGCCTCTCTCGGCAATCTTCTGACTGCCCGCGGTCTTCGTGTCGTCATGCAAAAGCTGGATCCGTATCTCAACGTCGATCCCGGCACAATGAACCCGTTCCAACACGGTGAAGTGTTCGTCACGGATGACGGCGCCGAGACGGACCTCGACATCGGCCACTACGAGCGGTTCCTCGACATCAACCTGAGCCAGGCCGCCAACGTCACCACGGGCCAGATCTACTCGGAGGTGATCGCCAAGGAGCGTCGCGGCGAGTATCTCGGTGACACCGTGCAGGTCATCCCGCACATCACGGACGAGATCAAACGCCGGATGCGACTGCAGGCGGCGGGCCCGTTCGATGCGGAGAACCCGCAGCCCGACGTCATCATCACCGAGATCGGTGGGACCGTCGGCGACATCGAGAGCCAGCCCTTCATCGAGTCGGCTCGCCAGGTGCGCCACGAGCTCGGCCGTAAGAACGTGTTCTTCGTGCACGTCTCACTCGTTCCGTTCATGAACGCGTCAGGCGAGCAGAAGACGAAGCCCACGCAGCACTCCGTTGCGGCACTCCGTTCGATTGGCATCCAGCCGGACGCGCTTGTACTTCGGTCCGATCGCCCGGTGTCGGAGAGCAACAAGCGCAAGATCGCGCTGATGTGCGACGTGGATGAGGATGCGGTGGTCAACGCGATCGACGTGCCCAGCATCTACGACATTCCCACCATGCTTCACGACCAGGGTCTCGACGCCTACATCATCGAGCAGCTCGGCCTCGGAAACGCCGGCGAGGTCAACTGGGACGGCTGGCGCGAGCTGCTCGCCACCGTCCACGACCCCAAGTTCGAGGTGACCATCGGGGTTGTCGGCAAGTACATCGACCTGCCCGACGCCTACCTCTCCGTCACCGAGGCGCTCCGGGCCGGTGGCTTCGCCCACCACGCCAAGGTCAACCTCCGCTGGGTTCCGTCCGACGAGTGCGAGAATCCCGAAGTTGCAGCGCGACTGCTGTCCGACCTCGACGGCATTTGCGTTCCCGGTGGATTCGGCGTTCGCGGCATCGAGGGGAAGCTCGCCGCCCTGCGCTTCGCACGGGAGAACGGGATTCCTTCACTCGGCCTCTGCCTCGGCCTCCAGTGCATGGTGATCGAGTTCGCGCGGGATGTAGCGGGTCTGCCCGGCGCATCCTCGACCGAGTTTAACTCGGACACCGAGTTCCCGGTGATTGCGACCATGGCGGAGCAGGTAGACATCCTTGCGTCTGGCGACATGGGCCACACCATGCGGCTCGGTCTCTACCGGGCGTCGCTGGCCGAGGGGTCGCTCGTCGAAGAACTGTATGAGGCACCCGAGTCGTGGGAGCGCCATCGTCACCGCTACGAGGTGAACAACGCGTACCGCGAGCAGCTGGCCGAAAAGGGGATGGTGTTCTCCGGAATCTCACCGGACCGCACCCTGGTCGAGTACGTCGAACTTCCGCGCGATATTCACCCGTTCTACGTGGGCACCCAGGCGCACCCCGAACTGCGCTCGCGACCGAATCGCGCACACCCGCTGTTCCGCGGGCTCGTCGGTGCCGCGCTGGAACGCCAGCAGGCGAGCCGACTGTTCGAGGTCCCGGAACCGGCCGATGCCTGATTCGTCTTCCGCGGGCGCCGAGCTTGTCGACGAACCGTTTTCCCCGCCCATCGTGTCGACCGGACTCGACTTCGAGGGTCGGGTCTGGGATGTGCGTCGCGACGTCTTCGAGTACAACGGGCACGAAATCACGCGGGACTACATCGACCACCCGGGTGCAGTCGCCGTGCTCGTCCTCGACAGCGACGATCGCGCGCTCCTGATCCAGCAGTACCGGCATCCGATCCGTTCCCGCGACTGGGAGATCCCGGCCGGACTTCTCGACATCGAGGGCGAGGACACGCTGGTCGCCGCCCAGAGGGAGCTCGGCGAGGAGGCGGACCTGGTCGCGGCCGATTGGTCGCCGCTCGTCACCTTCAACTCATCGCCGGGCGGCAGCAACGAGATCATCACGGTGTATCTGGCCCGTGAAGTGATCTCTACCGCCACGAGCTACTCGCGCACGGAGGAGGAGGCCGATATCGTCGTGCGCTGGGTGCCGCTGGACGACGTCGTTGCCGGTGTGCTCGCGGGTCGCCTTCGCAATTCCATCCTCTCGATCGCGGTGCTGGCCGCCCATGCCCGCCGCTGATCGAACCCTCGAAGAAAGCCTCGAGCGCTACCTGAGGCACGTCTCGATCGAGCGCGGCCTCGCGGTCAACACGGTCGCCGCCTATCGGCGGGACCTGAGCGCGTACCTCGACTTCCTGCTGCTGCGTGGCATCACGTCGCCGACGGCGATCGGTGCCGACGACGTCTCCGCGTTCTCGCGCGAGCTGCGGACGCGGAATGCTGCACCGCTCAGCGCATCCTCGACGGCTCGAATGCTGTCGTCGGTCCGCGGGTTCCACCGCTACCTGCTCGACGAGGAGCAGGTGCCGGCGGATGTCGCCGTTGCGACCAAACCCCCGAAGCTGGCGAGCCGCCTGCCCAAGGCGATTTCGATCGAACAAATGGAATCGGTGCTCGACGCCGCTCGCGGAGACACCCCGCAGGCGCTTCGCGATACGGCGCTGCTCGAACTGCTCTACGCCACCGGTGCGCGAATCTCGGAGGCCGTCGACCTTAACGTCGACGACGTCATCGAGGGTGACATCGTGCGGCTGTTCGGCAAGGGCGGCAAGCAGCGCATCGTTCCGCTCGGCAGCTATGCGCGCGCCGCGATCGACGCGTACCTGGTCCGAGCGCGGCCGATTTTCTCCGCCCGCGGAACATCCACTCCCGCCCTGTTTCTCGGCAGTCGAGGACAGCGGGTGTCTCGGCAGAACGCGTGGCTGATTCTGCGCGCGGTCGCGGAGCGCGCGAATCTTGGGATCGAGATCTCCCCACACACGTTTCGCCATTCCTTCGCCACGCATCTTCTCGCCGGGGGAGCGGATGTCCGGGTCGTCCAGGAGCTGCTCGGGCACTCGTCAGTCGCGACCACTCAGATCTACACGCTGGTCACCGCGGACACGCTGCGGGACATGTACACGACATCGCATCCGAGGGCGCGCTGATGGGATGGTGGCCGGAGGCCGAGTGGTCCCGGATGATCGCCGGGACCGACTGTCCGATGTGCGAGGACGCGCACCTGCCGACAAACCCTGGCAGTGACCTCATCGCCGAACTCGAGTGGTCCTATGCGCGCCTCGGTGCGAACCAGACGAAGCCGGGCTACTGCCTGGTTATCCTGAAGGAACACAGGGCGGAACTCGACGATCTCAGCGCCGCGGAACTTGCCGGATTCTGGACGGACGTCGCGCGGGTCGCCGGGGCGATTCGGTCGGTCGTTCATCCGGTGAAGCTCGACTACCTGGTCATGGGCCACCGGGTTCCGCATCTCCACTGCCACCTCTATCCGCACTTCGAGGACGATGACCCGTTCGCAAATCCGGACATCTCGGCGGGGAGTTTGCGGCTGGAGCCGGCCGAGACGCGAGAACGTCTGAAGCAACT
Source organism: Galbitalea sp. (assembly GCA_036491035.1). GTDB lineage: Bacteria > Actinomycetota > Actinomycetes > Actinomycetales > Microbacteriaceae > Galbitalea. The sequence goes on along the minus strand of DASXCU010000019.1, from coordinate 8,677 downwards.
CCGAGTTGCGCTGCAACAAGCCAAACCCTCTACCTGAGGTTGAAGCGACTGCTTCCGTGCGTCGCGTGTGCGGCGTGGGGGCCGCAATCGATCGCCGTAAACTCGTTGCATGACGAGCTCGCAGGACGACTCAGCCGTACTCACCGGCTTTGACGAGCTCGCGCCCGGAGCTCCCGGCCCGACGGGCCGCCCGAAGACACTGTTCGCGGAGCCGCCCGTACTGAAAGGTCACGGACCGGCTCGCATCATCGCGCTCTGCAACCAGAAGGGTGGCGTCGGCAAGACGACGAGCACCATCAACCTCGGCGCCACCTTCGCCGAGTACGGCCGACGCGTCCTTGCTATCGACTTCGACCCGCAGGGCGCACTGTCCGCCGGTCTCGGAGTGCCGACCCACGACGTCACGACGATCTACGACCTGCTGCTCGGTACCGTCAAAGACACGAGCTCGGTCATCCTGCACTCCGGCGTCGAGGGTCTCGATGTCCTTCCTGCAAATATCGACCTGTCTGCCGCCGAAGTGCACCTGGTGAACGAGGTCGCTCGCGAGCAGATCCTCGCGCGGGTTCTCCGGCCCGTGCAGAACGACTACGACGTCATCCTGATCGACTGCCAGCCATCGCTCGGCCTTCTCACCGTGAACGCGCTGACCGCGGCACACGGTGTTCTCATTCCACTCGAGTGCGAGTACTTCGCCCTACGCGGAGTCGCGCTGCTCATCGAGACCATCGAGAAGGTCAAGGATCGGCTCAACCCCGCGATCAAGCTGGACGGCATCTTCGCAACCATGTACGACGGCCGCACGCTGCATACGCGCGAGGTACTGGAACGCGTCGTCACCACGTTCGGCGACGAGGTACTCGAGACGGTCATCGGTCGCACCGTGAAGTTCCCGGACGCATCCGTTGCGGGGGAGCCGCTCACCCACTTCGCCCCGTCGTCCGCCGCCGCCGACTCGTATCGGCAGCTGGCCCGAGAGCTGATCTCGCGTGGCGCCGTCGCGTAGCGCCGCGGCCGACCTGGAGACGACGAACGCTGGTCCAACGGACGCGGCTGCGGTCGATCCGGACTCGGGTGGCTTCTCGGTCAGCCTCAGCAACTTCGACGGACCGTTCGACCTTCTCCTCTCGCTGATCTCCAAGCGCGAGCTGGACATCACCGAGGTGTCACTTAGTGCCGTCACCGCGGAGTTCATTTCTTACCTGCACGATCTCGACTCCGCAGAAGAGTTGGATCAGGCGAGCGAGTTCCTCGTCGTCGCTGCGACACTCCTCGACCTCAAGGTTGCCGGGTTGCTGCCACAGGGCGAACTCGTCGATGCCGAGGATGTGGCACTGCTGGAGGCTCGCGACCTGCTCTTCGCCCGCCTGCTGCAATATCGAGCGTTCAAGGAGGCGGCGCAATTCTTCTCCGTGCACCTGGACGCGGAGTCGACGAGACACTTCCGATCGGTGCGGCTCGAGGAGAAATACCGCAGGCAGACTCCCGAGCTCGTGTGGACGCTGACCGCCGAGGATTTCGCCGCGCTCGCTGCTCTTGCCTTTGCACCGCGCGAACTGCCTGTAGTCGGTCTCGACCATCTGCACGCGCCATTGGTCAGCATCCGCGAGCAGGCCGCCCACGTAGTCGCACTGCTCCGCCGCGGTGAACCACTGACCTTCCGCCAGCTCGTTGCCGGCGCAAATCTGAAGGGCGTCATCATCGCCCGATTTCTTGCTGTTCTGGAGCTCTACCGCCAGGGCTCCATCGGGTACGACCAGCTCGAACCGCTCGGCGAACTGACCCTTCACTGGACCGCCGAGCACTGGACCGATGAGAGTCTCGCCAACCTGGGAGCTGATTACGATCAGTAACATTTTCTCCGAAGAGGGCGCCGGCGCTGACGCGGCGTCGACCTCCGTCGACTTGGAAAGAAGCCTCGAAGCCATTCTCATGGTCGCCGATGAGCCTCAGACACTCGTTTCCCTGGCGACGGCATTGGGTTCACCGGTGCCCGCCGTCAGGCAATCGATCGAGCGACTTGTTGACGACTACGACGGCAAAAACTCGGGGGTGAAGCGCGGCTTCGAGCTGCGCGAGGTCGGTGGTGGATGGCGCATCTACGTGCGCGAGGAGTTCGATGACGTAGTTCGAGACTTCGTGCTCACCCAGAACCCGACCCGCCTCTCCCAGGCCGCGCTCGAAACCCTCGCCGTAATCGCCTACAAGCAGCCGATCAGTCGCGGGTCGATCGCCTCGATCCGCGCAGTCAATGTTGACTCGGTGGTGCGAACCCTGCTCGGTCGTGGCCTGATTACCGAGGCGTACACCGACAGCGAGACGGGCGCCATCCACTATGCGACGACGGATCTCATGCTGACCCAGCTCGGCGTCAACTCGATCGACGACCTGCCCCACATCTCACCACTGCTCGCCGACGGGTCTGACGGATTCGATGACCTTAGATAACCCGGAGGGCGAGCGGCTCCAGAAGGTGATGGCCGCTGCCGGTGTTGCCAGTCGACGGGTCTCGGAGGACCTGATCGCGGCCGGTCGCGTGACAGTCAATGGCGAGCCGGTGACCGAGCCGGGTCGCCGAATCCTGCCAACCGATCTCGTGACGGTGGACGGCGCAGCCATCCAGCTGGATACGACCAAGCGTTACCTGATGCTGAACAAGCCGGTCGGCGTGGTGAGTTCGCTCGCCGACGAGAACGGGCGACCGGATCTCAGCCAGTACACGAAACGGTATGAGGAGCGGCTGTTCAATGTTGGTCGGCTCGATGCGCAGACAAGCGGACTACTGGTGCTCACCAACGATGGCGAGCTGGCTCACGTACTCGCGCACCCGTCCTTCGGAGTGACGAAGACGTACATCGCGAAGGTCCAGGGCGACGTGACCGGCAGGACGCTTAACCTGCTGACCTCCGGCATCGACCTGGACGATGGTGCGATCGCGGCCGACAAAGCGAAGGTGATCGGTCGGCCATCCGCCGGAGCATCGCTCGTCGAGATCGAGCTCCACTCCGGGCGCAACCGGATCGTTCGTCGGATGATGACGGCTGTCGGTCATCCCGTTGTCGAACTCGTGCGACGACAGTTCGGCCCGCTGCATCTCGGTTCGCTCGGGGTGGGCCAGATTCGCGATCTCACTAAGGTTGAGCTTGGCCAGATATTGACTTTGTCGCGGAGCGGCAGCGTTCCGGGGAAGGGCGGCGAATGACTTCGGACGTGTCCGCTGCGCGCCCCAACCGTGCTTCCGCGAGAACGGTCGGACCTGTTCGCATCGTCGGCGCAGGCCTGCTCGGCTCGAGCATCGGGCTCGGACTACGTGCCCTGGATATCGACGTGATTCTTGCCGATATCTCTCCGGCTACCGTCCGTCTCGCCGTCGACTATGGCGCGGGTCGTGCAGCAACATCGAGCGACGACCCACGCCTCATCGTCGTGTGCGTTCCGCCCGACGTCGTTGCGCACACCGTCGCAGCTGAACTCGCTGCCTTTCCCAACGCTCTGGTTACCGATGTCGCGAGTGTGAAGCTTGCACCGTTGGGGGAGCTGCAGGCCATGGGGGCGGATATCTCGCGCTACGTGGGGTCGCATCCGATGGCCGGCCGCGAACGTGGGGGAGCGATCTCGGCTCGCGCCGACCTGTTCGTCGGTCGGCCGTGGGTCATCGCCAATCACGATGCCGTTGCCGACCGTCGCGCAGCGGACTCAGTGCTGGAAGCACTCGCACTCGACCTCGGTGCACAACCCGTCGAGCTGGATGCCGCCGAGCACGACCGGAGTGTTGCTCTCGTTTCTCATGTGCCTCAAGTCGTTTCGTCGCTGCTCGCAAGTCGACTTCTGAACGCGAGCGACGCGGCCGTCGGCCTTGCGGGCCAGGGGCTTCGCGACACAACACGCATCGCGGGAAGCCAGCCGGAACTGTGGGTGCAGATCCTCGGCGCGAACGCCGAACAGGTCGTCGGCATCCTCGAGCTCTACCGGGACGATCTCGACGGACTCATCCGCGCTCTATCGACACCGACCGCTCCCGGCGCACTTCGAGCGGTCGCCGAGGCGCTCGCCAGCGGCAACGCGGGTGTCGCCAGAATCCCTGGTAAGCACGGTATCGCCAAGCAATTTGCGACTCTTGTTGTTCTGGTTGACGACGTTCCAGGCCAGCTCGCTCGGCTACTGACCGAGGTCGGTTCGATCGGCGTGAACCTCGAAGACCTTCGGCTCGAGCACTCGCCGGGTGCGCTGTTCGGTCTGGCCGAGATCAGCGTCGTTCCCGAGGTCGAGGAGCGTTTGATCGCCGAGCTTCAGGAGCGCGGCTGGAAGATCGCGGGAGCATCAGAGTGACCGGGAACATCACGGTGAACAGGATTTCAAAATGACCAGGATTGTCGTGGCGATCGATGGGCCCGCCGGCTCAGGAAAGTCCAGTGTGAGCAAGGCATCGGCGAAGGTGCTTGGCTTCGGCTACCAGGACACGGGGGCCGCGTACCGTGCATTCGCGCTGTACTGCCTGCAGCACGCCACCGATCTCGCCGACCCGAGTGCCGTAACGGCAGCCCTCCCGAACTTCGAGTACGAGATCGGGATCGACCCGAACGACTACTGGGTGCACGTTGGCGGAGCGGATGTCACCGACGAGATTCGGGAGCCGCGAGTCAGCGCCGCTGTCAGCAGTGTCGCGCGCATCCCCGAGGTTCGCAGCTACATGGTCGACCTGTTCCGCTCGGTCATTCAGGCGAGCCTCTCGCCCGGCATCATCGTCGAAGGCCGCGACATCACTACCGTTGTCGCGCCCGATGCGAACGTGCGGATACTGCTCACGGCGTCCGAGCAAGTTAGAATAGACAGGCGTTCGGCTGAACTCTCGGGAGAATCGGCCGAGTCGACCGCCCAGCAGCTCACTTCACGGGATGCCCAGGATTCGAAGGTTGTCGACTTTTTGAACGCCGCACCGGGCGTCACGACGCTCGATTCAACGGATCTCGACTTCGACCAGACGGTCGCCGCCGTCGTCGCGCTCGTGCGCGAGGCCGGGGAACACACAACGTAAACGCAAGGACAAGGCAATGGCAGACGACGACACCGACGAGTTCGGGGAGTTGGACAGCGCCGTTGTCGACCGCCTGAACTCGCTCACCGAGGCCGAGGCCGCCCAGCGCGCCGCATCCCTTCTGGCGGGCCTTCAGGACTACGAACTCGACGAGGACGACCTCGACGTACTCGAGACCGTGACCGAGGACCCCGACAAGATCGTCTTCCTTCCGGCACTTCCGGTACTAGCGATCGTTGGTCGACCCAACGTCGGCAAGTCTGCACTGGTCAACCGCATCCTCGGTCGCCGCGAGGCCGTCGTCCAGGACACGCCCGGAGTTACGCGCGACCGCGTGAACTACAAGGCCGAGTGGAACGATCGCCGCTTCACCGTCGTTGACACTGGCGGCTGGGAGCCGGACGCACGCGGCATCAACGCGTCTGTCGCTGCCCAGGCCGAAGTCGCAGTCGATCTGGCCGATGCCGTACTTTTCGTCGTGGATGCGACGGTCGGTGCGACCTCGACGGACGAGCACGTTGTTCGGATGCTTCGTTCGTCGAAGAAGCCGGTTCTCCTTGTTGCAAACAAGGTGGACGACGCTCGCCAGGAATCGGATGCGGCCGTACTTTGGAGTCTCGGACTCGGCGAGCCGTGGCCCGTGTCAGCACTTCACGGTCGTGGCGTCGCCGATCTCCTCGACAAGGTCCTGACTGTTCTTCCCGAGATCTCGGCTGTCGCCAAGCAGGAGGTCGGTGGTCCCCGTCGCGTTGCCATCCTCGGACGTCCGAACGTCGGCAAGTCCAGCCTGCTCAACAAGACGGCGGGCGAGGAGCGCGTCGTAGTGAACGACCTCGCCGGTACGACTCGTGACCCGGTCGATGAGCAGGTGGAGATCGCCGGCAAGTATTGGCGGTTCGTCGATACCGCTGGTATTCGTCGTCGCGTGAATCTCGCACAGGGCGCCGACTTCTACGCCACTCTTCGCACGACTGCAGCCCTCGAGAAGGCGGAGGTTGCTGTCGTACTCATCGACGTCACCGATCCGATCTCGGTGCAGGACCTCAAGATCATCGACCTGGTTCTCGAATCGGGACGTGCTCTCGTTCTCGCGTTCAACAAGTGGGACCTGCTGGATGACGAGCGTCGTCGCTACCTCGAGCGTGAGATCGAACAGGACCTCTCGCACGTGTCGTGGGCGCCGCGCGTCAACATTTCAGCAAAGACCGGTCGACACATGGAGAAACTGGTTCCGGCGCTCGAGACGGCTCTTGCATCGTGGGACACCCGCATTCCGACCGGCAAGTTCAATGCTCTTCTCGCCGAGCTAACCGCAGAACATCCACACCCCGTTCGTGGCGGTCGCCAGCCGCGCATCCTGTTTGGTACGCAGGCGGCATCGCGCCCACCGACGTTCGTACTCTTTACGACTGGATTCCTTGATCCGCAGTATCGACGCTTCATCACTCGTCGCCTTCGCGAGATCTTCAGCTTCGAGGGAACGCCGATCAACGTGAATATGCGAGTTCGCGAGCGGCGCAAGCGCTAACGGCCCTCGGGTCGGGCTCGTCGAGACCGTGCACGGGTAGATTCCTTTCGTGGCCAAAAACTCGCATCTCGATTCGCTCGGCAGTTTCATCCAGGCGTCGCCATCGTCCTTTCACGCGGTCGCGGAGGTTGCACGTCAACTAATGGCGTCCGGTTTTGTTGAGCTCGACGAGACGGCGGCATGGGACGCGACAACGGGTTCGCATTTCGTGATTCGCGATGGTGCGATTGTGGCTTGGCGCCAACCTGCGGCGGCATCGACGACTACTCCGTTTCGCATCGTCGGATCACATACTGATTCACCCGGTTTCAAGCTGAAGCCACAGCCGACTACTTCGGCTTTCGGTTGGCTGCAGGCAGGTGTGGAGGTCTATGGCGGACCGCTGTTCAATTCGTGGCTCGACCGTGAACTCGAATTTGCCGGTCGCCTGAGTTTCCGTGACGGAACCACTGCGCTGGTACGCACTGGTTCGCTCCTTCGTTTCCCCCAACTGGCTGTTCATCTCGATCGAAGTGTCAACGCGGAGGGCCTGAAGCTCGATCCGCAACGTCACCTCAATCCTGTGATCGGTCTCGGTGATGTCGAGCATGCAGATCTCGTTGGTCATCTCGCGGGCCTCGCCGGACAGACCGGTGCGGAGGTTGCCGGTTATGACGTCTCGGTGGTCGATACCCAGCCACCGGCCGTGTTCGGTCTCGATGACGCGTTCTTCGCTTCCGGTCGCCTCGACAACCTGTCGTCGGTTCATGCATCGCTGGCCGCCTTCCTTGCTCCTGGCGATCTTGGCGATCCGAGCGATCCGGACGGGTCGATTTCGGTTCTCGCCGCGTTCGATCACGAGGAGGTCGGTTCGGACACGCGGTCGGGAGCTAGCGGCCCGTTGCTTTCCGACATCCTGACTCGCATTTCGGGCGGCTTTGGCGCGTCGGAGAGCGAGCGTCTTCGCGCCTATGCCGCGTCGTGGTGTCTTTCGGCCGATGCGGGTCACGCCATCCATCCGAACTATCCGGAGCGGCACGACCCGGTGAATCGACCGGTTGCCGGTAGTGGTCCGATTCTGAAGATCAACGCCAACCAGCGTTACGCGACCGATGCTCTTGGTGCTGCTGAGTGGGCTCGCGCCTGTGACGCCGCCGGTGTCGAGTACCAGGAGTTCGTGTCGAATAACGCGGTTCCGTGTGGGTCGACGATCGGTCCTCTTACTGCTACTCGTCTCGGTATTCGTACCTTCGATGTCGGAATTCCTCTGCTTTCGATGCATTCGGCTCGTGAGCTCGCTGGTGCCAGTGATCCGGAGAATCTGAGCAGGGCGATTTCGGCGTTTCTCGCGGCATAATCGAAGTGAGGGCGTCGTGCCCGCGAACGGGAGGCTCTCGTGCACAAGATCACACCTTTTCTCTGGTTCAGGGACAGCGCGGATGAGGCGGCGAATTTGTATGTCTCGCTCTTCGGCGGCACGATCGTCGAGGAGCGCAAGTGGGGCGACGGCGGTCCTGCTCCAGCGGGCAGTCTGCTTTCTGTGACGTTCCAGATCGATGGCCGTGACTTCATCGCGTTCAACGGGGGACCGGATCATCCGTTTACTGATGCATTCTCCATTTCGGTAACGGTCGACACCGAGGAGGAGCTGGACCGTGCATGGGACGGCTTCATCGCGGATGGCGGTTCGGGTGTTGCGTGCGGTTGGCTGAGGGATCGGTTCGGGCTGTTCTGGCAGATCGTTCCGAAGCAGCTCGAGGACTACATGAACTCGACCGAGCCCGGTGTGTCCGAGAAGGCGACAAGTGCGATGCTCAGCATGGTGAAGCTCGATATTGCGCAGATCAAGGCCGCGGTCGAGGCGTAGCACTGGGCGTTGCGTTGCGGGGCGTTGCTCGAGCGGGTCGCGGCGCTCAGGTAGCTCGCGCGGGTCGCGGCGTTCGGGTAGCTCGCGCGCAGGTCCCAGCGTTCACGTCGTTGAAGCCGTTAACGCGGTTTGGGTGTGTTGCATTGTGGTGAGGAGTGGGTTTTTGCTGGGCATGGGGATGTGTGTCTGTTGGGGGTCGTGGGTTTTGGGTGGTGTGAGCCAGTAGTTCCCGCCGGGGCTGTGGCTGGTGGTGTCGCGGGTGATTTCC
>DASXCU010000018.1:0-2742 GCA_036491035.1 Galbitalea sp. | reverse complement strand
TCGGGACTCGCCACGGCGTCAGTCCTCCATCGTCAGGTCGTCGCCGAGGATCTTCGATGCGGTGGCGAATCCGTCGACCATCGCCGGGATCCCGCAGTAGAGGTGGGCGTGCAGGAGCAGCTCACGGACCTCTGTCGGGGTGACGCCGTTGGCGACAGCTCCGCGCAGGTGGACCGCGACCTGGTTGGGGCGGCCGAGCGCCACCAGCATCGCCACGGTGATGAGGCTGCGCTCTCGGCGCGTCAGACCGGGCCGACTCCAGATATCTCCGAAGCAGTTGCGGGTGATGATGTCCTGCAGCTTGTCGGTGAACTCCGTCGTCGACTCCACCTGCGCTTCAGCGCCCTCGGCGCCGAACATCTCGCGCCGGATCGCCAGCCCGCGTTCATACAGCTCGTCTGTGATCACAGCATCTCCTGTCATTAAGTGGCCGCAGATCTACATTGAGACCACGACGGATTTCTCGTCGCTGTTCTCTTCGATGCCCGCCCAATCCGGTTCCGTTCCCAGGCCGCCGGTCTCGCGCGGGCCGCACCGCATGCGCGGGTCGGGGATACCAGGGCCCCGACCGACACCGATCCGGCATCGAGCCCTATGCCACACGATCAGCGGCGATCAGGTCGTTGGTCCAGACGTAGGCCGCTAGACCGTACTCAGTTTCGTCGGCCTGGCGCAATGCATCCTCCGCGTCGCCGAACGGGAGCAGGAGGCCCGCCGGAGCAAACCACTCGTGCCGGGCGCAGTGCGCGACGAGCGATCACCGGCCGGACCCCAACGCTCGGCCGACGATTGCACCGTGTACGACGGGATGCTGGGCACGGCGCGAGCCGGCGCTGGCACCCGCTGTGATCGCCGCATCCTCCATCTCGGCGCTGCCCAAGCGCCGGTCACCGCGGCGGTATCTCCTCACGTCGAGGGCTGGCGATCGCTATCGCGTGTGAAGGCAACCGCACGCCGGGGTCTGCGCCTCGCGAGGAGCATCAGCCTCCACCGCCGCTTACTTGCGGGACGGGAGTCTGAAGACCTTGACAAGTTATTGCCATGTAGCTGAGAACGAGTGGAGGTATCGACGATGCCGGAAGTACACGTCTTTATGGCCGAGGGTCGTACGGATGAGCAAAAGAAGCACATGATGGGCGACATCACCAAGGCCCTGGTCGACAACCTCGGGGTCCCGCCAGAGGTGGTGACCGTCCAGATCGTCGAAGCGAAGCTGACCGACAAGATGAAGGGCGGAAAGACCTTCGCGGAGCGCTAGGACGTGCCGCATCCCGGCGTTTGCTTAGCCACAGACGGCCGGATCAGCGACGCGTGATCGCTCGTCTCGCGTCTATGTGTGAGAGGCTAGGCGCGGGAAGACCTGCAGCGCGATGCTTCGCAACGCCGCGACGATCTGCTCGGGGGACGAGTCGGGGTCGGTCAGCTCATCGGGATCACGAGCCCGGACTGCGTCGCATGTTCGAGGATGCCGCTGCCGGCGGTCTTGCCGAGGACGCTGAGGGCCTTTCCCATCTGCACCATGTCCATGTGGAACTGCGGGACCGGGAGCGCCTCGACGTCCGGCCAGCTCGCGGGATCGCGAGGAGTCTCGCGGGAGAGCAGGTGATCGAAGGTGGTGGCGGCGGCGTCGCGACCGGTGAACGGGTCGCCGAGACCCCATACGTTGCGGAGCGTGGCGATCATCGATGTATGTCGGTGCTCGTCGTTGATCACGATCCCCTCGTCCATCCACGGGGAGACGATGATCGCCGGCACCCGGTAGCCAGAACGGTCGAATTTGAAGTCGAGTTGTCCCACTGGCGCGCTCGGGTCCGGCGGGGGCACGGGCCCTGGGGGAATGTGGTCATAGGTTCCCCCGGGCTCATCCCAGCCGATGAAGAACAGCGTGTTGTACGCGTTAGAGCCGTCCGGGGACGCGGCCGATCTGATCGTGTTGTAGATGCTGGCCAGGAACGCCTCGCCGCCACCGATCGATGACGGGGGGGTCCATCGGGATGTTCGTGTTGTCGGGGATCAGCGACCGGCCGAAGGCTGGGTGATAGTCGCTGTGCCCGGAGAGCATGTTCGGTTCGATGAGGCTGAAGTCGGGCAGGGTGCCGTTCGCCGCGTCGCGCTCGAACTCGGAGTAGGGAACGAAGTTCGTCGCGAGGCGGTCCTTGACACGCGGTAGGTGGATCAGGCCCGTGAACGACAGGGGCATCGGTTCGTGTACGTACACCTTCCATGTGCGCCGTGCGCCTCGATGCGATCGAACAGCGTCTCGGCGGTGTTGTGGTGGGTCCAGTTCGACACCGGGCTGTTGATCACGAACCCCGACGACGTCGCAGCGGTCCAGAAGGAGCGGTTCATGAACGTCTGTGAGGGCACCTCGCAGAACCAGTGGTCGAACACCCCGAAGCCCTTTGCGATGGCGCTCAGGACCGGCACCTGCTCGGGTGTGTAGCCGGTCATGATCTGCGCATATTCCTCGTAGGTCGGCTGGCGCCCTACCTCCGCGGTGAACGTGCTGATGTAGTCGGTCACTAACCCGTCCATCGTCGGTACCGCCCCGGTCTCGGGTGCGTTCCACGGCGCGCTCACAGCCTCGCCAATCTTGAACCGGTTGTCCTCGTCGAGGATGTTGAACAGCTGAGTGTTCGTGTGGCAGTACTCCTCGCCCGAGTCGGGGTTCGGAGCGTCCATGTCTGTGGCGACTGTGTAAGGGACCGTCTTTCGCTCGGCGCTGTGCTCGGCCCACTCGGG
>DASXCU010000017.1:0-37299 GCA_036491035.1 Galbitalea sp. | reverse complement strand
CGCGATGTGGGTCTCGTTGAACGCCGCGTCGAACGAAGACCCACGATGGCCGGACGTACCGAAGACGACCTTCTGTTCGGGGATCGTGACATCCGGAACCAGGTCGTAGTACGCCCGGACGAGGTCGTGTACATCGATGAGATCTGACTGCTCCGCGGGTTTGCCGGCTCTGGCGTTCATGTTTCCAGTGTGGCACTCGACCATACGCTGCGGGCTCGCGCCGGAAAAAGGATGCACGGCGGCGTGAACACAGCTTCGAATTTGTGACGATTGCAAACAATACGTGTAGAATGTATGTACGTCGTGCCAATGTCTCTAGTTAAGGACGGGCATGACTGTCAGCACGAACGAGAGCGTAGAGAGCGGCAGCAACACGCTCGACGCGGTGGTTCGATTGCTCGGCAAGGTCGACATCGAGGCGATGGGTCAGTTCGCCGACAATGAGCTCTGTGCGCAGCTCGCGATCGCGGAGATTGCGGCTCGCCGTTTGTCTGCCATCCAAGTGACCGGCGCGTCCATCATTGCTGAGCGTTCACGTCGCGAGCTAGGAACAGCGGGCCTCGCCCAAAGGAATGGCTGCGTACGACCGTCGACCTATCTCGAGCGGCTCCTCCGCATTTCCGGGTCGGAGGCAAACCGCCGAATCCACCTCGGCTCCGCACTTCGCACCGGCGTCGGCCTCACCGGCGAGCCGATCGCTCCGCGCTTTCCCGCTCTGGCCCGCGAGCTTCCGAGGGGTGAGATTGAGCCGGAGGCGGTCGCGATAATCGTGCGTGCGCTCGACGACGTTCGCCGAGTGGCGCATCCCGACGACTTGGACGTCGCTGAGAAGGGCCTCGTTGAGCACGCACGACACCACTCGGTTCAACAGGTCGCCGATCTGGCAGTCGCGGTGCGCGATCGCCTCGATCCGGATGGTGTTCTTCCTCGCGAAGAGGAGACGAGGCTTCGGCGCGGATTCTCGCTCGGCCGCGAGCGAAATGGCATCGTTCCCGTGCGGGGCGCGCTTACTCCGACGACGGCGGCACTGCTGCAGTCCGCGTTCGATGAGGCGAACGCTCCGGGCGCGCAGCCGCGGTTTCTCTCCGACGAAGATCAGCGTGAGGGCACGGAAACGATCGTCAATGAAGACGGCAGTGAGAGCCTCACAGTTCGCGACACCCGATCGCGAGATCAGCGCCAGCACGATGTACTCGATGGCCTCCTCACAGCGGGTGTTCGCAACACCGGGCGCGAAACCGGTCAACTTCGCTCGACCGCCGAAGTCACCGCGCACGTATCCGTCGCCGATCTCGAGGCAGGGATCGGAGTTGGTCACATCGACGGCATTCGCGAGCCCGTCTCGATGAACACGATCAAGCAACTGCTCTGTGACGCGGTTTTCCGTAAGGCGGTTCTCGGAAACGACGGCGAGATCATTGCCTTCGGCAAGGCTCGCTACCCGTTCAGTTCGGCTCAGCGCAGGGCAATTATCGCCCGCGACGGAGACACGTGCCTCTTGTGCGAGGCCCCGGTCGCGTGGGCGGATGCGCACCACGTTCGGGAGTACTACACGAATGGAGGGGTGGGGGAGACGAACGTCGACAACGGCGTGCTTCTGTGTTCCCGCCATCACCACCTCATTCATCACTCGAACTGGCAGCTCCGAATGGTCGACGGCATTCCGCACGTGCTCGCCCCACCCGAGATAGATCCGTGCCGGGAGTGGAAGCGGCTCGGAAGACGCCGAGTACAGGTTCGAAGAGCGGCATAGCCCGCGGGAGCCACGGTTGCGCTGTCGGCGAGCCATTAGGCTCTGAGGCATGTCAGCCCACCCCGACGCGCCTCGCGCCGCGCCCACTGAGACGTACTCCTATCTCGGACCGGCCGGCACGTTTACGGAGGCGGCACTCGCCCAGGTTCCCCAGGCGGTCGGTCAGACCTGGCACCCAGTTAACAATGTTGGCCAGGCCCTCGATGACGTCGTCGCCGGGCGCAGCGTCGCGGCGATGATCGCGATCGAGAACACGGTCGAGGGTGGCGTCAGCGCGAGCCAGGATGCGCTCGCCACCATCCCGAACCTGCGGATCATCGGCGAGTATCTCGTGAACGTCAACTTCGTGCTCGTTGCGAAGCCCGGCACGACCCTGGCCGACGTGAAGGTGGTGAACGCGCACCCGGTCGCCTACGCCCAGACGCACCTCTGGCTCGACTCGAAGCTTCCGAACCACGAGCACATTCCGGCGACCTCGAATGTCGCGGCGGCAGCATCCCTGTTCGACAACGATCTGGCGGATGCCGCGATCGCGCCGCCTACCATCACCAACCACCACGACCTTACGGTTCTCGCGGAGAACATCGGCGACAATCCGTCAGCCCAGACCCGGTTCGTGCTGGTCAGCCGGGACACCCACCTCCCCGAGCCGACCGGTTCGGACAAGACGAGCATCATCGCCGAGCTCCCGGACAACACCGCCGGCCGGCTGCTCCAGATGCTCGAACAGTTCGCGACCCGCGGCGTCAACATGAGCCTGCTGGAGTCCCGGCCGATCGGCGACGAGCTGGGGCGGTACCGATTCGTCATCGACCTCGACGGTCACGTTCGCGACGAACGAGTAGCGGATGCTCTCCTCGGTCTGAAGCGGTTCAGCCCGAACGTCCTCTTCCTCGGCTCGTACCCTCGCGCCGACAAGCAGCAGATATCTGTCACCCCGCGCTACGACAACCAGGCGTTCCGCGATGCGCGCGCCTGGCTCGACAGCCTCGAGAGTTAGTCGGTCGGCGGTAGCGCCGGAACCATGACCCTGAGGGCGAGGTGGTCGACGTGCGCCTTGAGCGCGACTGCTTCGCCGAACGGGTCGCCGTCCAGCTCGAACTCCTCGGGGTGTTCGAGACGAATGGTCAGGTCCTTGCCGCGCAAGTAGCGCAGCGCTCGAACCTCGCGCGACATCGAGACGATCCGTCGCCCGACAGTGCTGCGGCGCAGGATGCCGTTCTCCCAGACCAGCTTCACGTAGATCTGTACCCACCCGACGAAACCACCGGGGCGGAAGGCGACGATGTCGAAGATACCGTCGTCGATGACGGCGTCGGGCAGGAGCTGGATGCCGCCGGGTAGCAGTCCGCAGTTGCCGACGATGACGGTGTTGACCGTCGCGGAGCGCTGGGGGCCCTTGTCGACCGAATACCGCACCTTGACGCGATTGTTGTCGCGCACGCCTCGAGCGATCGCGTCGATGTAGGCGACCCAGCCGACCCGCGCCTTCAGCACCGCGTTGGTGTTCGCGGCCATCTGGGCATCGAGCCCGAGGCCGGCCATCACGAGGAAGACGTTCGAACTGCGGCTTCCGTCGGCGCGCTCGGCCTCGACGACGCCGATGTCGATCGCGCGAGGCTCGCCCGTGAAGGCGGTCTCGACGGAGACCTGCAGGTTATCGAGCGCGAGTGCCATGTTTCGTGCGAGCAGATTGCCGGTGCCGGATGGAAGCAGCGCGATCGGCACACCCGTACCACGCAGGGACTCGGCGACCGCTCGAATCGTCCCGTCACCACCCGCGGCGATGACGACGTCGGCGCCCTTCAGCAGCGCCTGCTTGGTGACCTCGCCGCCCGGATCGAGCACACTGGTCTCGAACCAGAGCGACTTGCCCCAGCCCGCCTCCGACTCGGCCGACTTGACAGCGGCCTTCAGGGCTTTGGAGTTCACCTTGATCGGGTTGTAAATGATGGCGGCTGTCTTCGTCTTTGGTGAGGTGATCGCGGCCATGAAACCAAGCTAGCGCGCGGGGGCCGCACGCGCCGCCAAAGTAGACTCGCTTGTGTGATCGACCCCCAACTGCTACGTGAATACCCGGATGCGGTGCGCCGCTCGCAGGAGGCTCGCGGAGCATCCGTCTCCCTCGTCGATGACGCGCTCGCGGTCGACACGACGAGACGAGAGGCGATCGGCAGCTTCGAGTCGCTGCGTGCGGAACAGAACGCGTTCGGCAAGACCGTTGCCGCGGCGCCGAAGGATGAAAAGGCCGGACTGGTCGCCACCGCGCAGGAGCTCGCCGCTCGAGTGAAGGCGGCACAGCAGACGGCGGCGGATGCAGAGGCGGAGTTCACTCGCATCGTCGGGTCGATCGCGAATCCGATCATCGACGGGGTTCCGGCCGGTGGCGAGGAGAACTTCGTCACGCTGCGTGAGGTGGGCGAGAAGGCGACCTTCGACTTCGAACCCCGCGACCACGTCGAGCTGGGCGAGTTGCTCCAGGCGATCGACATCACTCGGGGCACGAAGGTGAGCGGCAGCCGGTTCTACTTTCTTCGCGGCATCGGGGCGCGGCTAGAGCTGGCACTGATGAACCTCGCGCTGGACAAGGCGCTCGCGGAAAACTTCGTTCCTCTTATTACACCGACACTCGTGCGCCCCGAGATCATGGCGGGTACCGGATTCCTCGGCGAGCACTCCGACGAGATCTACTACCTTCCGGCAGACGACCTCTACCTGACGGGCACGAGCGAGGTCGCGCTCGCCGGCTACCACAGCGACGAGATCGTCGACCTGTCCGCCGGGCCGCTGCGCTACGCCGGATGGTCCACCTGCTATCGCCGTGAGGCGGGCGCCGCGGGCAAAGACAACCGGGGCATCCTTCGGGTACACCAGTTCAACAAACTCGAGATGTTCAGCTACGTGCTCCCCGAGAATGCAGAGGCGGAGCACGATCGCCTGGTCAGCTACCAGGAGGCGATGCTGCAGGCCTGCGAGCTTGCCTATCGCGTGATCGACGTCGCCGCCGGCGATCTCGGCTCGAGCGCCGCCCGCAAGTTCGATATCGAGGCCTGGGTTCCCACTCAGGGCAGCTACCGCGAGTTGACCTCGACCAGCAACTGCACCACGTACCAGGCTCGTCGGCTCGACATCCGGTATCGCACCGAGTCCGGCAAGACCACACCGGTCGCGACGCTGAACGGCACGCTGGCCACGACTCGCTGGATCGTTGCGATCCTGGAGACCCACCAGCAGGCGGATGGATCGGTGCGCGTTCCGGAAGCGCTCCGGCCCTACCTCGGTGGGCTTGCCGTCCTCGAGCCGCAGAGGTGACCGCCAGCCACCTGGCGAACCGCTGGTTGATCGCGCTCGACGTCGACGGAACGGTTCTGCACGAGGACGGAAGTCTCAGCGACCGCGTGATCGACGAGGTGCGACGCGTGCGGGAGCTCGGGCACGAGATCACGCTGTCGACGGGTCGCTCCGTCGCCATGACGACGCCGATCCTCGAGCGACTCGGCATTGCGCCCGACTACGTCGTCTGCGCAAATGGCGCCATCACACTCAAGCGGGATGAGTCGGCGCCGACCGCCTACGTGCGCGAGCACGTCGAGACGTTCAATCCGGCCGAGGTGCTGACGACCGTTCGCACTCACCTGGCCAACGCCCGCTACGCCGTCGAGGACGAGGAGGGCCTGTTCCTTTTCTCGGGCGGAACACTGCCCGAGTGGGAGACGGCGGTAAATGGCCGTCGGGTCGAATTCGACAAGCTCCTCGATACCCGCGCCACCCGCGTCGTCGTGATTTCTCCGGAGCATGCGATCGAGGACTTTCTCGCCGTCGTCGAACGGATGGGCCTGCACCGCGTCAGCTATACGGTGGGCTTCACCGCCTGGCTGGATATCGCACCGGACGGCGTCAACAAGGCTGTCGGCCTGGAGCGCGTGCGTCGAATGCTGGACATCCCACGCGCTCACATCATGGCGGTCGGCGACGGGCGAAACGATATCGAGATGCTCGAGTGGGCTGGCGAATACGGGCGCGGTGTCGCGATGGGGCAGGCGCCGACCGAGGTCCGTGCCGCCGCCAGCGAGATTACCGGTACGGATGTCGAAGACGGTGTCGCCCAGATCCTGAGTACTTTTCAGGACTGATTCCGCCGCGCACGGGCATCCGAGGTTCAGGTTCGGGCGAAAGCCATGGGTTACCATTGGTCCTTGGCTTCCGGGAGGGCTGTCCGAGCGGCCGATGGAGCCAGTCTTGAAAACTGGTGATGTGAAAGCATTCGTGGGTTCGAATCCCACGCCCTCCGCTTTGCAGAAGGAAACGAAAGGGATCTGACTTGAGCGACACTCGCCCCCGCGGCGGAAACTCGCAGGTTTCCGGAATTGCTCGTCACGGTCGACTCAAGAAGTCCGGTGTGCTCGGCGGTGTCTTCGGCATCATCGGCACCGTGCTCGGTGTCATCGCCGTGTCGGCCCTCGTCATCGCCGGTGTGGTCGTGTACCAGTTCAACTCCAACATCGGGCCGAGCGTTGACATCCACCCAAACCAGTCGGTCGCTCCGCCGCCCGGTATCGGTGTCTACCCGGGCGGATTCAACATCCTCATCGTCGGCGATGACACGCGCGCGGGCCAGGGCGGAATCGGTGCGGGCGCTGACGACGGCGGAGCGCTGAACGATGTGACGATCCTTCTGCACGTCAGCGCCGATCACACCTGGGCGACGGCGGTCAGCTTCCCGCGCGACATGGTCGTGCCGCATCCGAAGTGCTCGAAGGGTGGAACCGCCGCCGGGCTACCGATCAATACCGCGCTGTCGTATGGCGGCCTGTCCTGCGTGGTCACGGTGGTCGAGGCGCTGACCGGCGTGCCGATCCAGTTCGCCGGGCTCATCACGTTCGACGGCGTCATCGCGATGTCGGATGCTGTTGGTGGCGTGCCCGTGTGCATCAACGGCCCGCTGATCGACAAGTACTCGCAGATCAACCTTCCGTCGGCTGGCACCTACAACCTCTCCGGTTTCCTGGCGCTCGCGTTCCTGCGTTCCCGCCACGGAGTGGGCGACGGCAGCGACCTCGGGCGGATCAGCTCGCAGCAGGTCTACCTCTCGGCGCTCGTCCGCAAGCTCGAGGATGCCGGAACTCTCAGCAATCCGCTCACGGTGTACAAGCTGGCTTCCGCCGCGACCTCCAACATGCAGTTGTCGTCGAGCCTCGACTCGATTCCGACGATGATCTCGATTGCCTCCACACTGAAGAACATCGGGCCGAGCCATGTCGAGTTCGTCCAGTACCCGGGCAGTACCGGAGGCTCAGGCATTTTCGCCGGCAAGGTACAACCAAACGTGGCGTTGGGTAATCAGTTGTTCTCGCTCATCAAGGCGGATACGCCGTTCACGCTCGGCACCCAGGGCGAGAACCGGGGCTCGGTCGCCGCGCCGCCCGGGTCGTCCACGACGTCGCCGACCGATACTCCGGTGACGGGCGCCACGGTCATCAATGGCCTCGTCGGTCAGTCGGCTTCCCAGGTCACGTGCTCGAAGACCCGGCCCCTGAAGAACCAGTAGTCTCGGGCTCGGCGCTCAGCCACAGATCCAAAAGGTGGTAGGCCTCCCGCCGCGTACCCAGTGCGCGGGAGACCTACCGTCTCACTCAGCTACGACCCGAACTGTCTGCTGTGTGAGAGGGGTTCTGGCCGACTCCGACGTTGTCAAGAGCCGACCAGACGGTGAGTTCGCTATTGACGCTCGCTCGCGCAGCGATAACCGCCCGAGCGCGCATCTGCGCGGCAGGGACGTTCGGGCGCGAACGGCGGGACGTTCCGTAGCGGGGCATGGGTAAGCCTCTTAATAGCTGACGCAGGTTCGGGTCCGTCAGTCTCGCCTCGGGTAGGGCAAGACTCAAGCGTCAGCATGAACTCTAGTCTGTCCACCGAACGGGGGACAAGTAGACCCTCTGGCTCTCTTTTTGCGTTTCGCGGATTCGGCCCTTCCGCCCCGTCTGGGTAGGATGGCAGGGCATCACTGGAGACGTCGCATAGTTCGGCCTAGTGCACCACCCTGCTAAGGTGGAGAGGGGTTTACACTCCTCCGTGGGTTCAAATCCCACCGTCTCCGCAAGAAAAGTGCTGGTCAGGATCGTTTGCCATTGCAAAATTGACGGTTTGCCCACATCTGCTACCAGGGGCGTCCGAACGGTTGGCCGAAGTCCATCCGGCGCGCATTCACACCACAGCCTGTGTGGAAAGCGGAAAGCTATAGCCCTACCGAGAGCGCGCTACCTCGATGAGCTCAAGAGCTGCATCCGGAAGACTTCCGCCTCGAATCCAAATCGCTCTAAGCGGCCGGGTGATGGTCAGATCAGAAATGCGAACTCGAACAACTCGGCCAAGCGCCAGATCGTCGGCAACGGCTAGCACGCTCAGGATGGCCGGTCCCGCTCCGGCCGCGACGCTCGCCCTAATCGCAGCGTTGGAGGGGAGTTCGATCGACGCCGCGCTCACTGCGAGTGGTGTAGACAGCCCCGCGAGTGCGTGCTCGAGTGCCAGACGCGTTCCAGATCCTTGTTCGCGCGTCAGCAGCGGCTCGTGAGCAACCTCGGCAGCAGTGACCCGACGACGCGAACGCGCCCAGTCATGGTCGGGATGCACCACAAGAATGAGCTCGTCACTCGCGACCAGGCGCGAGTCCAGGTCGCCAGGAACCTCCGGAGACTCAATAAACCCCAGCACAGCTTCGCGGGTGCGGACCAGGTCGGCGACATGCCCACTGTTTCCAACAGTCATCGTGACCGCCGTTGCCTGACCGCGGCCACCGCGCTGCTGGCGGAGCTGCACCAACCACCGCGGGAGAAGATGCTCGGCGATCGTCAAGCTCCCAGCCACCGCGATGTCCGCGTTCACATCAGACCGCAGGGCCGCAAGCGACTCCACGAACCCATCAGACGCAGCCAGATATTCCGTGGCCCACCCGGCGACAAGCTGGCCGGTCGGGGTGAGAGTGGATCCGCGACCCGAACGAATCAGCAGTGCGGCACCGATCCTCAGCTCGAACTGCCGAATCCGCGCCGATGCCGCCTGCTGGGAGATTCCCACGCTGGCGCTTGCCACCGTGAGACTGCCGCTAGTTTCGATCGCAAGCAATACCCGCAACGTGGTCTCGTCGGGACGATCCATCTTCGACAACTCCAGATAGCCACAATATGTAGTTGTGACCCGCCAATCCTATGGCGCTACCTCCTCAGGGAGGACGACGGCATGGTGAATATATGAGTCACACCGCCACCATCGCCCCAGCCGCCGAACCGGCCCGCCGCATCCTGACCGAGCTGGAACATCCACGCCAGGTGTTCGCGAACATCACCCCGAACTGGTTCGCGTCGATCATGGGAACAGGCATCGTCGCCAACGCCGCCGCCGCACTTCCGCTACAGTTCCCGGGCCTGCGCGCAGGGGCAACCATCGTGTGGGGGCTCGCAAGCATCCTGCTCATCGCGCTGACCGCTGCAACGATTGCGCACTGGGTGGCGAGTCGCGAGCGGGCGAAGTCGCATCACCTCAACCCCGTGATGGCGCACTTCTACGGCGCACCACCCATGGCTCTCCTCACCGTGGGCGCGGGAACCATCCTGCTCGGCAAGGATGTCCTCGGCCTGCCCCTCGCGGTCGAAATCGACTTCGTCCTGTGGAGTGCGGGCACGATCCTCGGCCTGGTGAGCGCCGTGGCCGTGCCGTACCTGACCTTCACCCGGCACGGTCTGAAAGCTGATGCCGCGTTCGGTGGATGGCTGATGCCGATCGTGCCACCCATGGTCTCCGCCGCGACCGGAGCATTCCTCGTCCCATTCGTCCCGGCCGGCCAGCTTCGCCTGACCATGCTGTTCGGCTGCTACGCCATGTTCGGCCTCAGCCTCGTCGCATCCCTGATCGTCATCACCCTGCTCTGGTCACGCCTCGCACAACAAAAGGTGGGAGCCTCCGGCATGGTCCCCACGCTCTGGATCGTCCTCGGCCCGCTCGGGCAATCCATCACCGCAGTCAACCTGCTCGGCGGGGTCTCCCACCTCGCCGTCGGAGCATCGCTGGCGCGAGCGCTCGGCTATTTCGGCATCATCTACGGAATCCCGGTACTCGGGTTCGCCATCCTTTGGGGCGCCCTAGCGATCGCGATCACTATCCGAACCGCACGAGAGAAACTGCCGTTCTCCCTCACCTGGTGGTCGTTCACCTTCCCCGTCGGAACCTGCGTCACCGGCGTAACCGGCCTCGCACTCCACACCGGATCCACGGTGCTCGCCGCGCTCGCCGTCATCCTCTACATGGGACTCGTTGCGGCCTGGATTATCGTCGCGATTCGCACCTTCCATGGGAGCTTCATCCGCGGGACACTGTTCCTGTTACCTGCGGCGAACTAGTCGGCCGCGACTGCTTGAGCGCGACGAGAGCATGAAAGAACTCGATAATGGCAGACAGTCTGCGAACCGTGTCAATCCCAGGGTCTGTCGCTGAGGCAGTCACGGAACTGACGAAGATGCTTGAGGATCGAGACCTTGAGGTCTTCGCCGTCATCGATTACGGCGTAGGGGCAGCGAAAGCCGGCCTGCAGCTTGGCGATGAAGTGGTGGTGCTGTTCGGAAGCCCCATGGTTGGGACTCGGCTGATGCAGGAGGACCGCCGCGTCGGGCTTGACCTGCCACTCCGGATGCTGCTGTGGGACGACGGCGGCGCAACCCAAGCTACATACGCAGCCCCGCGCACATTGGCTGCTAATTGTGACCTGCACTCGTCACAAGTTCTCGACGGTATGTCGGCCCTGATGGAGTCACTTGTCGGAGAACTCGCTGCGGGGAAGCAGTAACGTGAGATTCGCCGCGACTCCGCCTGTTCGAAGAACTACGTCAGACCATTGCGGTACCTCGGACTGGGGCATATCTTAAGCCTGAGCTTGGTCGCTCCGAACGGAGTGGTTACCGGCGGAACCCTCGCTAGATCGAGGGCGTCCCGCCCACCTGATCAGGCGGGACGGCACTCATGTGATGTCACAGATGTGATGTCTCAGAACATCGCCCACATTTGCCCACGGGCTGCCCACAACTGAAGCCGCAATTGGCCGAACGGCCTTGATTTTGTGAGACGCCGTTCGTTGATCTATCAGCGAAGCGGCGTCTAAATTAGTGCTGATCAAGCCGCTGAGAGATTTCAAATCCCACCGTCTCCGCAGATAATATGCCGGTCAGAATGATGTCTTAGGTCTCTGGCGATCCTGAATGGCAACAACTGGCTGGACGCTGGTGAGAAATGGCCTGCCATAGCGGGCGTTTCGGGCGATCCGTCGCGCGGCAACATTTGAATGCGACGGCCTGACGTCGCATCGCGCGCCAGACTCGCGCGTAATGGCAGCTCAACATGGCGCAGCATCATTGTGTCCGAAGGTTCCGGCTCGAACTCCTGGTGTTGGGTCACCCAGGAATCCGAAAAGGCGCTGCTGCCGTAGTCTTGTGCAAATCCGTCCGATCAGACCAGCGAGACGAAAAAATGAACGCGTTTGCCGCAGATGAGTTGCCCGTTGGCTTAGTCCGCGTTGACGCCAACCGGATCATTGTCGAGACGAATTCGACCTTTCGCACATGGTCAGAATGTGCGAGCCCGGAGGGTCGACCACTGAGCGACTTTCTCGTCCCAGTGGATGACTTTCTGGACGCCGGTAGTTCGCCTGGAATGATGGCTCGTCCCGATCGCCCCGAGCACGCCGCCTTCATGATCGCGGCCGATGATGAGGCTACTTTCACGATCGTCGACGCGTCCGAAAGGTACGCCTCTGGCCGCGCGCTGCGAGCAGCCAGGACGCTAGCCGACCGCACGCAGAAGCGACTTCAACTGGTCATAGATTCGTCAATCGCGTTCGCCCAGGCCGGCACCGAGGAGAGACTCGCGGAGATCCTCGCCACTACCGCCGCGCAGGCCTACCGGGCAGAAGAGGCGACCGTTTATCTCGCAGACGAACGGCGGCAGCTGTGGCGTGCGGCGGGATGGAACTCGTTCGAAGAACTGTCCGACCTTGGCGCGGCTGCGGAATCGGTTCTCGGGTTGCGCGAAGTCATCAAGGTCAGCGGCGAGGATGAGGGAGGCGCTCTGTCTCCTCGGCTGGAAGAGATGATGCGAACGACCGGAGTGCAATCCCTCATCGCCGCACCGCTGCACCTTGATAGCGAGGTTCTCGGCATATTTTTCTGCTTCTTCCATCACCCTCGGCAGTTTGACGAGGAAGCCACACCGTTGGCGGAAGCCCTGGCCGGTCAGGCGGCGCAAGCCCTGACCAGTGTGCGTTTACAGCAACGCCTCGAGTATGCAGCCATGCACGACGAGACGACCGGGCTGCCTAACCGTCGACGACTGGAGGCCGGAATTGCGGGACTCGACGAGGGCAAGGGTCTGGCGGTCATGTTCATCGACCTTGACGGGTTCAAGTCGGTCAACGATTATCTCGGTCATCAGCAGGGCGACGAAGTACTGCGGGAGGCGGCTCGTCGGTTGCAGTCAACTGTCCGCGAGGATGATCTCGTGATCCGCTACGGGGGCGACGAGTTCGTTGTCGTCTGCGAGGTTCGAGACGATATACCGGTCAGCGACGTTGCCGACCGTCTCCGAGACGTGCTCCAGTCGCCCTACCCGGCTTTGCCAGCAGGTCTCACGATATCTGCGAGCATCGGTGTCGCGACGAGCGCGACCGAGCACCGCTCCGCATCTATCGACAGGATCATTCGGATGGCGGATCAGGCGATGTATGAAGCGAAGGTCGGCGGCGGTAACCGAGTCGTCGGCGCTTAGCGACTGATCTTTTCCGAAAGCTCCTATCACGGCCGTCGAACAATCAAGGACGCTCGCTCTCCTCAGCGGGAATTCACTCGCCCCGCTCGTGACACGGTGAGCCCAAGCGTTGCGCCATAGATGATGTGCGATGAAGATGGTCGCTGCATGGGATTTTTGGTCTCGATGTGCCGGTGCAATGTCCGTCACTGCCGGCATTACGACCTCATATCCCGTCACCCAGACCGCTTGTTCCAAACGACATGCCTGAACCGACACCGCGCAAACGCTTCGGCACGAGGACAGCGAAAGCCGCCCCAGCTACGCCGCCCACTGCCAGGTGCACCAGATCACCAACAAAGGACAACTGCCGCTCGTCGAGATGCTGAGTGACGGACCGCACAGCTTTATGTGGCGGGATTTCGTCGACCTAGTGGCTACGCCAGGCGGCCCAGAATTCGACGGTTATTGGCATCGTCGCCAGCGCGCCGGCCGCAAAACCAACGATCGCTCGTCTGATCACGCTCACGGATGCGGTCTTTTCACTGCAGTTGCTTGAGTAATAAAACCGGTCGCTGTGCTCAGGGACGGGCTCGAGTTCGTGTGGAAGATCAGACGCGACTGCGTCCGCCAATTGAACGGATCAAAAAAGCGATCACCGCCAGGATCAAAAGCACGATTCCAACCCACAGCAGGAAACTCACCGCGTGAACTAGCCCGCCGGTGATGGCGAGAACAATCGCCACGATTGCGATGATGACGAACAGGATGCTCATTGTTGCTCGTTCGTTTGGTGCCCGCGCTTGTGACGCCGGACTCGATAGCGATAGATCGAACTTGATAGTTCGACGCTATCCGCCTTGGGAGACAGGAGTCCCACCGTTGATTCGGACAGGCAAATAGGACTAGGTCGTTGCGGCTATCGTCGAAAAGGTGGACCTGTTGAGTGTGGCCGTCGAGTTTTACAGGCTCGTTCCATCGGAGTTCACCGCCGCCCGTAACGCGCATGCGAAGGAGATCCAAGCGTCCGGCAACCGTTCGCTCGCAGCCCAGGTTCGGCAGTTACCGAAGGCGTCAGCGTCGGCATGGGCACTCAATCAATTTGCGCACAGTGAGCTGCAGGCGTTGAGCGACTTTGCTGCACTTGGCACTGATCTCCGCGCGGCTCAACAGCGCGCCGATCGCGAGCAACTAGACCGGCATCTTCAACAACGCAAAGGACTCATCCGACAATTGCTCCAGGCCGTACATATTAACGCCGCAAAAGAGGACGTCCGGCTGAGCCCGACCGCGGGTCGGGACAATGCGGGACACGGGCATCGCTGTCAACCCCCAAGCGATCCTGGTATCGAATACGGGCCGCCCTTGCATGATGGAGGGATGGATGACCCGACCCAGGGCGCGGCAGAGCTGCGTCGCACGATGTACATTGCCGCACTGTGGTTTGCAGCAGCGCTGCTTTCCGGCACAATCACGACCGCGATGCTGATTGCCAGCGGTTGGCGACCCTATCGGCTTGCTGCATTCCCGGGTGCGATCTGGATAGTGGGTACATCGGCTGCTGCGCTCGGAACGGTTCTCCTCGCTTGGGCGGGCTGCCCCATCACGAAGGAAAGCGTTGCTGAGGAAGACCGACGCAAGTCGTTGGTCGTCCGTATCGGTATCGCGGCGTTCATCGTCGGTACGGCGGCAGCATCCGTTGTCGAACTTTCGTCTCCAGTTCACCTGGGCTGAGACGAAGCAGGAGCATTCGAAGCCCGCTCCAGCGAGCGAACGGGATTGGCTCCCGGCGGGGCCGGTGTTCCGGCCCGGTGCCCTTTGGCAACGTCCCAAAGGCGTGGCCGCTGACATCCGATCGCCCTTGCTGGACCCGGCCTCAATTGCGGGCGGGATGATAGCTCTCTGCTGGGGGAGGCGTTAGCCCCTCTCACTAAATAGGCGGCTCTGGGCGCCCAACCTAAAATCGAGACAGGCCAAGCCGTACTCGTTGCCACGGATCACGCTTCCCAGACCCCGAGGCCAGATCCCGCACCGCAGCAGTAACACGGCGTGGAGAGCTGAGGGGTCCGCGCAAGGAGCCATCACCGGTGAGCAACCGGCCGAGGCCGGATGAGCTCGGACAGGAGCAATCATGGGTTATTTCACTTACGAACAATTGGTCGTCAAAATCGATGATCGTACGCTCGCCCATGTCCAAGTCGTTATCGTGAACAAGTTGCGCAAGGGTGAGCGATTTTTGATGTCGTGGAAAGATTCGCCCTCTGTCGGGGATGGGCGCAGTTCGGTGTGGATCAGTCCTGACAGTGCCCTTCATTTCAAGTTCGAGGGCAGCCGACCTCCAATACTGAATCCCGACTGGATTCAGCTTCTGCACGAGTCGGCGGACTCTTCGCGTGGGCTCATCGTGATGGCCGAGGAGGGTCAGTTGCCTCGGCTCACGGACGCGCCGCTCGGCCAGGGCGAACGCACCGTGTTATCCCCAGCGGACGATCC
The DNA here is from genome assembly GCA_036491035.1 of Galbitalea sp. Classification (GTDB taxonomy): domain Bacteria; phylum Actinomycetota; class Actinomycetes; order Actinomycetales; family Microbacteriaceae; genus Galbitalea. The sequence goes on along the minus strand of DASXCU010000017.1, from coordinate 22,268 downwards.
AGATGGCGTCAATACTTTGGAACCGACGCCGCGTTTATAGCAAATCAGTCGGCGGCGAGATTATCCTGCCAGGTCGTCGAAATCGGTGTAGTTAGAGGGACTGTCAGGCAGTGCTGCCGGAGGAGCAGCCAGAGCGTTGATCCGGGTCCTCATGTAATCGATCACGGCTGAGTTGTCGGGTTCGGCGACCTTGGTTGTGGATGTTTCTGTCATCAAGGGTGCTCCGGCATCCAACAGGATTGTGGCGACGACATCATCGCCATCGGCGCTGATCGCGTTGATCGTTACGTTGTCGGCTTTGGCCTTGTCGGCCAAAACCGCCGCGTATTCCAAGAGGATATCGGCGGTGTCATCGCCGATCAAAAGCGATTTATCCGAGAACGTCATGTGCTTCATGTCTACGAAGGTATGACGGGCTTTGCGTCAGCACAGGCACTTGCATTTAGTCCAATGGCGTGCTTAGAAAGCGGATAACACCGCCATCCGGGTCACAAACTGCGATCCGCTACCGCATGAAGGGCTGAGGCGCAATCGCTTCACCCATGCCCAGCCTGCTACATAACGTTTTTGGATGAGCCTCAACCAGGAAGCGTCCCCGGGAACTCCGGGCGCCGGATACCAGGACACGAACGAGCGCGACATCGTCGCCAAGCAGCGGGAGTCCGTAGTGGAGAGCGAAGCCGCCCGCGATTCGTCCATCGACCTCGACGGAGTGAAAGTGCTTCCGGGAACAGGTGGGCCCGATGACGTCGGCGACGAGATCGTACCCGAAGACTACGACCCGACCGGGCACTCTGCGCCCGGGCCCAGCGACTAAGAGCAGCGCCACCTCGCCCAGCGAAGCCCGAGTCCGACCCACACCAGAAAAGAAAGCTGTGCGTGCACTCACCTATCAGGCCAAACGATCCGTTTCCGTGGAGACCGTGCCGGATCCGATCATCCTCGAGCCGACGGACGCGATTGTTCGGATCACCGCCACGGCGATCTGCGGCTCCGACCTGCACCTCTACGAGATTTTCGGTCCGTTCCTTGACCGAGGTGACATCCTCGGCCACGAGCCGATGGGCGTTGTCGAAGAGGTCGGGTCGGCCATAACCAACCTGAGGGTCGGCGACCGGGTTGTGGTCACGTTCAACATCGCGTGCGATCACTGCTTCATGTGCCTTCGGGGTTTCCAATCGCAGTGCGAAACCACGCAGGTGAAAGACCAGCACTCCGGGGCCGCCCTGTTCGGGTACACGAAGCTTTACGGGCAGGTCCCCGGCGGGCAGGCCGAGTTCCTGCGTGTGCCGCTGGCTGACTACAACACGATCCCTGTGGGCAGCGACCTGCCGGATGAACGGTACCTGTTCCTTTCGGACATTCTGCCCACAGCCTGGCAGGCCGTGAACTATGCGCAAGTTCCCGATGGCGGAATACTTGCCGTGTCCGGGCTTGGACCGGTTGGCCAGCTCACCGCGCGTTTCGGGTCGCACCTGGGTTATCGTGTCCTTGCCATTGACCCCGTCGCCGAGCGCCGCGCGATGGCGGAGCGTCACGGTATCGAAACCTTTGACCTCACCGGCGATGTCATCGAACGTTTGCGCGATCTCACCGACGGCCGAGGTCCTGACTCCGTGGTCGATGCCGTCGGCATGGAAGCTCATGGGGCGCAGGTGTCGGCGGCCGCGCAGGCCGCGGTGGGGATTCTGCCGAAGCCGGTGGCCCGAGCCGCGATGCAGCATGCCGGTGTCGACCGGCTCACCTCGATGCTGAATTCGTTCGACCTTGTTCGCCGCGGCGGAACAGTGTCACTCGCAGGTGTGTACGGCGGGGAAAGCGACCCGTTACCGATGAAGTCCCTCTTCGATAAAGGCGTCACCATCCGCATGGGCCAATGCAATGTCAAACGATGGATCGACGAACTGCTGCCTGTCGTAGAAGACACGGCAGATCCGTTCGCGCTCGATGACCTCGTGACCCACGCGAAGCCGCTGGAGGATGCTGCGGAAATGTATGAGATCTTCCAGAAAAAGGAAGACGGATGTATCAAAGTGGTACTCAAGCCCTAATCGGCGTATGAGCCACAAAGGGGCGACGCGAATCGACAAGAACGGAGCGATCATGGCCTCACAGGCGACAAAGCAACCAGAGACTAAGCGACCTGAAGGCGAAATGCCGTCGGACACGAATGACCACGTCGGATGGTTCGATCAGTTCGCCGATCACGCCTCACAATTTGTTAGCAGGGCCTGGTTTTTTGCGTTCTGCGTCGCCTTAGTCGTGATCTGGGCTCCCTCTATCTCGATCCTGCACAGCATCAGTACTTGGCAGCTGATCATCAACACGATCACCACGATCATCACGTTCCTGCTCGTCGCCCTTTTGCAAAACACCCAGGAGCGCTCCGATCGCGCCGTCCAGGCGAAACTGAACGCGATCGCTGCAGCGCTCAGCAACTCGATTGAAAAGCAGGGCTTGAAAGAAGACGCGGCCGAACTGCGTTCTGCGGTAGGGCTAGAAGAACGAGAGTCCAGCGACGACAAGTAGTCGAGTGCGACGAGCCGGACTCAACATTGCTCAACTTGGGTGGCCGACGAATGGGCACCAAATGCGATCGATAATGCCTTCTACGGGGGAGTCTGAAAACGAATCTAGAGGGCTGACGTCTACGGGCAGCTTCCGACCGAATGTCCAGTCGACACCGGGTATCGCTCGATGACCTCGTGGCCCACACGAAGCCGCTGGATGCTGCCGAAATGTATGAGGCCCTCCAGAAGAAGGAGGACGGCTGCATCAAAGTGCTCCTCAAACCCTAAGGCGAGTTGCTCGAGCTAGTAACGTTATTGCGGTCGGAGTCGATCCAGAAGAACGGGCAACTCTGGCAAGAGTTCTCGCGCCAAGAATCCGACGGGACCGAGCCTGGTTGCGAGCGTATCGCCGGCGGTCGCGTGCAGGTAGGTGCCCCACACCGCCGCCTGTGCAGGAGTCGCGCTTCGAGCACAAATGCCAGCGATCGCGCCGGCGAGGATGTCACCACTTCCCGAGGTCGCCAGTCCGACCGTGCCAGTCCCCATGGACCAACTGTCACCGTTCGAGGCCACAATGAGATTTTGGCAGGAGACGACGGCGCCGTACGTGGTTGCGATGTCGGCCAACGCTTCGCGCAGGTCGCCGACTCGCCGATCTGTCAGCCTTCCGGCCTCTTCGACGTTGGGCGTGAGCACCAGCCTTCCCGCCAGCGGCTCGATCTCCGCGCGGAGGTTGGTGAGGATACCGAGCGCGAACGCGTCCAACACGACAACGGTGTGCCGGCCGATCAAGCCGGGAACTTGGCGCACTAGTTCGGTGCTCTGCATGGGATCGTCCAGTCCCGGGCCGACCAGGACCGCGTCGGCGTCAGCCAGATCTGGCTTCGCGACGGCAATCCCGTCGCCCCGAATGTGGTCGTCGTCGGTCTCGTCTAACCCGACCACCCCGCATTCCGGCAGCGCTATGGCGATCCCGGTGGCAACCGACGCGGCGACCGCGAGCGTGAGTCTCCCGCTGCCGACGCGAAGCGCTGCCTCGCCGGCAAGTAACGCGGCGCCGGGGGAGCGGGCGGCTCCGCCCACGACGACGACTTGCCCGCGGCTGTACTTTGATCCGGCGGCCGTGGGCAGTTCCCAGTCGCGGAGCATATCCGGTGTGACGCTCGTGAGTTCAGTGGATTGCGGCATCTAGATCCCCTGGATGTTCAGTTGCCGGAACTCCGGCGCGATCAAGGTGCTCGTCACTGGAGAACGCGTGAAGCGTCCAGAGCCCTTCACCGGAGGGTCGAAGCAGTTTGGTGATGGAAGCGTTGGTGACGGTGTGGTTGACGGCGAAATCAAGCAGCTGCTTTTCTGTCAGCCCATTGCAGACGTAGAGGAAGAGAAGGATGACGGCGTCGTGCGCGGCCACCAGCACGCATTGGCCATCGTCATAAAGGTCGACGTCTCGAAGAAACGAGCGCAGGCGCAGTGCGACGTCCGCCCAGGATTCGCCTCCGGGCGGCCGGTAGTAGAACTTGCCGAGCCAGCGTCGTCGCGCCACTTCTTCCGGGAACCGGTTCTCAACTCCGTGAGTCGTGAGAAGGTCCAGAACCCCAAGTTCCCGGTCGCGCAGCCGTTCGTCGACCCGGAGATTCATTCCGAATCCTGCGACGGACATGGCAATCGAAATTGTTTGCTGCGCCCGTCTGTATGACGATGCCCAGAGGGCGCGTGGCTTGAAATCCGTGCTGTTCTGCGCCAGCCATCCTCCTAACGCTGCGGCCTGCTGCTCGCCGAGCGGGGACAGGGGAACATCAGCATCTCGAAACTTGGTCTGGATGACATCGCGACCCTCACGCTCCGCCTCAGAGGCGGCGACGTTCGCGGTACTTTCGCCATGCCGGACTAGCCAAAGCTCCGTCGCACCCATTTCAGCACCTGACCCGTCTGCCTCGCGTCCCTTCATTCCAAACTATTCAGGTGGCGTGTTGACGGAAACGGGCTTGATCTGGACCAACGCGCGGGTCTAAGCATTCGGTTCGACGGGCGACCACAGTGCCTCCGATAGTCCGGAGCGAAAGGAGAGCCGGAGGGGTGTAGAGCACGCACCGGGTGCGGAACCGTCGTGCAATCGCACCCCGCCGCCTCCGCTGAAGTTGACTCGCAATGTCAATGCCTGGTTTGTCCCCTGACGAGATCAGTATCGTTCAACCATCAGTCGTGAGGAGTGCCGTGGCAACGCCTGCAACGAAGAAGCCTTCCCCTGTCGCCCGGTTTGTTGGTGTCCTCGGCCCAGGCTTGGTGACCGGGGCTGCCGACGACGACCCGTCAGGGGTCGCCACCTATTCCCAAGCTGGCGCAACGTTCCAGAACGGGTTGCTCTGGACGGCGCCGGTCGTCCTCCCAATGATGATGGCGACGCAGGAAATCTGTGACCGAATGGTCCTCGCGACGGGTGACAGTCTCGGCAAACTGATCCGCGAAAAGTTCACGCACAGGTGGCAGATCCTCATCGGGGTCCTTCTTGTACTGCTGATCATCGCCAACACCCTTAACGGCGGCGCCGACCTAGTGGCGATCGGCCAGGGCATGCACCTGCTACATGCCGGGCCCTCGGAAGTGTGGAGCGCAGCGGCGGGAATCGGCATCGCGTTGGCCGTAGTCTTCGGTTCATTCACGATGATCGGCAAGATCTTCAAGTGGTTGTGCCTGGTGCTTCTTGTCTATGTCGCGGTGTTGATCGTCGCGCACCTCAACTGGGGTGACGTCGGGATCGGACTTGTCGGCGCCCATTTCAGACTGTCATCCGCCTACCTCGGTCTGGTCGTCGCGGTGTTCGGGACGAGTATTTCGCCGTACATGTTCTTCTGGCAGCCCGCGGAACGCGTGGAAGAACTCCGGGAGGAGCATCTCGGCGGGAACAAGGCTCCTCGCCTGGATGCTCGCAGCGCGACGAGGCGAAGCAGAAGCTCAAGGATGCCCGCGTGGATGTGTTTACCGGGATGGCGTTTTCGGTAATCATCATGTTCGCGATCATTGCTTCGACCGCTGCAACGTTGGGCGCCCACCACAAGACTGTCAGCAGCGCCGCCCAAGCCGCACAAGCTCTCGCACCGGTAGCGGGCAGCTACTCCAGCATCATTTTTGCAATCGGTTTCATTGGATCCGGGGTGCTCGCCGTCCCGGTCTTGGCCCACTCAGGTGCGGCGGGGATGGCAGGTCTGCTCGGTAAAGACTGGGTTTCGACCGCAAGGTGCGACGGGCACCGTTGTTTTACGGGCTCCTTGGCGCGGGCATCATTCTCGGCACGGCGCTCAGCATGATCAGTTCCAATCCGATCCAGCTTCTCGTCCTCAGCGCCGTGGTCAACGGCATCGCCGCGGGACCGTTCCTCATCATCATCATGCTCATCTCCACGACCGGAAAATCATGGGGAGTTACGTCAACGGGCGTCTCGCCAACACGATGGGCTGGTTCGTCACCGTCGTCATGTGTGTGGCTGGCGCGTACGGGATTTGGTACACCCTCTTCGGAAAGTAGGAGAAGCATGGCGGATCAGCCACACCAGGCGCAGCGCCCACAGGATGCTGATGCCAAAGATGGCCGAGATGAGAGCGCAAGCGAACGATATGACCGAAACTGGGGTGAAATCCTGCAGGAGTTTCGTGTCACCCAAACCGGTACCCAGATCATCAGCGGATTCCTCCTCACCCTCGCTTTCCAACAACGCTTCGCGCAGCTCGCCGGCTACCAGGTCGCGATCTACGTAATCCTCGTCATTCTCGCCGCCACCACGACCGCCGTGGGACTAGCACCGGTGAGCTTGCACCGGGTTCTTTTCAGGCACCACGAGAAGCAGCGAATCGTTGCGATCGGCAACGTATTGCTGTTGATCAATCTCGTCTGCGTCTCTCTTCTGACCGGCGGCGTCGCGCTTTTCATTCTCGACGTCGCCGTAAACCTGACGGTTGGCGGTCTCGCCGGCGCAGGCATGTTCCTGCTACTGGTCTGCCTCCTGATTCTTTTGCCGCAGCTCGCCAAACGCATTCGGGCCGGTCGCGAAAACGAACCTACCCAACCGTTTGCGTGAGGAGGGGGCCTGAGCTCATGCCCGCCTGGCATTTGTATCGTCGCAGGGACGGAGACCGACCGAGGCGGAAGGATGAGCCTTTTCGCCGAATGAATCAAGCCCTATTGAAGAGTTCGTGGCGATCGTAAAACGGAGAGATAGGAAGTCAATCCAATCTCGAAAGGAACACGATGTTTGAGCATTTCGATAACCCGCAGGAGCTCTTCGAATACCGGTTGGGTTCCGCGTTGACGATGGAGCACGATTCCCTCGACATGCTCCGGGAGCTGGAAACTGCAGCTCAGTCGGAGGAAATCAAACACCTGTTCGCCCACCACGCACAAGAAACACAGCAGCAGATCGCGAATCTGGAAAAATGCTTCTCAACTCTGGGCGTCGATGTCAACGATTCCCCGTCACCGACAACCAAGGGCCTGGCAAAAGAAGGATCCTCTCTGGTCTCGAAGACCGACCCGGCATTGCTGGACACGGTCGTGCTTGCAGCTGCTCTCGGCACCGAGCACTACGAGATCTCGGCATACCAGACGTTGGTGACCTCTGCCGAAGCCATGGGAGCGCGGGAGGTAGTGGCCCTTCTGAAGGAAAACCTTCAACAGGAGGAACACACCAGCGAAGAGCTGAACGCAGCCGCCAAAAAGGTGGCCGCCACGGTCTGATGTCGTCCCCGCCTCGGATTGCCCGATCGGTCCGAGACTCGGGGAGGGCTCTCCCCCCCGCCCAGCGGAAGCAACAATTTAGGATGAAGGAAGTGGCCGATGACCCTCATCGCCAAAGCGGAAACTCCTCAGACGGAGCAACTCCGTCGTACCGTTGCGCGACCAGTCGACCTTGAGGCGGCGTCGTTCGAGTTCGCGGAAGAAGTCAAATCTATGCGTTTGTGGCAACGCATCAGGTTGATCAACGAACTGACCGCTGTCGTAGACCATGCCGAGAGCCCGGCGGCTAAGGCCGTCGCTTTGGGTGACGGTCTTCGACGGCCCAAGGACCCCGCGGACCATCAAACGGGTGCACTAATGCAAGTCATTTTTAGTCCATGGGCGTCCAAGGACGTCGCGGTCGTGTGTGACTAGCGACCGCAGCGGTGATCACGTCGCCGGGGCGCCGACCGATTGACCCCGAGTCATCGACGACATCTCGATGTTCGCAGCGAGGTATAGCTATTACGGCGTCACGCCGTTCTGGGATTCGATACCTCTGCCAACCTCTCGAACCCGGCACCCGCGACGAGCACTCGACCGAACAACGCTCCGCGCATGTGCGACTACCGGAGAGTTTCGACCTCATGCGGGCCGCGGTTGACATCCGTCTCAACCAAAGGTGAGGCGTTCAATGGTCGGCGCGGGGCGCTGACCGCTTTAACTGGCCGCTCCTCGGTGGAGAGGTCGGTCGAGGCGGATGATTTGAGGTTGAGTCCCGGCCCAGGCTTGCCGACATCCGTGACCAAGCTCCGCCGACGAGTTCGGGCGAGCCTTCGAATAGCATCTGCTCGATCCTGACGTGGTCGTGAAAGTACTCGACGTTGACCGCGTTGGGGTAGGCGGACTGTCACGCCTTCTTTCTATTTCCGGAGGTTTTGAGAAGGATCAGCGACGCACCCGCGATGATCCCGCCAAGAGCGAGGACGCCTCGGTGCGAATCCGCCCAGGATTGGATGGAGTGTTCGTGGGCCTCGTCGTCGAAGATGCCGTGCGCCCCGTGGTCGCCGGCGACGGGCGAGTACAGATTCGTAGGAAGCATCGGCTCGGTCTTGTTTGCGGCCTGCTGGCCTTTGTAGCCGGTTTTTGCCAGGTACCAGTCCGCGAACCAGGCAGCCGTTCGATTCCCCACAACGGTGACCACGGTGGGTAGTCCGACCCAGGTGCGTCGGCGCGGCCGGTCGGCGACGTCTGCAATTGCTCGCGCGCCTACCTCGGGTTGGTAGATCGGGGGTACTGGTTTGGGGTGGTGCGGTAGCTGGGATTTGACCCAGTTGAACTGGATGGTATTCAGGGCAGGCATATCGACCTCGGAGAGCTGGATGGCTGAGCGGTTGTGCAGGAGCTCTGTGGTGAGGGTGTCGGTGAAGCCCCGGATCGCGTGCTTCGCACCGCAGTACGCCGCCTGAAGGGGGATCCCGCGGTGCGCGAGTGCCGAACCAACCTGGATGATGTGGCCGCGGTTGCGCGGCATCATGACCTTCAACGCGGCGCGGGTTCCGTTGACGAACCCGAGATAGTTGACCGCCGTGGCGCGTTCAAAGTCTTCCGGCGCAGTGTTGATGAACTCCCCGAATACGCCAACCATGGCATCGTTCACCCACAGCTCAATCGGGCCGAGTTCCTTCTCGATCTGCGCGGCAGCGTCTTCCACCGCCTTCCTGTCGGTCACGTCGGTCGGCACACCAAGCGCCCGCCGCCCGCGACTTCGGACATCATCCACGGCACCGTCGACCCCGTCTCTTCCGCGGGCGAGGATGGCCACATCCCAACCGCGGTCTGCAAGTTCGCGCACGACCGCCCGCCCGAGACCTGCGGATCCGCCGGTCACCACGGCAACCCCTCGGGGCTGTGGGGGCTCTCCGGCTTGTGTGGGTGAGGTCATGGTGTTGCTCCTGCCTTGGTTGGTGAATGAAACGAGCTGTCTCAGCGTTGCGACCCCCACGGAACGGTGAGGCGCACGGACGATTCGAGAAGGAGGGCGTGCACGAACGCCTGGGGAAGGTTCCCGCGCAGTTGGCGTTGCTGCACCGAGAACTCTTCGGCGAAGACGCCCGGGGTACCGCAGGCGGCACGGTTTCGCTCGAACCAGCGGACAGCCTCGACCTCGCGTCCCTGCTGGTGGAGAGCGAGGCTTGTCATGAATCCGCACAACAGGAAGGCCCCCTCGTCCATCCCGAGTGGCAGGTCGTCTTCCCTGAATCGGTACATGTACCCGTCTTGGGCGAGTTCAGAGAGTGCCGCGTCGAGGGTGGCGATGGTGCGTGGGTCATGGGCGGGGAGGGCCCCGCGGACTGCGGGGAAGAGTAGGGCCGAGTCGATGCGAGGGTCGTCGGGGGAGCGCTGCCAACGCCCCGACGGGTGGACCGATGTGGTCCCGGTGTGCGCAAGGATGTTGTCGGCAAGACTCATCCAGCGGGCCGCGAGGGGCGCCGGCGCCACCTCGGCGATGGCGCGGAGGCCAGCGACGCAGGCTAGCCGAGAGTGGGTCCAGTTGTCGTCGTCGAGTTCCCAGATTCCGGCATCGGGTTGGTTGTGTCGACGTTCGATTGCCTCGACGGCCTGGGTTGCGGCAACCCAGTGATCGGCACCGAGCCGGTCAAGCCGTGCGGCGGCCGCGAAGAGCAGGAGCGCTTCGCCGAACGCGTCTAATTGGAATTGTTGGTTGACCCAGTTGCCGACCTTATCGGATCCACCGGGATAGCCGGAGAGTTTCAGGCTGCGTTCGTCCGGGACGGGTCCGCCATCGACGGTGTACGCCGGTTTCAGCTGGTCGCCGTCGCTGAGCAACCGATCAGCGACGAATTGGACGGCGGCGTCGAGGAGGTCGTGTTGGCCGGCCGTGGCGGCGGCTTGCCCCACGTAGCACTGGTCCCTGATCCAGGCGTAACGGTAGTCGTAGTTCTTTCCGCGTTCGTAATGTTCAGGCAGCGCCATGGTGGCGCCGGCCACCATCCCTCCGCCGATACTCGTGAGGCCACCAAGGATGGCGACAGCGTGTTGGGCATCGCGATCGGCCAGAGTCCCGGAGACGGTCCCCGTCGATGACCATGCGGTGCTCGTCGCCGTCCATAGGTCGTCGGCTTCTGGTGCCGGTTCAGTAACTTTGCGGTCCGAGATTTCTAACACCAGGTCGTGGTGACCGCCGGCATCGACTTTCAGCTCGCACTCGAGTTGTCCTTCGGCGTTCTGCCGCGCGGAGGAGGCGCCGCTCCATCTCCAATAGAGTCGGCCGCTTCGTCCCGACCAGATCCCGTTGTCGCAGTGCACATCGGTCATCGTGTGTTTGCCGAACCCTGCCCGAACATCGAGCACCACACGAACGTGGGCGTCCTCCTCCACGGCGAGGACTCTGCGGATGACGGTTGCGACGTATGCGCTTGCGGGCAGCGCGAGGGCCTCGCGGCATTCGATCCGTTGGGTGGTCGTCGTCCACCGACTGTGCCAGATCAGACCGCCGGGCTCGTAGAATCCACCCCACACGAACGGTTCGCTCGTCGGCGTCACGGCGTATATTCCCGCCCCGCCGACGAGGGTCGAGAAGACCGCGTCGGAATCCCAGCGGGGCGCGCACATCCATGCGATCTCCCCTCGCGGGCCGACGAGGAGGCCGCGTTCGCCATCCGCGGCGAACGCGTACTCACGCAGCACATACAGCGGGAAGTCGCTCAACTGACGTCTGCCATGTCGGGGATTGGTCCGACCCCGCCAACGAGTTCCGCCTCGGGGTGGTTCAGGTCGAACGCCGGCGACTCGGAACGGATCCGCGGGATCGAGGTGAAGTTGTGCCGTGGCGGGGGACAGGATGTCGCCCACTCGAGCGAGCGTCCGTAGCCCCAGGGGTCGTCGACCCGTACCTTCGGTGCCCGTCGGGCGGTGATGTAGACGTTGTATAGGAAGGGAAGCATCGAGACGCCCAGAAGCATTGCGCCGATCGTCGACACTTGATTCATCCAGGTGAAGTTGTCGGATGGCAGGTAACTCCAGTACCTCCTGGGCATCCCTTCCACTCCGAGCCAGTGCTGGATCAGGAATGTCATGTGGAATCCGATGAACAGCAGCCAGAAGTGAATTTTTCCGAGCCGCTCGTTCAGCATCTTGCCGGTCCACTTCGGCCACCAGAAGTAGAAGCCGCTGAACATGGCGAAGACGACGGTGCCGAAGACGACGTAGTGGAAGTGCGCGACGACGAAGTAGGTGTCCGAGACGTGGAAGTCCAGCGGTGGCGACGCGAGGATAACGCCGGTGAGGCCGCCGAAGAGGAAGGTGACAAGAAAACCGATTGCCCAGATCATCGGGGTTTCGAATGTGACCGTGCCCCGCCACATGGTGCCAATCCAGTTGAAGTACTTCACGCCGGTTGGGACCGCGATGAGCATCGTCATGAAGGAGAAGAACGGCAGCAGCACCGATCCGGTGACATACATATGGTGCGCCCACACCGTAACCGATAGGGCCGCGATGGCAATTGTCGCGTAGATCAGCGTCTTGTACCCGAAGACCGGTTTCCGGCTGAACACCGGGAAAACTTCAGTGACGATGCCGAAGAACGGTAGAGCGATGATGTAAACCTCGGGGTGGCCGAAGAACCAGAACAGGTGCTGCCATAGCAGTGCTCCGCCATTGGCTGCGTCAAAGACGTGTGCACCGAGGGTCCGGTCCGCGCCGAGGGCCAGCAGGGCGGCGGCCAGCACCGGGAACGCCATCAGGACGAGGATCGAGGTGACCAGTGCGTTCCATGTGAAGATCGGCATGCGGAACATCGTCATACCTGGGGCTCGCATCGTGATGATCGTCGTGATGAAGTTCACTGCGCCGAGAATGGTGCCGAAACCGGAGAGTGCGAGACCAAACACCCACAAGTTTCCGCCGAGGCCCGGTGTAAAGGTGGTGCTGTTGAGAGGCGCGTAGGCGGTCCAGCCAAACGACGCTGCGCCCTGGGGCGTCAGGAATCCGGCGACCGCGATCAAGGATCCAAACAGATAGAACCAATAGGCAATCGCGTTCAATCGCGGGAACGCGACATCCGGCGCCCCGATCTGAAGCGGCATGATCACGTTGGTGAAGCCGGCAAACAGCGGCGTCGCGAACATCAGCAGCATGATCGTGCCATGCATGGTGAATAACTGGTTGTACTGCTCGGGCGTTCCAACCAGCGTCTCCCCTGGCTCGAACAACTGGGCGCGCATGACCAGCGCCATGACTCCGCCAAGGCAGAAGAACAGGAACGACGTGATCAGGTACAGGTATCCGATCGTTTTATGGTCGGTAGACGTGATCCAACTCACGACCAGGTTGCCCTTGGGGCGTGCGGACCGCGAAATCGGGGGAGTGTCATCGGAAATGTCGGTGAGCCGAGTGGGGGTCGCTGTGGTGGTCATCGTGTATCCGTTTCCCGGACCCGCTCGGTTGCGAAGTAGCAGGTTGTCGGCGTGCCGGTCATAATCTCTGGTGTGGGGAAGGCGCGGAGACAGGAAACCGAGGACGCCCTTGAGGCGACGCTGCTCGCCGCTGATGTGCTCCTCCGGGTCGTAGCTCGCACGGTCATCGCGGTTGAGGATTCGGTGACGGGTCCACAGCTGCGCGTCCTTATTCTCATTTTTCGCGGCGGCCCCACCACTCCGGGCGCTGTGGCTGCAGAGTTGAACGTGCACCCCTCGAATGCCACTCGTGTGTGTAGTCGACTTGAGCGGGCAGGGTTCATCCGTCGGGTTCCGGCAGGCGCGGACCGGAGGCTTCGCAACTTTGAGCTCACCCCTGCCGGCGAGGAGCTCGTCGCCGAGGTCATCTCCAGCCGGCGATCAACCGTAAAACGAATCGTTGACCGGCTGAGCCCGTCCCAGGCGGCCGACCTAAGCGCAGCGTTGGGCGTCTTTGCAATCGCGGCGACGGATGCCGCAGAGCGAGACGGTGAACTTACCCTTGGCGGCTTGCACCTGGCCACGGTCACTGAATCTCTCCCGCCCCCAGCGCCAGCGACACCAACGAGCTAACCGCGGCGGGACCGCGCCATTCCGGCTTGACGAGGGCGAACACCGCGGCAGAACCGGCATGCAGCAAATCAACACCAGCCCCAGCCTGATGCCAGATTCGACCGCGACCCATTGTCACGATCGCTTGCACGACGTGCCGCGCGCCGAGAATACGAACGACCCTTCGGGCTACCAGGCTGGAATCGTCGGTGGCGACCGAGTCCAGCGCTGCAGCAGGAACCGCGATGAGAACGATTCCGTATGCGAGGCGGACCACCTCAAGAAATTTCATTGACACTCTCCCGTTCACGTCACGTCCGCAGCCCTCTGCCGAACACTTTGCGGTTCCACTGCAGCACCAAAAACTTTCAGACAAAAGTGCTTGCGCGAGCGCAATAAAGATTGGTAAACCGGAAAGCACGCCACGACGGCGACGAATCAGGAGCTACCCGTCTGACATCCCGCCGGACCCACACTCACGTCGACCCGGGATTTCCCGAGAGGCGCTTCGCGCGGTGGAGGATGTCCGGCACGGCCGGTTCGAGCGCACCATGTCCGTCCTCACCGCGGCGGGGCGGTGGTGACGGCGGCAGAGATCCATTTCGAGCTTGACAGCGCGAGCTATCGGAACAGGTGGATGCGGGCTCCGATCGTGCTCGCGCCCCTCAGAGCTGCTGCCGGGATCGCCGGTGTGTTCAGCAAACGAGCGGCCAAGACCAGCCGCGTCCCATACTCGACGATCATTCAGATCGTCGAAAGCGGACGAATGGCAATAGTTCCGGCGTGGGACACCTGGCAGTGGGCAACGAGCCCTCAACCTCATCGAAACCGGCATCCGCAGCACCGACGCAGCGCTAGTTCAATAACGCGATCCCTGCGGAACGAACGCGTGGCGGCGGCACCTGACCTTGTCAGGCCGCACCTGACGTCGTCAGTCGACCGTCCGCATATCCTCGCCAGTACTCCTCGGAGTGGGCGTGAAACATGATGTTCAGGCGTTCGATGTTTGCAACACCGAGGTCGTAGAGGCGTCGTCGTCGTCGTTGCTGTCCGTAGTAAGCCTGCATCCATTGGATCTGCTCACCGCGGCGGAGACCTTTTTCGTATTCGTCGGTGCTCACTAGAACGACCTTTCTGCCTATGGGCAACTGTATTGGACTCGCCCGTCCAGCGGTAGCAGTGTCTGCGGGGATGTCAGCCCGATACCCACGCAAAGGTCCTCATCGATCCCGCTACCACGGCCGATCTCGTAGCGGTTTAGGCACCCCTGGCTGCAAGTCCACGCGGGGACGCGGAAATGCCCAGCGTGGCAGTGGGGGATCTGCCAACGCTGGGCTATCCGAATGCGAGGACCATACGGGGGGGTTAGGTCCTGGCAGGGGAAGTTGGGCTTCACGAAGTCACGGTATCGACTCGGGTAAGTCAGCGACTCGCTCACACAACATCCAGCCCGAACCGTTCGGGAAATGCGTCCGGGCCATTTATAAAGCTACCCGATGTCCCCCAAAGGGGGGACCCCCTTGCGCATTCCCGTTACTGCGGCTAATGCATGGCAACTGTTGGGGCAGCGAGGGAATTCGCTGCTCGGCGACGACGCACCGCGAGAACTACTGCAGCGAGAACGACGAGCACGACGACGGACTGTTCGATCGCCGGGGCAACGCCGAGTGGCAGTGCCTTGCTCAATCCCCACCAGCTGTACGACAGGATGGCGCCGGCCGCCAGTCCCAGCACGTCGAGCCGCAGCACCGCCGCCAGCACCGCCCCGAGCGCAAGGACCGCTACGGCGAGCACGACGACCAGCCACGGCGACAGCGACGCGCTGACTATGTCGAGCACAATGTAGACGCTCGTAACGGCAATTGCGATGGCGGCGGCGGGACCGAACGGACGGATGCCACGAGGGCGCCGTTTCGGAAGTAGCAACGCGACCACGACGAGAGCCACGACGCCGACTGCACTCGCTGCCAGTTGCGCGGGCGATGCAGTGAAGTGAGCGCCCGCCGAGGCCTCGAAGACCGCGATTCCCGCGAAGAGAAACAACGCACTGGCGACGATGATCGCAGGCACCCGCAGCCACGGCGCCTGGAGCTGGGGCTGAACGACCGCGCGGCGAGCGAGCGGGGTGGGGAAGAGGGATTCGAGTACCGCGATCGGCGAGCCGATGCTCCAGATGACGTGCAGCGACAGCACGAAGATCGTCCACGGGCCCGCGATGCCGAGTGCGGGGATAAACCCGAACTGCAAAAGATGGGCACCCGCGAAGTGCGGATTGAACAGCGACTCGTCGACGATGCCCTCCTCGAGAAGCCCGAAGGCGAGCGCGAGCAGGAGGATGCTCGGCCATCCGTGTCCGGTGCGACGGGCGAGTTCACGAATGAGGACCGCGGCGGAACCGTAGAACGCGGCATAGAGGACGAGTTCGATGATCTGCGTGGTCGCGTTGATGCGGCCACCCGACAGCCATTGGTCGCCGAGCAAGAACTCGGCGGTGAGCGCGGACAGGAATGCGAGCGTGAGGTATCGACCAATCATTTTCATGGCTCCATGCTGACGGGCGACACGCATCGGCCACCACGGATTTAGTCACCGATTAAACGTGACAAATGTCACGCTCAGCGCACCCTCGGGCTGTCAATCCCTGCCGCTCGCATCGGCACGCTCCTAGCGTTGACGATCATGACGACGCGATACGTGAGCCTAAATCCTGCGCCCGGGGCGCCCGGTCCCGTGGCCACGGCCGCGATGGGCTTTGGCGGGGCGACAGTAGACGGGGCGCTCGAGTTCGCCACGCAGTTCGGGCTGATTGCGCCGACGCCGGGCGATGGATCGACGCGCGATCTCTGGGAGGCTCTCGCCACGCTTGCGTCACATGACCTGGGCGTGGCCCGTGCGGTCGAGCCGCATCTCGATGCGGTGGCGATCGTGCGCCAGGCGGGCCTGGACGACCTGGCCCACGGCGCGACCTGGGGCGTCTTCGCCGCGGAGGGCGGGAATGATCCACTAACCGCCAGTCCGGTCGACGGCGGCTGGAGCCTGACCGGCACAAAGCCGTGGTGTTCGCTAGCGGATCGACTCGATCGGGCACTCGTCACGGCCCGTATCGGTGACGGCGAGAGGGGGCTGTTCGCCGTGGACCTGCAGGCCGACGGGGTGACACCGCAGGCGGGGGCTTGGCACGCGCGCGGTCTCTCGGAGATCCCGAGCGGCCCGGTCGTGTTCCGGAACGTTGCTGCGACCATGGTGGGCGAGCCCGGCTGGTATCTCTCTCGGCCCGGGTTCGCCTGGGGTGGGATCGGGGTAGCCGCCTGCTGGTTCGGCGGAGCCGTCGGACTCGGCCGTTCGCTGTTCGCACACCTTGCAGAGTCTCCCGACCCCATCGCCGCGATGCACCTCGGGGCGGTCGACGAGCAGCTTCAGTCCGCACGGAGAGCACTCGCGGAAGCCGCCACCCTGGTCGATGAGGCACCCGACGACGTCGATGGGTCCGTGCTGGCCAAACGGGTGCGCTCCACCGTGGCTGCCGCCTGCGAATCCGTGCTCGCTCACGTCGCGCACGCTCTCGGTCCCGCGCCTCTGGCCCTGGACGATGAGCACGCAAAGCGGGTCGCCGACCTCGAGCTCTACGTCCGCCAGCATCACGCCGAGAAGGATCTCGCCTCGCTGGGATCTGCACTCGCTCGATCGGGGAAAGCGCCGTGGTGAAGTTCGATAGTGCAGCGGCTGGCACCGCCGCACGCGAATGGGAATCCTGGGGCGAGCTCGTCGGGCTTCCGTTCCTTGCCGTGGAGCCGGCGTCGGAAATCGTGGTCGTCGCCGCGCATCCCGATGACGAGACACTCGGCGCGGGCGGCTTGATTGCGGAGGCCGGGGCTCATGGAATCCCCGTCACGGTGATCGTCGTCACCGACGGTGCCGCGTCGCATCCTTCCGATGTCATCTCCCAGTCGGAGCTTCGATCGATCCGGAGCGACGAGCTACGGGAGGCGGTACGGGAACTGAATGCTGACGCGACCGTTCACGAACTGGCCTTTCCTGATGGACACACGGATGAGATCGCGGACGAAATTCTCGCCGCTCTCTCTGCCCGGATCCCGCCCGACGCCACGATCGTCGCTCCGTGGCGTGGGGACGGGCATCGCGACCATCGAATCGTGGGCGAGGTGTGCGCAAGGCTCGCACGGGAGCGCGGGACAGCACTCCTCGAATACCCGATCTGGATGTGGCACTGGGCGTCGCCGCATTCGAGTGATGCCCCGTGGGATCAGGGGCGCGCCCTCGAGTTGTCCCCTGCCCTTCGTTCCGCGAAGGGTGCCGCGCTCGAACGCTATCGGTCGCAGACCCACGAATTCCGTGGCGTTCCCCCTGTGCTGAGAGACGACTTCCTCGAGCATTTCGGGTCGCCGCGCGAGCTCTTTTTCGTGACCGACACGGACCGCTCCGAGACGAAAACGGAGGAATACTTCGACGGCCTGTACGCCAGGAACAGCGATCCATGGCGTCTGTCGACCCGCTGGTACGAGGCACGAAAACGTCGGATCACCGTTGCGAGTCTTCCCCGGCGACGCTACGGCGCGGGGCTCGAGATCGGCTGCTCCGTGGGGGAGCTGACAGCCACCCTCGCCGATCGGTGCGACTCGCTGCTCGCCGTCGACATCTCGGGACCTGCCGTCGAGCTCGCCCGTGAGCGCACTAGCGAGCTGGACAACGTTCGAATCGAACAACTCGACGCGGTGCACCAGCTGCCCGACGAGACCTTCGACCTCGTCGTGCTCAGCGAGGTGGCGTACTACTGGGATCTCCCGACGCTCCGATCAATGATCGATCGGATTCTGGACCACCTCTCGGCCGACGGCATGGTGCTGGCCTGTCACTGGCGTCACGCGGTCGCCGACTATCCGCTCTCGGGAGACCAGGTACACGAAGCCCTCCGTGCATCCGACAAGCTCGCCCGGGTGGTCGCGCACGAAGAAGAAGACTTCGTCCTCGAGATATTCGCGCTCAGTCCGGATTCCGTTGCTCGCCGCGAGGGGTTGCTCGGCTAAGCCGAGGCCGCCGTGAGATCCGTCGTTTCTGCCAACGGCAGAAGCTGCTCGCGAAGGTAACCCGCATAGCCACCGGCCGTGCGCCCGACGAGTCGTCCTGACGTGAGGACGGCGTGCGCATCCGACGCCACGGGTTCTGCTCCGTTCGCGACGGCACGCCCGACGAGGTCGACATCCTCGTGCTCGGTCACGGCCTCGAAACCGCCGGCAGCAATATACGAGCTGGCCCTAATGCCAAGATTTGCGCCGTGCACATGCCCGAGTGCCTGGCCCCTCCGATGCGTACTCTGCCAGGCGAGCCTGCGTTCGACATCGAGGTCGTCGAGGAACGGGCGCACAGACCCGATCACGAGGTCGGCGCCAGCCTCGGCAAGGTCTACCTGGTGGATCAGCCAGTTCCACGGGACCACAGAATCGGCATCCGTGTTCGCCAGCCAAAGCGAGCCTATGTCGCGGGCGACGAATCCGTTCATGGCCAGGGCCGCGGCGGCGCGCCTGGCAGCACCTACCCCGGCCGCCGGAGAGTGGATGCTGGGATATCCAGCGTTCCGCACGATGCACTCGGACTCATCGGTGCACCCATCAAGCGCGAACACGGTCATCCAGCCCAAGTCCGGCCGTAGTTCTGACGCTGCAGCGACGCTCGACTCGATGCTTGCGATCAGTCGCGGGAGGAGAACCTCTTCGTTGCGCACTGGCACGAGGATCGCGACTGCGGTCAACGTCTCGGCGGCGGACTCAGTCAACGCAGTGCGTCCACATCTCCCGGAGTCGACCGCTCTCGACCTTGACGATCCACACGCGGCCCTCGACCCGATCTCCGGTCACGATTCGCCCGTTCACGGTGATGAGGTCACCGTCTCCCAGAACGGCGTCGACGAGGACCTGAGTGTCGGGTCGGGCTTCTCGCGCCACCTCGAATGCGTTCCGAACGTCTGCTGGCGACAGTCGATCGGGGTGGGCGTGGTCGGCCCATTCCGGTGCGAGGACTTCATCCAGATTGTCATAGTGACCTGTGTTCCACGCGCGGAAGTATTCTTCGACCGCACCCCGTGCCGACCGTGAACCACGCGCCTCCGAGGGCGGCGTCAGGGTCATCATCGGCGGGCTTCCATGCTCCAACGGTATGAGCGGCCGGGGCGGCGGGACAGGGGATTGCGCCAAACGAAACGTCCATATATACGCAACGTACGCATCCCGCACTCAGCCAGGCGAAATGTCGGACGTTTCGCTCCTGGTCGAATCGACTCCGAGCGCGAGTCTGCATTTTGGTGGCCCTATTGCAACCCCTGAAGTTGGAAACACGGTCGACGTAGCGTCGAAAGCATCAAGTCCAATAATGAGGAAGAGGCACCAACGTGTCAGACAACAGGTTTAGCGACGATCTCAACAGCGCGGTTCCGACGGAGATCACGGAACCAATCAAGTCCGCCGCGCGAGCCGCGGTGGGGTTCGACCCGATCGAACTCGCCCACCGCGCGGGTGTGCGTTCGCGCCACGCCTACATCGGTGGCTTCGCCTCCATTGTGCTTGCGCTGGTCACCTGGGGCGTTTCGCGCACGAAGCCCAGCGACAGTAAGAGTCAGTCGGATCGCTGGGGCATTTTCATCGGTCACTGGGCGCCGACGTTTTTCGCCGTCGGGCTCGCGCTGAAGACCAAGGAAGACGACTAGCGCGGCGGGACTCTGGTCCGACTCCACGGTTCGCGGGCGGCGGGCCAGGGTGCGCCGTATCTCGAGTCGCAACGGTCAGTGCCTCAGCAACCCCGACGTGAGGGTGCTCTGCATCCAGTCGCGAAATCGATCGAGGCTGAATCCGCGGCGGTTGACGAGGAGGTCGTAGCTTTCGGGGCTGACGATGACCCAGGCGGTGTCGATTGCCTCCGCCGGTGAAAGCCCCTCCGCGAATGCGTTCGGGGGGATCCCCTCGAAGATCTGGGCGACCAGCCGGTGCCGTAGTAGTTGGAGTTCGTTCCAGTCCCCTGCGATTTCGGCGTCCACCGCGGCCGCGTCCCGGTAGAGGCTCCAGCCGGTTGCTGCACGTCCGGCGATCTCGGCGACGAGGTTCGCGAGCTCGCTCAGGCGTTCGGCGGGCGTGATGGCGGTGAACCGAGAGGCAGCGTCGGCGGGTGACGCGGCATCGCCCGCCAGCACGGACTCCATGTATCCGCGCAGGAGCTCTCGCTTGCTGCCCCAGGCGAGATACAGGGTCTGCACCGACACTCCCGCGGTCGCGGCGAGACGCGTGACCGTCGTGCCTGCGTAGCCGCGCGCCGTGAACTCGGCCTCCGCGGCGTCCAGGATCCGGATGCGGGTCTCCCGTCGAAGAGCATCGCCAACTCGTTTCTGCCGAGACTGTGGCTGGGAGTGTGCGCTGCGATCCGGGCTCATAGACAAAGCCTACATCATGATTTAGAGTGACGTTCTAGTTTATTAGAGTGACGCTCAAAACCATGAAGGGGAAAAGGATGAGCACGCCAACAATCGATCGCCCGTGGAGGCGCCCAGGCGCTGCGGCATACGGCCGGCGTCGAGTGAGGGCGGCGTTGCGCCCGCCGGTGACGGTGTACGCGATGTCCGCGGACATACGAAAAGACACCGACGTTCCGGTGCAAATGCGCGATGGGGTAACACTTCGCCTCAACCTGTTCCGCCCCGCCGGCGAGGGTCCGTTCCCGGTCCTGCTCTCGGCACATCCGTATGGCAAGGACGCGCTTCCCCAGCTCAAGCACGGCACGTGGTCGGTGAACCCGCAGTTCCGGATCATGAACCAGTCGGCGCCGTTTCAGATCTCGGACCAGACCAGCTGGGAAGCCCCAGACCCGGCGTGGTGGGCCGGGCGGGGCTACGCCGTCATCAACCTCGATACTCGCGGGGGCGGCCACTCGGAGGGACGCGGCGACCTGCTCTCCGACGAGGAAGCGGAGGACATCTCGGAAGTGATCGCGTGGGCCGCGGATCAGTCGTGGTCCACGGGAGAGGTGGGCATGATCGGGGTCTCGTATCTTGCGATGTCCCAATACAAGGTCGCCGCACTGAATCCACCGGCACTGAAAGCGATCTGCCCGTGGGAGGGATTCACGGATGCCTACCGAGACTTCTTCACTCCGGGCGGAGTCGTCGAAGACGGCTTCGCGCGCGTCTGGCTGTTCCTCACCGGCCGGGCGGCGCGACTGAAGACGAATCTCGCCGCCGAACGCAAAGAACATCCCCTGCGCGATGCCTGGTGGGAGGCACTCACCCCCAACCTGCGGAAGATCACGATCCCGATCCTCGAGTGCACCAGCTTCTCCGACGACAACCTGCACAGCGGTGGGTCGATGCGAGCCTTCCAGCGCGTCGGTTCAGAACATCGGCATGCCTATTCACACCGCGGACCCAAGTGGGCGACGTTCTACGGCGAGGAGGCACGCCGGCACCAGCTCGCGTTCTTCGATCGCTACCTCCGTGGCGACCGCGACGCCCCGTTCCTTCCGCCTCTGCGACTGGAGATTCGTGATCGGCTCGACCGGGTCGTAGAACTGCGGGATGAGCAGGAGTGGCCACTCGCACGCACAAACTGGCGCCAACTGCATCTCGCGGCGAAAGGCGAACTGAGCGAGACCGAAGCGGTGGACGGCAGCGTCACATTCGATCTCAGGCGGAACGCTGCAGCATTCGAGTACCGTTTTCAGCAGGACACCGAGCTCAGTGGCCCAATGACACTGCGGATGCACGTCGCGATAACAGGCGCGAAAGATCCGAAACTCTTCGTCGGCGTTGAGAAGTGGTCACGGGGGACACCGGTGCCATTCGAAGGATCGTACGGCTACGGACGTGACCATGTCGCACAGGGACGGCTGCGTCTCGCGTTACGTGAGCTCGACCCGGCGCTCAGCACACCCCATCAGCCCGAGTTCACATTTCGGACCCTTCAACCGCTGGGCGACAACGAGCAGCTCGATGTGGTCATTCCCCTGAGCTCGTCGGCAACCC
>DASXCU010000016.1:0-4388 GCA_036491035.1 Galbitalea sp. | reverse complement strand
CGGACCCGGGATCGCCCCGATCGGCCGACCGATCTCGGCGGCATGGCCAGCCGTGTTGAGCGAGCCCGACCGCCAGCCGGCCTCCACGACCACCGTCGCCTGGCTTGCCGCGGCGATGAGTCGGTTGCGCTGCAGAAACCTCCACTTCGTGGGCGGCTGTCCGCACGGCAGCTCCGAGAGCACTGCTCCCTCTTCGACGATTCGCGTCAGCAGCGCATCGTGGCCGCTCGGATAGAAGCGGTCCACTCCCCCGGCGAGGAACGCGGCCGTTTTCCCGTGGCTCGCGAGGGCGGCGCGATGGGCCATCCCGTCGATTCCGTAGGCGGCACCGGAGACGATCGCGAAACCGCGGTCCACGAGTCCAGCGGTTAGATCCATCGTCACGTACTCGCCGTAGCCAGTTGCTGCCCGCGCCCCGACGATCGCGATCGACGTGGCCAGGGCTTGGAGCGCGTCGTCGGTGCCGCGCATCCACAGGGCGATGGGGGCGTGGAGGCCGAGATCCTCCAGCCCGATCGGCCAGCCCGGCGCATCCGGAACCAGCAGGCGGGCGCCGTATCGAGCCGCCTGCCGTACGGCGAGGAGTGCCGTCGCCGACTTGAGGCGGGGCTGCCAGCGCTCGATGGCCTGCTGGAACTCGCTCTCCGGGATCCCATCTACGCCGGAGTGCTCGACGGCCGCCGCCCACTGCGGTGCCGGCCACCGAGCGACCACGGCGTCGAGAGCGTCCGCGGCACCAAGTGCTGCAACGACCAGCCCGGCGGTTCGGTCTCCCGGTTCGGCGATACCGGTCCAGGTTGCGCGCGCGAATCGATCGCGGATCGCCTCTCGATCCAGTTCGTCACCGGCGATCGCCCGGATCAGGGTCGCCACCTCCGCTTCGCCGAGACCGAACATGCTCACGTTGTCATCGCCTTTCTGAGGTAGAGCGCGCGACCGATGTGGTCGGCGGTCGGGGCGGTGGCCCCGTCGAGGTCGCTGAGCGTCCAACCCAGGCGAAGAACGCGGTCGTAGCCGCGCATCGTGATGCCGCCGCGCTCGAGTGCGCGGTCGATGGATGCCGTCGTTGCAATCGGGAGTCGCCGCTGCGGCCCTCGAAGCCAGGCGCCCGGCACCTGCGAATTGAGCGTCCACGGGGTCGCCGCTAGGCGTTCGCGGGCGACCGCTCGTGCGTTGGACACGCGAGTTCGAGCATCCGCCGTGCTCATTCGGCTGCCCGTCTCATCGAGCCGGAGCTGGGTGCTCGTGATCCGATGGACCCGCAACTGGATGTCGATGCGGTCGAGCAGAGGCCCGGACACTCGCGCCAGGTAGCGCCGGCGTGCAAAGGGTGCGCACTCGCACGTGGAGTCGCGCGCTCCCCACTGGCCACAGGGGCACGGGTTCGCGGCCATGACGAGCTGGAACGACCCAGGGAAATGGGCAACCGCGTTCGCGCGATGAATCGAGATCACGCCCGACTCGAGCGGTTGTCGGAGCGCGTCCAGCGCATTGACGTTGAATTCCGGTGCCTCATCGAGAAAGAGAACGCCGTGCGAGGCGCGAGCGGCCGCGCCCGGGCGGATGACACCGCTGCCACCACCGATTAGGGACACAGCGGATGCGGTGTGGTGCGGTTCTCGAACGGGGGCCTGGTGCCCAGCGATCCGCCCACGGGAAGTCCGGCCAGGGAGCGGATCGAACTCACCTCGATCGCGGCTTCCGGGGTCAGGTCGGGCAGCAGCCCGGGCAAGCGCGCGGCCAGCATCGTCTTGCCCGCCCCCGGCGGCCCGAGCAGGAACACGTGATGGCCGCCCGCGGCTGCGGCGAGCATCGCCTCGACCGCATCCTCGTTGCCGATGACATCCGCCAGATCCGTGCTCTCGACCGCGACCTCCGCCTGGATCGACGCGAGCAGGACCGGCTCCACCGGCTCCGGATCGAGCGCAGCACCATGCCAGATAGCGGCGTCACGCAGCGATGCCACGCCGATGACAGTGACGCCGGGCACGAGCGACGCCTCATCCGCGTTGCCCGCCGGGACCATCACCTTCGAGTGCCCGGCACGCGCGAGCGCCAGAACGGCGGGCAGGATGCCGACGATTGGTCGCAACCGCCCGTCCAGCCCGAGCTCGCCGAGATGAACGACGCTCTCGATGGAATCGGCGCTGACCGTGCCCGCGGCGGCGAGGCACGCGATCGCGACACCAAGATCAAACCCTGATCCAAACTTCGGAAGTGCGGCCGGAGAGAGATTTACCGTGTACTTCTTGGTCGGTAGTTCGCATCCCGAGTTGATGGCCGCCGCGCGGACCCGATGCTCCGCCTGCTTCAGTGCCGCATCCGGGAGTCCGATCAGGATGAACTTCGGCAGCCCGCTCGAAATGTCAGCCTCGATTTCGACGATTGCGCCGCGCAGGCCGAGCAGCGCCACCGACCGCGTTCGCCCGAGTCCCATTCAGAAGACCCTCTGGATGTGCTCGATCTCGACGAGGCCGCGCATCGGCGCGAGGATGGCGATCGCGTCGATGCGAATGGCGAAGTGATTGCCGGGGTGGGCTTCGCACCACGCGGCGGCGAGCCTGCGCAGTCGCGAGAGTTTTGCAACGGTGATCGCCTCCAGCGGGTGCCCGAACGCGAGGCTCGACCGCGTCTTCACCTCGACGAACACGAGCTCGGACTCCTTGGTCGCAACGATGTCGATCTCGCCCTGCGAGCACCGCCAGTTGCGATCGATGACTTCGAACCCGGACGCGAGCAGATGATCAGCGGCGATCTTTTCACCGCGCCTGCCGAGTTCATCCTTCGCTGCCATGCAGAGGACTCTGCCGCGTTGGCGACACCAGCAAAGCGGCCCGGCCGCGAACTGTTACTAACTCCGCATTGCGGTCGTAGTGCGGAGAGGACGCGACGTCGGCGCGGTCGGTAGGCTCACGCCATGAGTACACTGGGCTTCCTCTACATCCTCGTGTACGCGATCATCCTGGCGATCGACGTTTTCGCATCGCTGCTGGTCGCTTCCGCCGCACGCCGCAAGGATCGCAGCTTCGGCGCCTTCTTTTGGCTTTCGCTGCTCCTCGGCGTTCTCATCCCCGCCCTTGTGGTCGCTGCGCTCCCGTTCCGCGACGACGACCCGCGCAAACCCAGCAACAAGAGGGGCTAGTGCAGCGCCGCGAGGCCGGCACCTAGCCGGCGAAGACGTGGCGCGGAGCGTCTCGCAGCCGAAACCACCCGCGCGCGCGGCCGCGCGATGACGCGGTGAGGACCGTGAATGGGACGGGCACGCGTCCCTCATCCAGAACGACCTGCTCGAGGTAGTCGCGGAGTTGCCAGACATCCACGGGGTCGGATGCGTAATCGACCTCCAGCGTGGACTCGAGCCGAGCGGCAGTGAAGTCGAGGTCCGAAGCGACCTCGGCCGTCGTCAGACCCGTCAGCGCGAGGTTCTGCCGAAGCTCCGCGCTCGTCCGACGCTGCTCCGCATCGTTCAGCGACACCTAGTGCAGCCCCGCCCACGCCAGTAGTGCGCCGACGGTCGCCGTCCCGACCGTCGTAACGCCGGCGGTCAGCGTCGCCGCGGGGAGCCCCGCGAGGAGATCGAGGATGTCGACACCGGCGTTGTGTCTGCGCTCGGCCGAGAGCTTCTTCGATATCCCCTTCGCCCGCTCGCCGAAAACGCGAGTGAGCACGTGGGCGAACTTATCCGCCGGCACCGTCACCCGCTCGCGATTGAACGACGTATCGGTGTAGACGCCGACTTTCTTGAGTTGCGACACCAGCGTCTCGCGCCAGTACCGATCCTCGACGTTGAGCACGACGTTGCCGTCTGCGGGCAGCGAGACGATCACGATCGCGTTCGCCAGGTCATCCAGCAGCGTCTCTGGCGACTGCGTGCGAACCCGGTACTGGTAGACGAACGTCGAGACCTTCGCCGGAGTCACCTCCAGCTGCTGCGCCAACTCGAACGCGGGCGCATCGATCGAAACGACACCGGCGTCCACGAGTGCGACGAACGCGAGGTAGTCGAGTTCGCTCTTGGAGAGCGACCCGAGCGGCGCGCGCGAGAGCCCGGCGAGAAAGGTGGATGCGAAGAGCAGCTTCCGACGGTCATCCAGATTTTCGAGATCGCGCATTCGCTCACGCTACGCGCAACGCCCGACTCCGCGACAGCGCCACAGCGGCGGGGTCGGACCGGGCGTGATCGGCGATTCCGGGCGGGCACGCTCGCCCGGTTTCACCGGAACCGCCCGGATTCGCGCTAACGGCTACTCGTCGAGGGCGAGTTCCTTGGGAAGCTCGAGCTCCTTCGCGGAGAGCTCCTCGACGTTGACGTCCTTAAAGGTGAGCACACGTACCGACTTCACGAAGCGGTCCGAGCGGTAGACGTCCCAGACCCACACGTCGTTCAT
>DASXCU010000015.1:0-6986 GCA_036491035.1 Galbitalea sp. | reverse complement strand
TGACCTGAAGTTCGATCGTCGGGAGGCAACCGAGCTACGCAAGGTGGCGCCGGTGCTCGGCATCTACTCCGCGTACTCCGACCTCGCCTGCAGCGGCTGGAAGTACGGACCGTCGCCGTTCCCCAACCCCATCCACGCCGCGGGATCCGGCCCGATCCTGCTGCTTGGCACCACGGGGGATCCCGCGACGCCCTATGCGGACGCCAGGAACCTCGCCAAACAACTGGACGGCGGCCACCTCGTGACCTACCACGGCGAGGGGCACACGGCATATGACCGCGGCGACGCCTGCATCGATCGAACGGTCGACGACTACCTTCTCAATTTCACGGTTCCCTACTCGGACCCGTCCTGCCACTGACGCGGCACATCGCGGCGCTGCTGGGCTAGACCCGAACCAGCATCTTGCCGGTGTTCTCGCCGCGCATGAGGCCGTAGAACGCCTCCAGCGTGTTGTCGATGCCATCCACGACGGTCTCGTCCCAGACGAACTCGCCGGACTGCACCAGGGGGGCGACCTCGGCCGCGAACGCCTCGGCGTGGTTCATCATGCTCGGGATGGTGAAGCCCTTCAGGGTGAGACTCTTGGTCGTCAACATCCAGAGATTTCGGGGTCCAGGCGGCATGGACTCCGCGTTGTAGCTCGCGATCGAGCCGCAGATCGCCGCGCGACCGTTGCGATTCATCGAGAAAATGGCGGCCTCGAGGTGATCGCCACCCACGTTGTCGAAGTAGACGTCAACGCCATCCGGCGCCGCGGCGGCGAGCTGGCGCGACACCTTGCCGTCCTTGTAGTTGAAGGCCGCGTCGTAGCCATACTTGGAGGTGATCAGGTCGATCTTGGCCTGGGTGCCCGCGCTGCCAATGACCCGGCTGGCACCGTGGAGCCGAGCGAGCTGACCAACCGAGGTGCCGACGGCTCCCGCCGCACCGGAAACGAAGACGGACTCACCGGGCTTCATCTCCGCCACCACGAACAGGCCGATCCACGCGGTGAGAGCGGGCACACCCAGTGCGCCGAGGTAGACGGATGACGGAAGACCGGCAAGCGCCGGCCGCTTGCTGAAGTGTTCGGCCTTCGCCTGCGCGACGTCACGCCAGCCGAACATGTGCTCCACGATGTCGCCCTCCGCGAGCACAGGAGAGCGGGACTCGATCACGCGGCCGACGGCCCCACCGAGCATGGTCTTGCCGAGTTCGAACGGCGGGATGTACGAGGGCATGTCATTCATCCGTCCCCGCATGTACGGATCGACGGACACGAACTCGTTGACGACGCGGACCTCGCCGTTCTCGAGCGGGGCGAGCGGGACGACCTCGAAGGAGAAATCCTCGGCCTCCGGCAGCCCGACGGGGCGACGAACGAGTTTCCACTGGCGGCTATCCACGGCGATCTCCTTGCGATGGGAACGATAGAACGGAATCAGGCCTTGCGGGCGCTGTCGGGTTCGGCAATCGACCCGACGATGAGCGCCGACTGCAGGATGAGCGCCTCGCGAGCGCCGGTCGCGTCCCAGCCGATGACCTCGCTGATGCGCTTCAGGCGATAGCGAACGGTGTTCGGGTGCACGAAAAGCTCCCGCGCCGTCGCCTCGAGCGAGCGGCCATTGTCGAGGTAGCACCAGAGTGTCGCGAGGAGCTCGGTGGAGTGAGCCTGGAGCGGCTTGTAGATGCGGTTGATGAGGGTCGAGCGGGCGAGCGCATCGCCCGCGAACGCGCGCTCCGGCAGCAGGTCGTCGGCGAGCGTCGGACGAGGGGCGTTGCGCCAGGACCGGGCAACGGCGAATCCTGCCAGCGCAGCCCGCGCACTCTTCGATGCGTCGACGAGCGTCGGGACTTCGTGCCCGAGTACCAGATGACCAGGGCCGAAACCGGGCTCGAGCTGTTTGGCGATGTCGAGAAAGGGGAGCGGCGGCTTCGAGTCGTCGGTCTCCACGGGGGCGGGCTCTGCCCGACCGATGACGAGGACGAGACGGTTGCCCTGCACGCCGATCAGCACGTCCGCGTCCAGGTGCCGCGCTGTTCGGCGCAGCTGGTCGACATCCAGGACTCGCGGAGTGGTTCCGACCAGCACGCAGACCTCGCCGTGGCCGTTCCAGCCCAGCGCCGCGATGCGCGACGGGAGCTCGTTGTCGTATTCGCCAGACAGGATCGAGTCCACGACGAGCGCCTCGAGCCGGGCATCCCAGAGTCCGCGAGCCTCGGCGGCGCGAGCGTAGACATCCGCAGCGGCGAACGCGATCTCGCGCGAGTACAACAGGATGGCCTCGCGCAGAACCTCGTCGGAGGCCGTCACGCGGTTCTCAACCACCTCGACGGTGATTCGGATGAGCTGCAACGTCTGGGTAAGGCTGACCGATCGGAGCAGTTCTCGTGGCGCGGCGCCGAAGACATCCGCCGCGATCCACGGCGTCGACTTCGGGTCCTCGAACCAGCTGATGAACGACGTGATACCTGCCTGGGCGACCAGCCCGACCGCGGACCGCCGCCCCGGCGGCATGTCGCCGTACCAGGGCAGCGTGTCTTCGAGGCGCTTCAGGGTGGCAGTGGACAGCTCACCGGAGATGGTGCGTAGCCATGCCAGCGTCTGTGCTTTCGTCTTGGGCGCCACGGGAGGTTAGCTCTCGCCTCCCGCGCTACCGGTCGTGCCGGCGGTGACATCCAGGAGGCGGTATTTCTCGATCGCGGCACCGACCACGAGGCGATCGATCTCGCCCCGCTTGGCCAGGGACTCGAGCGTGCGAACCACGAGTGACGGGCCGTCGATCTTGAAGTACCGGCGAGCAGCGGCACGGGTGTCCGAGAAGCCGAAGTCGTCGGCGCCGAGCGTCGCGAAGTCGCCGGGCATGAACTGCCGGATCTGGTCGGGGACAGCGTGCATGAAGTCCGTCACCGCCACGAACGGTCCGCGCGCATGCTGGAGCTTCTGGGTGACGTATGGCACGTGCGGGTCCTCGTACGGGTTCAGGAAGTTGTGCTCATCCGCGGCGAGGCCGTCGCGGCGAAGCTCCGTCCAGGACGTGACGCTCCAGACATCCGCCGAAACTCCCCAGTCCTGCGCGAGCAGTTGCTGCGCCTCGAGAGCCCACGGCACAGCGACACCGGATGCGAGCAGCTGGGCCTTCGGGCCATCCGGTTGTCCCTCGGAAACCCGGTAGATGCCTCGCAGCAGCCCCTCGACGTCCAGGTTCGCCGGCTCCTCCGGCTGCAGGATGGGCTCGTTGTAGACCGTCAGGTAGTACATGACGTTCGGGTTCGGGTGCGTTCCGCCGTACATGCGCTCGAGGCCGGCCTGCACGATGTGGCCGAGCTCGTAGCCGTATGCGGCGTCGTAGGCGACGACGGCCGGGTTGGTGGATGCGAGCAGGATCGAGTGGCCGTCCGCGTGCTGCAGTCCCTCACCGGTCAACGTCGTGCGTCCCGCCGTGGCGCCGACGATGAAGCCGCGTGCCATCTGGTCGCCTGCAGCCCACATGGCGTCGCCGGTGCGCTGGAATCCGAACATCGAGTAGAAGACGTAGACCGGGATGAGCGGCTCACCGTGCGTTGCGTACGACGTTCCGACACCCGTGAACGAGGCGAACCCGCCGGCCTCGTTGATGCCGACGTGGATGATCGCACCCTGCGGGCTCTCCTTGTAGGCAAGGAGGAGTTCGCGGTCGACGGACGTGTAGTGCTGCCCGTTCGGGTTGTAGATCTTCGAGGTCGGGAAGTACGCGTCCATGCCGAAGGTGCGAGCCTCGTCCGGGATGATCGGGACGATGCGGTTGCCAAACCCTGGTGCCTTCAGCAGGTCCTTCAGGAGACGAGCGAACGCCATGGTGGTCGCGATCTCCTGCTTGCCGGAGCTCTTCTTCGCGATCGCGTAGGAGGCATCATCCGGAAGCGTGACCTGCGTGTACCGCGAGCGACGCTCCGGCACGTATCCGCCGAGCGCGCGGCGGCGCTCCTGCAGGTACTGGATCGCCTCGTCGCCCTCGCCCGGGTGGTAGTAGGGCGGCAGGTACGGGTTCGCCTCGAGCACGGCATCCGTGATCGGGATCTGCATCGCGTCACGGAACTGCTTGAGGTTGTCGAGCGACAGCTTCTTCATCTGGTGGGTCGCGTTGCGGCCCTCGAAGGACGGGCCGAGCCCGTAGCCCTTGATGGTGTGCGCGATGATGACGGTCGGCTGACCCTTGTGCTCGGTGGCCGCCTTGAACGCTGCGTAAACCTTGCGGTAGTCGTGGCCTCCCCGCTTCAGAGCCCAGAGCTGGTCATCCGTGTAGTCCTTGACCATAGCGGCGGTGACCGGGTCGCGTCCGAAGAAGTTCTCGCGCACGTATGCGCCGTTCTCGGCCTTGTAGGTTTGGTAATCGCCGTCCGGGGTGCGGTTCATCAGGTTGACGAGCGCGCCTGTGGTGTCGCGCTTCAGGAGCTCGTCCCACTCGCGGCCCCAGATCACCTTGATGACGTTCCAGCCGGCGCCGCGGAAGAAGCTCTCCAGTTCCTGGATGATCTTGCCGTTACCGCGGACCGGGCCGTCGAGGCGCTGCAGGTTCGCGTTGATCACGAAGGTGAGGTTGTCGAGACCGTCATTCGCGGCAAGCTGCAGTGCGCCGCGGCTCTCGACCTCATCCATCTCGCCGTCGCCGAGGAACGCCCAAACGTGGGAGTCGCCGACATCCTTGATGCCGCGGTTGGTGAGGTAGCGATTGGTCTGCGCCTGGTAGATGGCGTTGATCGGACCGAGTCCCATCGACACGGTCGGGAATTGCCAGAAGTCGGGCATCAGCCGCGGGTGCGGATAAGACGACAGCCCGCCGGCGGCGTGGGACTTCTCCTGGCGGAATCCGTCGAGCTGGTCGGGGCCGAGGCGACCCTCGAGGAACGCCCGGGCGTACATGCCGGGGGAGGCGTGACCCTGATAGAAGATCTGGTCGCCTCCGCTCGGGTCACCCTGGCCGCGGAAGAAGTGGTTGTGGCCGACCTCGTAGAGCGCGGCGGAGGATGCGTAGGTCGAGATGTGTCCGCCGACCGCGATACCCGGACGCTGCGCGCGGTGCACGGTGATCGCGGCGTTCCAGCGCAGCCAGGCGCGGTAGCGGCGTTCGATGTCCTCGTTGCCGGGGAATTCTGGCTCGTTCTCGGGTGCGATGGTGTTGATGTAGTCCGTGGTGGGAACCATCGGTACACCGAGCTGCAGATCTTTCGACTTCTTCAGAAGGCTGAGCATGATCTCGCGACCGCGCTCGTGACCCTTTTCCTCGACGACGGCCTCGAGGGAATCATTCCACTCGGTGGTCTCCTCAGGATCCGCATCGATGTGATTTACCGAGTACGGGTCTTGATCATTTACCGTCACGTTGACCTCTTCCTGGTAGAGACAGATCGGGCGAAAGTCTCCTCCGGGAGCCGGGTTACGGCTTTGGAGGATTCGACTAGCCGAAACAATCTTAGGTGTCGGTTTCCTCATCCGCGTGCGCGCGCACGTCGACGCCAGCATCCGGTGATGCGCGGGCGTACGATGGTGCACTGTGTTGCCGGACCATGGCAGTTCGGCGGATAAGGAAATACTTCAATGGCTCTGGAAATCGACACCCGGGCACCCGACTTCGAGCTTCCCAACCAGTTCGGCGAACACATTCGCCTGAGCGACTTCCTGGGAAAGCCGGTGACTCTCGTCTTCTTTCCGCTCGCATTCTCGAGCACCTGCACGACCGAACTCTGCGCACTGCGCGACAACCTGGCGATGTTCAAGCAGAACGGCGTGGAGCTGATTGGTATCTCCGTCGACTCGAAGGCGACGCTTCGTGCGTTCGCCGACCAGGAGGGCTACGACTTCAACCTGCTCGCCGATTTCTGGCCGCACGGTGCCGTTGCCAAGGAGTACGGCGTGTTCCTCGAGCAGAAGGGATTCGCGAACCGCGCGACCTTCGTGATCGACGCAAAGGGCATCATCCGTGCCGGTTTCAAGACGGCGCCCGGCGAGGCCCGCTCGCTCGACGAGTACCGCGCCGCCCTCGACAAGGTGCTCGTTCCCGCATCCATCTAGCCGCGCCGAGCGTCCGTAGTTGGTTGAGTAGCGCGCTGCGAAGCAGCTCGCGTATCGAAACCTCTAGTGCAGGATGTTGACAGCCCGCGAGATCACGAGCGCGAGCAGCGCGAATCCCGTCATCGCCTGGTACCCCATGAGCGCTTTCGCGCGAGTCGTCATCGGCATCACGTCGGTGGGGCTGAACGCCATCATGTTGGACAGTGAGAAGTAGGCGTAGTCGAAGAACGCCGGCTCCCAGTCCTTGTTTCCGGGTGCGCCGTCGTGCTGCGGGAACCGAAAGTCCATCTGCTGTGTCTCTCGCGACCCGTGCAGTCGACGGGCAAATGGTCCGCCGAGGTCGAGCTCCCAATAGACAAAGGCGAACGCGATCACGTTCGTGACCCACACCATCGTCGCGGTGAGGAGCACCTGCGGGCCTGTGCTGTTTCCGACGATGAGCTCCCGCAGCACCAGCACGATCGTCACCTGGTTCACGAGCACCAGAATCGAGGAGAGGATGATTGACATCCACCGGGACCACACGCGTTCGTTCACCAGCCGGGTCGGGTTGAGGACCACCTGGGGGATGAGGAACAGGGCACCGATCGTCGGCACAATCCAATGCGGGATGGGCTGGTCCTTCTGGGGAATGAAGAAGTACAGCGTGAGCGCGGCGGCAATGCTGATGAAGGCAGCCCAGCGATGCTCAGGCTGAGGCTTTGGGCGGGTCTTCGCCGTCGCGGCGGCCTCGGGGCTCATGAGCCCGATTTTATGTGGGTACGATATGCATGCGTTGTCCCACGCGGACGACGGGCCTTTAGCTCAGTTGGTAGAGCGCCACGTTTACACCGTGGATGTCATCGGTTCGAGCCCGGTAGGGCCCACCCTTTTAGACGCGGCAGCATCTTTTGCACCGTGGATGTCATCGGTTCGAGCCCGGTAGGGCCCACCCTTTTAGACGCGGCAGCAT
>DASXCU010000014.1:0-12591 GCA_036491035.1 Galbitalea sp. | reverse complement strand
CGGGCCACACGATCCGGGCTCTCCGTGGGCGATCGGCGGCGCTGCAGGCGGTCACGACGCCATCCATCCAGACCTCGGCACTGAGGCGGACTTCGTGGCGTTTCTGGCAGCAGCGAAGAAGAACGGCCTCGAGGTTGCGATCGATCTGGCCCTTCAGGCGTCGCCGGATCATCCGTGGGTGACACAACATCCGGAGTGGTTCACGACGTTGCCGGACGGCTCGATCGCCTACGCGGAAAACCCACCGAAGAAGTACCAGGACATCTACCCGCTCAACTTCGACAACGATCCGCTCGGGATCCGAGAAGAGATCTTCCGCATCGTGCGGCACTGGATCGGACTTGGCGTGCGCATCTTCCGCGTCGACAACCCGCACACCAAGCCGCTCGACTTCTGGGAGTGGCTGATCTTCGAGGTGAACGCCAGCAACCCCGAGGTCGTGTTCCTCGCGGAGGCGTTCACTCGCCCGGCCCTCATGCAGGCCCTCGCCGGCGCGGGGTTCCAGCAGTCGTACTCGTACTTCACGTGGCGCAACACCAAGGCCGAGCTCGAGGAATTCCTCGTGCAGATCAGCGATGACTGGAGCGCGTTCTACCGACCCAACCTGTTCGTGAACACCCCGGACATCCTCACGGAGTATCTGCAGTTCGGTGGCGCGCCCGCCTTCAAGATCCGCGCGACTCTCGCGGCGACCGCCGCGCCACTGTGGGGGGTGTACTCGGGCTTCGAGCTGTACGAGGATGTCGCGCGCGTCGGCAGTGAAGAAAACGTCGACAACGAGAAATACGAGTACCGACCGCGTGACTACGACAAGGCGGAGAAACTCGGCGTCTCGCTCGCGCCGTACCTCACCGAACTCAATCGAATCCGGCGCGAACATCCGGCCCTCCGCCAGCTGCGCAACCTCGACCTGCACTGGAGCGACGACGATTCGATCCTCGTCTACTCGAAGTTCCTCGATGGGCGGTTCACCGACAGCGGCGAGAACGACGGAATCCTCATCGTCGCGAACGTCGACCCGCACTCCGTGCGCGAGACGATGGTGCACCTCGATCCGACCCGCTTCGGGCTCGACGAGAGCGACACGTTCGAGGTCGTCGACCTGCTGAGTGGGCAGCGATTCACCTGGGGGCAGCACAACTACGTGCGGCTGGACGCGTTCATCCAACCCGTGCACATTCTTGAGCTCCAGTATCGGAAGGCGAATTAATGGCCGAGGCAGCACCCAGGAAAAAAGCTCCCGCGAAGAAGACTCCCGGGGCGAAGAAAACGCCCGACACGGGTTTTCAGACCGACGCCGTGTTCACCCTCCCGACGCTCGACCCCGGCCTCATCGCCGCGATCGTCGGCGGCTACCACCCGCAGCCGCACTCGACGCTCGGACAACATCCGGTGGATGGCGGATTCGTGATTCGCGCGGTTCGTCCGCTCGCGCAGACCGTCACCGCGATTCGCGCCGATGGGTCGCGCATCCCGCTGTCCCACGTCGACCAGGGACTCTGGCAGGGCTTCGCCGACGGCGATGGCCAGGCGTACACGCTGGAGGCGACCTATGACGATGGTGCTCCCGACTGGGTTGTCGATGATCCGTACCGTTTCGTCTCGTCGGTCGGCGAGATCGACCTCTACCTGTGGGGACAGGGCCGGCACGAGCAGTTGTGGGATGCCCTCGGAGCACACTTCCGTCCACACGAGGACGTGGTCGGAACCTCGTTCAGCGTGTGGGCGCCGCACGCGAAGGCCGTTCGCGTTGTCGGCGACTTCAACGGCTGGAGCGGCGTGCTCTGGGCAATGCGCCGCCTCGATGACATCGGGGTGTGGGAGCTGTTTGTTCCGGGCCTGATGCCGGGCAGCGCATACAAGTTCCAGATCCAGACCGCCGCGGGCGAATGGGTCGAGCGTGCCGATCCGATGGCGCGCTACACGGAGCGACCGCCGGCCACGGCGTCCGTCGTCGGCGAATCGAAGTACGTGTGGTCGGACTCCGGTTGGCTGTCCCAGCGGGCCGCCCACGACCCGCACCAGCAGGCGATGAGCGTCTACGAGATGCACCTCGGATCGTGGCGCGCGGGGCTCGGTTACCGCGAGCTCGCCGACCAGCTGATCGAGTACATCCACGAGACCGGCTTCACGCACGTCGAGTTCATGCCGCTCGCCGAGCACCCGTACGGCCCATCGTGGGGCTACCAGGTGACTGGCTACTACGCGCCGTCCTCGCGATTCGGACATCCGGATGACCTCAAATACCTGATCGACCGGCTGCACCAGGCGTCCATCGGCGTGATCATGGACTGGGTCCCCGGTCACTTTCCGAAGGACGAGTGGGCGCTCGGACGATTCGACGGCCAGGCCGTCTACGAGCACTCCGACCCACGCCGAGGCGAGCACAAGGACTGGGGAACCTACATCTTCAACTTCGGCGACTCGCAAGTGCGCAACTTCCTGGTCGCCAACGCGCTGTACTGGCTCGAGGAGTTCCACATCGACGGACTCCGGGTCGACGCCGTCGCGTCCATCCTGTATCTGGACTACTCTCGCGAGGACGGTGAGTGGGAGCCGAACATCCACGGCGGGCGCGAGAACCTGGAGGCGATCAGCTTCCTGCAAGAAGTCAACGCGACCGCCTACAAGCGCAACGCCGGCATCGTCATGGCGGCCGAGGAGTCGACCTCGTACCCCGGTGTCACGCACGCGACATCCGAGGGCGGACTCGGCTTCGGGCTGAAGTGGAACATGGGCTGGATGCACGACAGCCTGCAGTACATCGAGGAGGACCCGATGTACCGCTCGTATCATCACAACGAGATCACGTTCAGCATGATCTACGCGTTCAGCGAGAACTTCATCCTGCCGATCAGTCACGACGAGGTCGTGTACGGCAAGGGTTCGCTGCTCACCAAGATGCCGGGAGACCAGTGGCAGAAGCTTGCCAACGTGCGCGCCTATCTGTCGTTCATGTGGGCGCATCCGGGCAAGCAGCTGCTGTTCATGGGCTCCGAGTTCGGGCAGCCGTCCGAGTGGAGCGAGGAGCGTTCGCTCGACTGGTGGATCCTCGACCAGCCGGCTCACCGCGGCCTCCTGAACATGGTCGGCCAGCTGAACCGCGTCTACCGCGCCGAGGGCGCGCTCTGGGAGCAGGATTTCGACCCGGCAGGCTTCGAGTGGCTGGATGGCGGCGACGCCGAACACAACGTCGTCTCGTTCCTGCGCTGGTCGAAGGACGGACAACCGATCGCGGTACTCATGAACTTCAGCGGCAATCCGGTCGGCCCATACCGTGTCGGCCTGCCGTTCGCGGGCGAGTGGGAAGAGATCCTCAACACGGATGCGACCGACTTCGGCGGCTCGGGTGTCGGCAACTTCGGTGTCGTCCACGCCGCGGACGAGCCGTGGAGCGGTCGTCCGGCATCCGCGGAGCTCACTCTGCCGCCGCTCGCCGGGTTGTGGCTGAAGCTGCGCCGCTAGTCAGCCTATCCGGCTACGGGACACGTACGGCATGGGTGTCTCGGAGAACGACCCGCGTTAAGAACTAGAAGAGCAAGCCCGTCAGGCGACGGCGGGCGGGAGTGACGAGGGGGTCGTCGCCGAGGATCTCGAAGTAGTCGAGAAGTCGCGTGCGAATGAGCGTCTTGCCGTCTGCATCCTGGGCTGCGAAAACGTCGAGCAGCAGGTCGAGCGCGTCCTCTGCCAGGCCCATCGAGAGTGAGAGGTCGGCTAGCGCCAGTGTGGCTTCGAGCGGCGCCGGATCGGATGCGGCTGCCGCACGAATCTCCTCGGCCGACTTTCCGTCGAGCCGCTGGAGAAGGCCGACCTGCGCCAGCCCCGCGGTAGCGAGTGCGTCGCGGGGGTTCTCGCCCAAGGCCTTCTTGTACTCCTTGATCGCGGTCGCGTAGTCACCGGCCGAGATCGCGTCAAAGGCTTCCTGGTGGTGTGGCGGCAGCGGCTCCTCGGCCGGCTCCGCAGCGGCACCGGCACCGGGAGCCGTTCCCGTGACGCCCTGCTCCTTGGCGAGAGCGAGCACCTGGTCGAGGATTTGGCGCACCTCCGCCTCGGGGTAGTCGCCCACGTACATCTGCAGCGGTCGACCACCGATCACGGCGGCGACGGTCGGA
This sequence comes from Galbitalea sp., assembly GCA_036491035.1. Classification (GTDB taxonomy): domain Bacteria; phylum Actinomycetota; class Actinomycetes; order Actinomycetales; family Microbacteriaceae; genus Galbitalea. The sequence continues at coordinate 8,479 of DASXCU010000014.1, read as the reverse complement.
AGCTCCTGCACCTGGAAGGCCTGGGAGAGCTGCGGATTCGCTGCGGCCTCCACGACGACGTGCGCAAATGCCCCGTTGTAGCTGGCGATCAGCGGTGCGAGAACCGGCTCGATGCCCTGACCGTAGAACTCGACGATGACGGGGACGGTCTTCGACAGCTCGAGCGTCTCGGTGAAGCTCGCATCCGTCGCCTGGGCTCCAGCTGCTCCCCCACCGGCGGGACGAGCCGGACGTGGATTGACAAGTCCTGATAGGTCGACCGCACCGCGCAGGCTCGACGATGAGATCGGGGGGACGTTTGCCACTACAGTTCCTTCGCGGAGATCAGGCCCTGGCCATAGCCGAGCAAGACAATCTTGCTCGATTTGCTCGCGGATGGCACGTAGAAGAGCAACTGGTCGCCATAGACCGCGACGAGACCGGTCGTGGACGTCGCCTTGCCGGAGAGCGCCTGGATCTCCCCCGGTGCGCTGACGGCCGCGCCGGCCTGCACCGGTTTCACCGTCTCCGTCTCATTGAGGTCGACGGCCACGATGGCGCCCTGGTCCGTAGTGGCGAGCACCACAACCTGGCCGGTGCCGCTCGAGTTCGTGTACCTCAGGCTCGCCGTCGCCGGCAGCGCTGCGATGGCCGCCTTCTTCGATGCCGCACCGACCTGGGTGCGGAACGTGTCACCCTGCGCCTGGAACAGGTCGTAGTCGCTCGCGTCGGTGTCCTTGTCGAGGATGTCGCCGTACGCGACGGCGAGCGCCGCCGGCTGCATCTTGAAGAGGCCGGTGTCGGGGTTGAGCCGCGCCGTCCCAACGGTGGCGGGAGCAACCGCGAAGGTGACATTAGGTTCGAGCGTCATCGCGTAGTTGATCTTGTAGTTGTCGCGCGGGGTGTCCTGGATGAGCATCAGCGCCGTGTACGTCGTCGACGCCTTGGTCGTCTTCGTCGCGGTGCTCTTGCTCACCAGCACGGTGAACACGGTTCGCGGCCAGGTGTTGCTCGCCTGCGGCAGGTTCACCTTGATCTGCCCGGCCGGGATCGGGATGGATGCTGGCAGAGCCGGGTTCGCCTTGCGGATGGTGTAGTTCGCGAGGCGGTCGGCGAGCGCGGGGCCCGCCATCCGGGTCTTGAGGACCTTCGGGTTGAACTTCGAATCGGCGTTCTTGACCGTGGCGGAGACACTCTGCATGATGTCCTGCAGCTGCACGGTTGTCACCGCAGGGGTCTTGGTCACTGCGGCGAGCCCGCCGGCGGCCGGCGTCGGGGTGGAGGTCGCGATAGTGGGAGCCGGCACCGCCGTGCAGCCCGCGAGAAGCAGCGCGGTCACGCCGAGCGTCGTTCCGAGGGCGGCGAAGTTGCGGATGGATCGACGCCCCTTGGTGGAGGCGATCTCCTTGCGTTGCGGCCGGAGGCGCGGCTGGCGCGGCAACCTCGGCATGCGCGGCTGCGAACGGCGCGGACCCCGCGTGCGCCGCAGGTGGTAGAACGCGAGCAGCAGGAGGATCAGGCCGACCAACAGCGCGACGCCACCCGTAAGGATGAGCGGACCCGACCACGGGGTCGAGTTGTCGCGTGGCCACACCAGCGAGATATCGGACGGCGCTGGCATCTTGCCGTCGGAGACCGCGATCACGGACATGTCGACCGGAACCTTGATATCGAAGTTCCTGGCCTGGTCGAATTCGAACTGCTGCAGCCACAGGTCGGAACCCGCTGGGTTCGGAACTGTGGACGACTTACCGGTGTGCAACTTCGACTGGAGCTTGCCGGTTACCTTGTTGAGGGAGATCTCGTTGTACGACGAGTTGCCGACCCAGGCGAGAACATCCGACGTGCGACCGTACGCCGCGAACGCGCTGGACGAGCCGGCCAGCTTGACGTTCTGTGTGTGCTTGTACGAGTTGAGCGCGGCGCCGTCGATGACGACGACGGGTGCGGACGACTTCGAGACGGTGGAAAGCGTGATGTGGCTGGGTCCGGCAAGGAAGGTACGCTGCGCGATACCGGTGCCCAGGGTGCCCAGGGCAATGACGAAACAAATGATTGCGAGAACAAATCGCACGGTTACTCCTTTCGTGTTGCCCTGCACCGCAAACTTCGGGTCTGGCACCCTCCGCCGCTGCATTTCGTTTTCGGAAATGGCCCATCTTCCTTTCGGAAAACGAGACTGGCGGCTCACGTTAGGCGTGAGCGGGAGGGATCCGCGGTGGGCGCTAAACCCGTCGCGGACGGCAACAACAAAGACATCCAAGGCTAGCGGATGCCGGTAAGGACCGCCTAACTGAGCGTCTGGGAATCCCCTGACAGCTGGGCGTTGAATTCCGGCCACGAGCCGTCGCTAAACTCGTACGCGTTGCAGAAACGCGCGAAAGGGGCCTGAATTGGCTGGCGAAACTCAGGATTTTGGCACTGAACTGCGCGGATATCGCAAAGAAGAAGTCGATCGCGCGATCCAGGATCTTCGTCGCGAACTTCTGCAGGCCAATCACGAGCGCACCGAGAACGCGAAAGAGATCAAGCGTCTCAGCGCCGTTTCCGAGGATCTCCAGGCCGAGCTCGATGAGACCGGCACCCCCACCTATTCCGGGCTGGGTACGAAACTCGAAAGCACGCTGCGCGTCGCCGAAGAACAGTCGATGCGCCTCATCAGCCAGGCCGACATCGACGCCGAGCGGCTGCGCTCACAGACCCAGGCCGAAGTTCAGAAGCTCACCCAGGAATCGAGCGAAGCAGCCGAGAAGCTGATCGCGGACGCGACCGCGCAGGCCGAGCGAACCGCGGCCGCCGCGAACAAGGATGCGGACGAGCTGGTCAGCCACGCGAAGGAGGACGCCGACTCGATCGTCAATGACGCGAAGCGCGAGGCAGCGGCTCTGCGCGGAGCGGTTACGACGGAGGCTGCGGAGGCCCGTGCGACCACGCAGCGCGAGGCGGAGGCGCAGCGCGCCAACGGCGAGCGCGAGATCGCCGAACTGAAGGCGGCCGCCATCCGCGAATCAGAGGATGCTCGCGCGGAAGCCGCCGCCCTCGCCCGCGAAACCGAGAAGTCGCGAGCCGACTTCGAGGCCGAGAACACCAAACAGCGCGCCGACCTCGCCCGGGACATCGAGCAGGCACGCACCGACCTCGAGCGTGAGATCACGTCCGGTCGGGCGCAGCTCGAGCAGGAGACCGCGAAGGCACACACCGAGCTGGCGAACGAGACGGAGAAGCAGCGCGCGGCTCTCGAGAACGACACCGCGACCGCGCGCGCAGCACTGGAGAATGACACCGCCGCGACCCGCGCCGCCTTCGACAACGAGATGGCGGCTCGTCGCACCGAGTTCGAGAACGAGATGAACGCTCGTCGTGCCGATCTGGAGAACGAGATCGCGTCACGCACGGCGGTGCTCGATCAGGAGATCAAATCCCGCACGGCCGAACTGGACCAGACTGTCGCGGCGCGCACCAAGGCCCTCCAGCACGAGGTCACCTCGCGCACCGCTGCGCTCGAGAAGGAGATCGCGAGCCGGACGGCGGCAACCGACAAAGACATCGCCGAGCGCACGGCCGCAGCCGACAAAGATATTTCGGATCGCACCGCGGCCGCGGACAAAGACATCGCGGCCCGCACCGCGGCTGCGGACAAGGACATCGCGGCCCGCACCACCGCCGCCGACAAAGACATCACTGAGCGCACGGCCGCAGCGGACAAAGACATCGCCGAGCGCACGGCCGCAGCCGATAAGGATATCTCCGACCGCACCGCGGCAGCCGATCGCGAGATCGAGGCACGAACGACCGCAGCGGACCAGGACATCGAGGCCCGCACGACCGCGGCCGACAAGGACATCGCAACGCGAACAGCTGCGCTCGAGGACGACATCGCTACTCGTACGGCAGAGCTCGAAACGGAGATTACGACTCGACGCGCGGACCTCGACAACGACGTGAAGACTGCACGCGCGAAGCTCACCAAGGACACGACGAGCGCACGCACGCAACTGGAGAAGTCCACCAACGAGGCGAAGGCCAAGATCGACGCAGCGAAGGCCGAGAGCGATGCCGCCATCGCTGCGGAGAGCGCGGAGGCACGCACGAGTGTCGAAGCCGAGACCGCCGCCGCTCGCGCCGCGGTGGCCGCCGAAACGGCCGAGGCCCGCGCCGCTCTGGAGTCCGAGATCGCGACCGCCCGCGCGGCCCTCGAGGCCGAGGTCACGGAAACGAAAGCGAAGCTCACCCACGACACAGACAAGGCCCGCAAGGACCTGGCCCGGGATGTCGCCCGCCAGCGCGCCGCCGTCGCACACGAGAGTGAGACTCTCCGCGCGAAGATCGCCCACGACAGGGACGAGTCCGCGACGACGATCGCCCGCGAGGCGGAGCAGGCGCGCCTCGACCTCGAGGTCGAGATCAAGACCCGCCGCGACGAGGCCGAGCAGGAGGCGCTCGCGAAGCAGCAGGAAGCATCCGCCTCGATGCAGAAATACCTGGACGAGGCGCAGGCCCAGCTCGCCGAGGCGCAGCAGCGCGCGGCCGACAAGCGCGCCGAGACGGACGCGTATGACACGAAGACCCGCGCGGCGGCCAAGGCGCTGCACGACAGTGCGACGAAGGATGCCGCGAAGCTGCGCGCGGAGGCCGAGCACTACTCGAAGACCCTCACCGCCAACGCCGAGAAGCAGAGCGCCGATCTCCTGGCGGATGCGGAGGCCCGGCTCGCCGAGATCCGTGTCGAGCGGGAGGCCGTGGCGGGCTACTTCGAATCGCTGCGCGGGGTATTGTCGCAAGCAGAAAAGGTTTCCAGCCAGGACTGATCGCGCTCGCCTGGAGCGGCCGAGAAGCCCGACCGAGAGGCGCTAGGTGAAGATCCAAAACTCGTTCCGACTAGGTCTCTTCGGCGGTCTGGGTGTCATCGTCGCTATCGCCATCGGGGCGGCGGTCGGGTCGCTGTCGACCATCCTCACCTACGTCGGTGCGGCGCTGTTTCTCGCGCTCGGCCTCGACCCGCTGGTCTCGTTCCTGGCGAAACACGGCTGGCCGCGCATCCTCGCGATCATCACCGTGCTCGTCGCTCTGCTCGCCGCGTTCGCGGGGCTGGTGTTCGCCCTGATCCCGGTGATCATCGACCAGATCAGCAAGCTGACCAAGGTCATCCAGACCGACATCCTGCCCTCGATCACCAAAGGCACCTTCTGGAACAACGTGCAGCACAACTTCCCGTGGCTGGATGTGAAGACAGTCGAGTCCTCCTACAACGACTTCGTGAAGGGCCTCGACTTCACGAAAATCGGCGGCGGCATACTCTCCACCGGCATCGCCGTCGCGAGCGGCCTGGCCGGTGCGGTCGTGATCTTCATCCTGACCCTGTACTTCGTCTCTTCGCTCGGCAGCATCAAGCGCGGGCTGTACCAGCTGGTGCCCGCCTCGAAGCGGCCCGGCTTCATCGACATCGCCGAACAGATCACCGAGGCCGTCGGCAAGTACGTCATGGGCCAGGGTGCGCTCGGGCTCGCGAACGGCATCCTCTCGTTCCTGTTCCTGCAGCTGATCTTCCCGCTGTTCGGGATACCCATCGACTACGCGATCCTGCTCGCGTTCATTGCGCTTCTGGGTTCGCTCATCCCCCTCGTTGGCACGATCTCGGCGGCCGTCGTGATCACCCTCGGCGTCTGGGCGTTCAACGGCTACCCGAGCGTGCTCGTGGTCGGCATCTACTACCTCGTGTACATGCAGGTAGAGGCCTATGTGATCAGCCCGCGCATCATGCGGCAGGCGGTGCAGGTTCCCGGCGTCGTGGTGGTCATCGCGGCCCTCGCGGGCGGAACGCTGCTCGGCGTGCTCGGAGCGCTCGTCGCCATTCCGATCGCCGCATCCATCCTGCTGATCATCAAACAGGTGGTCATACCGCGGCAGAACGCGCTATAGCTCTGCGCGAGTCAGCTGCCGCCGGGTGAAAAGTGGCATGGACCGAATCGGAATGGCGATTTTTCGACATTCGTTGCGTTTTCAACAGGAGCTGACGACGCAAACGCGCGATTTTCTCCTATTGGAGCATCAGCACCACGGATTCGTCCTGTTGCACGCGATGCCTCAGGCGAGATGCTCGCGTCGGGCGCAATAACGAGGGTGGACATCCGGTCCATGCTGCTTTTTCCTACGCGCCGCTACCGGGCCACACCGTGGGCAGCGGGCTCGCCGCAGGGTTGACGCGCCCGACGATCTCGTTCAGGACGCGCGCGACCTGGTTCTCGCCGACCCAGAGGTGCTTGCCGCCCTCGACGGCGACGAATTCGGTCTCCGGGACGATCGAAAACCGCTGGCGGGCTTCCGGCGGCCGGAGATAGTCGTCCAGCTCCGGGACGATCGCGACGAGCCGCTTGCCGCTGCCCGCCCACCTGCCGAGATCCGTATCCGTCGCGCGAATCAGGGGCGGGGAGAGCAGAATGGCGCCGTCGATCGGAAACTGCAGCCCGTAGCGAACGGCGATCTCGGTGCCGAACGACCAGCCGACAAGCCACGGATGCGGCAGGCCGCGGGCGGTCACGAGGTCCATCGCTGCTGCCAGGTCGCGCTCCTCGAGGATGCCGTCACCGAAGTCGCCCCCCGAGGTTCCGCGCGGAGACGTCACGCCGCGGAAGTTGAACCGCAGGACGGCGAGGTCGGCGAGCGCGGGCAACCGTGCCGCCGCCTTCCGCAGGATGTGGGAGTCCATGAATCCACCGCCCGTCGGGAGCGGATGCAGGCACACGAGCGTCGCGACCGGCGATGCGGTGAGCGGCAGCGCGAGCTCGCCGACGAGCGTGAAACCGTCCGACGTGCGCAGCTCGATCTCTTCACGGAGCGCGGGAAGTTCGATTCCACCGCGGATCTCGATCTCGCTCACGAGCGGATCTTCCAGCAGTGCAGATGCCAGTGCCGGCGTTCGGCCAGGTCGTTCGCCTCGCCCATCAGGCCATCGGCCCGCCACGCCACGGTGTGGGCGATGCCGGGGGCGATTTCAAGACCGCACCCGGGGCACACGTAGAACTTGGTCGCAGAGGCGGCGGCGAGCGGCTGCACGTTCCACAGGCCGTCGCGCTTCGACTCGGTCGCGAGACGCCCGATCAGTGCGCGGGACAGGTCGAGGTCTTCGTCCGCTTCGTCGGAGCGCCGCCCGCGGGGGCGATTCGAACGAGGCATGCTCCCAGCTTAAAGCCCGGACTGGTTATCCATCTGCTCGAGTCGTGTCTCCTCGAAGTCGAGCATGGTCTGCGCCCGGTTCAGGATGCGGGACGGATACGCGCCGCTCGAGCGCGCCTCGGTCAGGGCCTCCCTCTCGGCCGCGAGCACCTCCCGGCGAAGCTCGCGATACTGTCGGCGCGGCGAAAGCGCCAACTCCTCATCCCCTGCGCCATGTTCGGCTCGCTCCGACGCGGTCTCGACGATCATCAGCGAATCGGCGCGCACCTTCTCGACCACCTCAGGACTGAGCGTCGCACCATCCGGCAGTTCGAGCGACGGATTCTCGAGCACGGCCATCCCGACGTTCGACATCTCCTCGAGCAGTTCGGCGAGGGAATGCCGGTCGGCGACGGTGTCGGAGCCGCGAATGCCGGTGAGCCGGATGATCAGTGGCAGCGTCCCGCCCTGCAGCAGCAGGGTGACGACGGCGACGGTGAACGCGATGAGCACGAGCTGCGACCGGTACGGAATCGATTCGGGCAGTGACTGTGCCGCCGCGAGCGTGACGACCCCTCGCATACCGGACCAGCTCAGAACGACGGCACCGCGCCAGCCGAACTCCTCGGCGCGCAGCTGTTCCAGATCTGTTTCGCGCCGCGCGTACGACCGTTCCGCCTGATCGACGCGCTGCTGCGCGCGCGGCGATCGGGTCGCGAAACTCACGATGCTGTCGAGTCGCTCGCGGAAGCGCGACTGTTGTCGCTCTGCCGCCCCGACACCGGCGCGCACGAAGACCAGGAGTGGCGGCACGAAGAGAACGCGGAGCACGATCAGCACGGCCGTCGCGAGGAGTCCGAGCAGCACGGAGGTCAGGATGCCCGGCTCCCCCGGCCTGGCGTTGGTCTGCACGTTCTCGACCAGCTTCGAGATCTCGAGGCCCATGAGCAGGAAGACACCGTTCTCGAGGACGAACTGGACGGTGCGCCAGTTCAGCCGCTCCGAGATCCTCGCCTGGGGCGAGAACCGGGTCGCCGCGGCATGCCCGGAATAGAGGCCGGAGACCACCACCGCGATCACCCCGCTGCCGTGGACGGCCTCGGCCGGGATGTAGGCGAGGAACGGGATGGCGAAGGAGATCGCCGTGTCCAGGACCGAATCGTGGAACTTGGAACGCAGCCACACCGTGACCGCGCCGATGATGAGACCGATCACGATCGCGACGATCACCGCGTAGGCGAAGTCGCCGAGCGAACCCCAGAACGACACCGACGCTGCCGTCGCCGCGATCGCGGACCGCAGCAGCACGAGGGCGGTCGCGTCGTTGACCAGCCCCTCACCCTCGAGG
>DASXCU010000013.1:0-42461 GCA_036491035.1 Galbitalea sp. | reverse complement strand
CGTCGACATCGAGTTCCCGCATGACTCCATCCCCGAGATGTACAACGCGCTGAAGACCGATGTCACCATCGAAGGCGTCTCGACCGAGATCACCCTCGAGGTTGCCCAGCACCTCGGCGACGACCTGGTGCGTGCCATCGCACTGAACCCGACCGACGGCATGGTCCGCGGCCAGGAAGTTCGCGACACTGGCGCCGCGATCTCCGTTCCCGTCGGTGACGTCACCAAGGGCAAGGTGTTCAACGTCATCGGTACTGTGCTGAACACCGACAAGGATGACCCCACCAAGGTCGGCGGCGAGACGTTCGAGATCACCGAGCGCTGGCCCATCCACCGCAAGCCACCGGCATTCGACCAGCTCGAGTCGAAGACCTCGCTCTTCGAGACCGGCATCAAGTCGATCGACCTTCTCACCCCGTACGTCGAGGGCGGCAAGATCGGCCTGTTCGGTGGTGCCGGTGTTGGCAAAACCGTGCTCATCCAGGAGATGATCCAGCGCGTTGCGCAGGACCACGGCGGTGTCTCGGTATTCGCCGGTGTCGGCGAGCGTACCCGTGAGGGCAACGACCTCATCGGCGAGATGGAGGAGGCGGGCGTCTTCGACAAGACCGCTCTCGTCTTCGGCCAGATGGATGAGCCGCCGGGAACGCGTCTGCGCGTTGCGCTGTCGGCGCTGACGATGGCGGAGTACTTCCGCGACGTGCAGAACCAGGACGTGCTGCTTTTCATCGACAACATCTTCCGTTTCACGCAGGCCGGTTCAGAGGTCTCCACGCTGCTCGGCCGCATGCCGTCCGCCGTGGGTTACCAGCCGAACCTCGCGGATGAGATGGGTGTGCTCCAGGAGCGCATCACCTCGACGCGTGGTCACTCGATCACGTCGCTGCAGGCCATCTACGTCCCGGCCGACGACTACACCGACCCGGCTCCGGCAACGACCTTCGCCCACCTCGATGCGACGACCGAGCTCTCGCGTGATCTCGCGTCGCAGGGCCTCTACCCGGCCATCGACCCTCTGACGTCGACAAGCCGCATCCTCGACCCCCGCTACCTGGGCGCCGATCACTACCGCGTCGCGACCGCCGTGAAGGCGATCCTGCAGAAGAACAAGGAACTGCAGGAGATCATCGCGATCCTCGGACTCGACGAACTCTCCGAAGAGGACCGCACGACGGTCAACCGCGCACGTCGCATCCAGCAGTTCCTCTCACAGAACACCTACATGGCGAAGAAGTTCACCGGTGTCGAGGGTTCGACCGTTCCGCTCAAGGACACGATCGAGTCGTTCGACGCCATTGCCAAGGGCGAGTTCGACCACGTCGCAACGCAGGCGTTCTTCAACGTCGGCGCGATCAGCGACGTTGAGGAGCAGTGGGCGAAGATCCAGAAGGAGAACGGCTAGCAATGGCTGACGCGCCGCAGGCCGGGCCGCTGACGCCCGGTGATCACGAGCTCGCTGTGAGCATCGTTTCGGCCGACGAGGAAGTCTGGTCCGGCATGGCGAAGCAACTCGTCGCGAAGACGACCGTGGGCGAGATCGGTATCCTCGCCGGACACGAACCTGTTCTCGCGACGCTGGCCGAGGGCCAGGTGCGCGTGACGCTCGCCTCGGGCGAGGTCGTCACGGCGCAGGCCGACGACGGCTTCCTGTCGGTGGATCACAACCGCGTGACGGTCGTCGCTCGCGCTGCCGCTCTCGTCTAGACCCGTCCCATGCTGGTCGCGATGGCGTTTCTGAAGGCTTAGCGGGTGCTTCTCCTCCTGCCGCCGTCCGAGACCAAGCGGGATGGTGGCACCCCCGGGACGGCGCTCGACCTTGCGGCGCTTTCGTTTCCGGGCCTCGGTCCGGCCCGACGAAAGGCCATGGCCTGCCTGCGGCGCATCTCGCGAAGCGTGGCCGCATCGACCGCGGCGCTCGGACTCGGGCCGACACAGCGGTTCGAGATCGAGCGAAATCGCGCGATCTCGTCGTCGCCCACCCTGCCGGCGATTGAGCGGTACACCGGCGTCCTGTTTGACGCGATCGATGTGGGATCGCTGGATGTCGCGGCGCGACAGTTCCTGAGCGACTCAGTCGTTATCCACTCCGCGCTGTTCGGCCTGATTCGCGCGGGCGATGCGGTGCCTGCCTACCGCTTCTCGCACGACACCCGCGTTCCGGCCACGACACTGTCAAAAATCTGGCGCGACGCGAATGCCGCCGCGCTTGCGAGCGGCAGCGGGCTCGTCCTGGACCTGCGTTCGGAGTCCTACGTGCATCTCGGTCCAGCCCCGGAGGGCAGCGTGTTTCTTCGCGTGGTCACCGAGGATGGCGCCGGAAGAAAGCGCGCACTTAACCACTTCAACAAGCACGGGAAGGGCGAGCTCGTGCGCTCGCTCGCCCGTTCCGGGCGACAGTTCGAGACGCCCCGGGACCTCGTCGAGTGGGCGCGACTCTCCGGGATCCGACTCGAACCCGGCGCCCCGGGCGAGCTGGACCTGGTGGTCTAGCGTGTCCCGCTAGAGTGGCCGAATGAACTACGGTCCGGACTACGACGGCGGCGCGGTAATCGGTGTAATCCTGGCGGTCTACGGGGTGATTTTCGGGATCAGCCTGCTCATCGCGGCGGTCGTCTATGTGTTGACCGGGATCGCCTACATGAAACTGTTCCGGAAGGTCGGGGTGGAGCCGTGGGCGGCGTGGGTCCCGTTCTTCAACAACTGGCGACTGCTCGAGGTGGGTGGCCAGGAGGGCTGGTTGTCGATCCTGTCGATCGTGCCGGTCGGCGCCTATGTCAGCTTGGTGTTCCTGGCGATCGCTGGACACAAGATCGGCACAGCGTTCCGCAAGGACGGAAGCTGGACGGTGCTCTTCATCTTCCTGCCGTTCGTCTGGGCGTGGCTGCTCGCGGATGACCCGGCACCGTACGAACCGCAGAACATGACGATCAGCGGGTGGAAGCCACCGCTCGCCGGGTACGGTTCGGCGCGCGGCCCGTACGTTCCGCCGCAGCAAACTCCGCCAACCGCCAGCTAGCCCGAGAACGTCTAGACGGCGCGCCAGCAGCCCGCCACGTGGTCGTCGACCATTCCCGACGACTGCATGAGCGCGTACATCGTCGTTGGCCCGACAAAGCCGAACCCCCGCTCGCGTAGCGTCTTGCTCATCGCGATCGACTCGTCGGTCACCGCGGGAACGTCGGCGAACGATGCCGGTGCCGCGGCTCGCCGGGGCGGCGCGAACGACCACATCAGCTCATCGAGTGCGCCGGGGGTTTCTCGCGTCAGGTCGAGGGTCAGCCGGGCGTTCTTGATGGTGGAGAGAATCTTCGCGCGGTTGCGGATGATGCCCTCGTTCCGCATGGCCGCTTCGATCTCGTCCTCGCCCATCTGTGCGACCCGAGCGGGTTCGAACTGGTGGAACACCTGACGGAACACCGGCCGCTTGCGCAGGATCGTGATCCAGGAGAGCCCGGCCTGGAAGCCTTCGAGGCACATCTTCTCGTACAGCGGACGATCCCCGTGCAGCGGCGTGCCCCACTCCTCGTCGTGGTAGCGGCGATACTCCGGGTCCGCCGACCCCCATCGGCATCGGGCGCGGCCATCCTCGCCCACAACAACGTCGCTCGGCTCGGAATCAATGCGGACCGTACCGTCTGTCAAACGACGGCCTCAATGCCTTCGTGCTCGAGCAGCCAGACCTTGGTGGGGATTCCATTGCCGCCGCTGTAGCCGGTGATGCGATGGTTGCCGGCGAGCACCCGATGGCACGGGATGATAATCGGGATGGGGTTGGCGCCCACCGCGCCTCCGACGGCACGACCGGCGCTGGCTCTCCCGGTGAGGATGCCGAGTTCGCCATAGCTGCGAACATCGCCCCACTCGATGTCGGCGAGCTGGGTCCAGATCGACTCCTGGAACTCCGTGCCCTTCGGCGCCAGCGGTAGTTCGAAGGTGTGACGCTCGCCCGCGAAGTACTCACCGAGCTGCTTTGCGGCGAGGTCGAGGAGCTTCGACGACTTCTCATCCAGATCGTCGTAGGGGAGAGAGCCGGCCCGCTCGATGGAGAGCGAGGTGATGGCATTGCCATCGCTCGTGATTTCGATTCGCCCGATCGGCGAGTCGACGCGCTTGAGGTGGGCCGGGGGAGCGACCGTGTAGGAACGACTGAACATGTCCCCACTGTATCCAGCGCCGCGGACATGCTCTCGCGGAATTCGGACACGGGGCAATTCGTGTCCGTAGCGGACGTAGTGGAGGATGAGAGGGTGCCAGAAATCGAGTATCGAAACCTCGGCCCCAGTGGCCTGCGCGTGTCCACAGTCGGTCTCGGTTGCAACAACTTCGGTCGCCCCGCAACAGCGACGGAGGATCAGCCCGGCACCGATGCGGTGATCTCGGCGGCGATCGACGCGGGCATCACACTCTTCGATACCGCCGACATCTACGGTGGCGAGCGCGGCCTCAGCGAGACGTTTATGGGCAACGCACTGCGGGGTCGGCGCGACCGGATCGTGCTCGCTACGAAGTTCGGGATGGATATGGCTGGCACGAACGGCCCGGACTGGGGCGCTCGCGGGTCGCGTCGCTATATCCGCATCGCGGTCGAGGCGTCGCTACGCAGGCTTCAGACCGACTGGATCGATCTCTACCAGCTGCATGCGCCCGACCCTCTTACCCCCATCGAGGAGACGCTCGCCGCGCTGGACGAACTGATCGCCGAGGGCAAGGTCAGATACATCGGCCACTCCAACCTGTCCGGCTGGCAGATCGCGGATGCCGAGTACCGGGCGCAGCTGGCCGGTCATCCGAAATTCATTTCCGCACAGAACGAGTACAGCCTGATCGAGCGCGCTGTCGAGGAGGAGGTCCTGCCCGCCGTAAACGCCTACGGGCTCGGATTCCTGCCGTTCTTCCCGTTGTTCCAGGGCGTCTTCACCGGCAAGTACACGCGCGGAGGCTCCGGTCCGTCCGATGGCCGGCTCACCGTGATCCGACCGGAACTGCTGGGCCGGGTCGACTGGGATGCGATGGATGCTTACCAGTCGTTCTGTGACGAGCGGGGAATCACGATGCTGGAGGCGACGTTCGGCTGGTTCCTCTCGCAGCCGGGCGTGACGAGCGTGATCTCCGGCGCGACGAAGCCCGAGCAGGTGCAACAGAACGTGGCTGCCGGCGGAGCATGGCGACCGTCGAACGAGGACGCCCTCACGATTTCAGAATTTTTTCCGCGCGCCTGACTTGCGGAGTGAGTGCTCACTCATTTAGTGTCGACGTGTGACGACGACGAACGAGGCGGAGAACGCGACCCGGACGCGCGTGCGCGCGAAACCGATGTCGACCGACGAGCGTCGGGCATCGATCATCCACGCCGTCATCCCATTGCTCATCGAGCACGGGCGCGACGTCAGCACGCGCCAGATCGCGGATGCCGCCGGCATTGCGGAGGGCACCATCTTCCGGGTGTTCCCGGACAAGGAAGCCCTGTTCACGGCGGCCGTGGAAACCTTCCTCGACCCGACGGAATCCAACAAACGACTGCGCGCGATCGACCCGGAACTGCCGCTCGAAGACAAAGTGGGCGACATCCTGTTCCTGCTGCGCAGCCGTATGACCGGGATCTTCGGGATGATGCAGGCAATGCGGATGGCCGGACCCCCGCCGCGTCGACACAACGCAGACAACTTCGCCGACCTGATCGCCGAGGTCCTTCGACCCGACGTCGAGGAACTGAATGTTCCCGCGGACCGCGTCGCGTCCTTCGTTCGGCTGATCGCGTTCGCGTCGGCCATCCCGCAGTTCAACCAGGGGCAGGAGATTCCGACCGCGGAACTCGCCCGAGTCATCACCTACGGAATCGCCGGCCACCCGGCGGAAGGGCAGAACTAACCATGCTTCTGAAACTGCTTGGACGCTTCCTGAAGCCGCACTGGCGACTTCTGGTCGGAGTCGTCTTCTTCCAGCTCGCGCAGTCGATCGCGACCCTGTTTCTGCCGGGATTGAACGCCAACATCATCAACGACGGCGTACTGAAGGGCGACACCGGCTACATCCTCCGGTACGGCGGCATCATGCTGCTCATCTCGCTCGGCCAGGTCGTGACCGCGGTGGTCGCTGTCTACTTCGGTTCTAAGGCCGCCATGCGGGTCGGGCGCGATCTACGCGGGGCGATCTTCCACCGGGTTGGCGAGTTCTCGGAGCGCGAGGTCACCAGGTTCGGCGCTCCGTCGCTCATCACGCGCACGACCAATGACGTGCAGCAGGTCCAGATTCTCGTGCTGATGACCTGCACCCTGCTTGTCTCTGCGCCGATCCTCGCGATCGGCGGGGTCATCGCCGCGCTGCAGCAGGACGCCGCCCTGTCGTGGATCCTTGCGATCTCGGTGCCGCTGATGCTCATCGCGATCGGGTCGATCATCATTCGTGTCGTCCCCCAGTTTCGTGCGCTGCAGAAGCGCATCGACACCGTGAACCGGGTGCTGCGAGAACAGCTCACCGGCATCCGCGTGGTCCGTGCCTTCGTGCGCGAACGGGTCGAGGTCGACCGGTTCGATCTCGCCAACCGGGATGTCACGGCCAGTGCGCTGCGAGCCGGGCGGCTGTTCGCGCTCGTCTTCCCGCTCGTCATGCTCATCATGTACGGCACGACGGTGACGGTGCAGTGGTTCGGCGCATTCCGCATCAACGACGGCACGCTGCAGGTGGGAACGCTGAGCGCCTTCATCACCTACATCATCCAGATCCTGTCGGCGGTCATGATGGCGACGTTCATGGCGATCATGATTCCTCGCGCCGCCGTATCCGCGGACCGGATCTCCGAGGTCCTCGGAACCGAGTCGTCGGTTGTCCTCCCGCTCGCACCCGTGACCCAGCTTCGCGGCGCGGGCACCGTCGAATTCCGCAACGTGAGCTTCGCCTACCCGGGGGCCGATGCTCCGGTGCTGCGCAACCTGGAGTTCAGGGTCGTCCCAGGAACGACGACGGCGATCATCGGCAGCACGGGTGCGGGCAAGACGACCCTCGTCAACCTGCTGCCCCGGCTCTTCGACGTCACCGACGGCGAGGTCCTGATCGATGGCGTCGACGTTCGAGACCTGGATGCCGATCTCCTGTGGAGCCGCATCGGCCTCGTGCCGCAGCGGGCGTACCTCTTCACCGGCACGGTTGCCTCGAACCTCCGCTACGGAAACCCCGACGCGACGGACGATGACCTGTGGCGTGCGCTCGATATCGCGCAGGCGAAGGACTTCGTGTCGGAGCTGCCCGACCAGCTAGAGGCGGAGGTGTCGCAGGGCGGTACGAACTTCTCGGGCGGCCAGCGGCAGCGTCTCGCG
The DNA here is from genome assembly GCA_036491035.1 of Galbitalea sp. Taxonomy (GTDB): domain Bacteria; phylum Actinomycetota; class Actinomycetes; order Actinomycetales; family Microbacteriaceae; genus Galbitalea. The sequence continues at coordinate 35,148 of DASXCU010000013.1, read as the reverse complement.
ATCGCACGGGCGCTGGTGAAGCGGTCGGAGATCCTCGTCTTCGACGATTCGTTCTCAGCGCTCGACACGAGGACGGATGCGCGCCTGCGCGCGTCCCTCACGAAGAACGAGCGGGCCACGACCCGCATCGTCGTCGCGCAGCGCGTTTCCACGATCACGGAGGCCGACCAGATCCTCGTGCTCGAGCACGGCGAGATCGTCGATCGCGGAACACACGAACAATTACTGAAATCGAGCGACACGTACGCCGAGATCGTCAATAGCCAGCTGAAGGCCGAGGAGGTCGCATGAGCACCGAAAATCGCGCGGCGGCGTCCGCGCCCATTCGTCCTCCCGTGCGCCGTGGACCCGGCGGAGGCGGCCCCTTCGGCGGCATCGGGATGCCCGTGGAGAAGTCGCAGAACTTCCTGCCGTCGGCGAAGCGCCTGCTCGGACGGATGAAGCCGGATCGCTCATCCGTCATCTTCGTCGTGCTGCTGGGCGTCGTGAGCACCATCCTGAGCGTCCTCGGGCCGAAGCTGCTCGGCAACGCGACCAACTCGATTGTGGCGGGCGCCACAGGAAAGGCGTTCGCCCACTTCTCCTCGAAGTCTGCCGTTCTCGCCTACCTGAAGTCGCATGGCCAGGGTTCGCAGGCGGACTTCCTGAAGAACATCGATTTCACTCCGGGCAAGGGCATCGACTTCGCGTCGCTGGGTGACCTGCTGCTGATCGTGCTGGCCTTCTACGTCTTCTCCTCGATCCTCGGCTGGGCGCAGGCCTACGTATTGGCAGGCGTGACGCAGCGGACGATGTACCGGCTGCGGCGGGATGTCGAGGCGAAGATCAACCGGCTGCCGCTCAGTTACGTGGATAAGCATTCCCGCGGCGAACTGCTGAGCCGGGTCACCAACGACATCGACAACATCTCGCAGAGCATCCAGCAGACCGGGTCGCAGCTCGTCACGTCCGTACTCACTGTGATCGGCACGGTCGTCCTGATGTTCACGATTTCCTGGGAGCTCGCGCTCATCTCGCTCATCACCGTGCCCCTGACGCTCGTCGTGACCACGTTCGTTGCGAAGCGCTCCCAGAAGCGCTTCATCGCGCAGTGGAAGAACACCGGCGAGCTGAACGGTCAGATCGAGGAGGCCTTCACGGGTCACTCCCTGGTCAAGGTCTTCGGTCGGCAGAAGGAGGTGCAGGCGCGCTTCGACGGCAAGAACCAGGAGCTGTATGAGGCGAGTTTCGGTGCGCAGTTCGTGAGCGGCATCATCATGCCGTCGCTCGGATTCATCGCCAACCTCGTCTACGTGCTCGTCGCGGTTGTCGGTGGACTGAAGGTCGCCACCGGGACGCTGAGTCTCGGCGACGTGCAGGCATCCATCCAGTACACGCGGCAGTTCGCCCAGCCACTCGGGCAACTCGGCTCGATGGCCAACCTGCTGCAGTCGGGCGTCGCATCGGCGGAGCGAGTCTTCGAGCTCCTGGATGCCGATGAACAGATTCCGGATGCAGACCCGGCCGAGTCGCCGAAGTCGGCGGAGGGTCGCATCGAGTTCGAGTCGGTCAGGTTCAGCTACGACCCTGCGGCCCCGCTGATCGACGACGTCTCGCTGACGGCCGAACCCGGTCAGATGATCGCGATCGTCGGACCGACCGGCGCGGGCAAGACCACCCTGGTCAACCTGATGATGCGGTTCTACGAACTGAACGGCGGGAGGATCACCCTCGACGGCGTCGACATCGCGAAGATGACCCGGGATGACCTCCGTTCGCGCACGGGCATGGTGCTCCAGGATCCGTGGCTGTTCGGTGGAACGATTCGCGACAATATCGCCTACGGCCGCACCGGTGCGACCGAGGAGGAGATCGTCGAGGCGGCAACGGCGGCCTATGTGGATCGCTTCGTGCACGCGCTGCCCGACGGCTACGACAGGGTGCTCGACGACGAGGCGTCGAACGTGAGCGCGGGGGAGAAGCAGCTGATTACGATCGCGCGGGCCTTCATCGCGAGGCCGAGCGTCCTCATCCTGGACGAGGCGACGAGTTCGGTGGACACGCGAACGGAGGTGCTCGTGCAGCAGGCCATGAAGGCGCTGCGGCAGGACCGTACCAGTTTCGTGATTGCGCACCGGCTGTCGACGATCCGAGATGCGGACCTGATCCTGGTCATGGAGCAGGGCGCGATCGTCGAGCAGGGCACGCACAGCCAGCTGCTCGAGGCGGATGGCGCGTACGCCCGTTTGTACGCGGCGCAGTTCGCCGCGCCCGTGGGCGCGGAGAACGAATAGGGCCCAATTGGAGGGAAGCTACAGGTCACTGGTTCGGTAGCTTCCCCCGCACGACAATTGCGGCATGACTGATACCACCGACCGCTCGCTCACCGTCACCTGGGAAGATCCCTCGATCGGCGCCTCACAGGTCAAGGACATGACCGGGCTCGAATACCTGCAGTCGATCGTGGACGGACGGATTCCCGCACCACCGATCGCGAAGCTCATGGGCTTCGATCTCGCCGGGGTCTCGGAGGGGCGGGCATCCTTTACGGTCATTCCGCACGAGTCCCAGTACAACCCGATCGGAACGGTTCACGGCGGGCTCGTGTGCACACTGCTCGACTCGGTGGCCGGTTGCGCGGCCCAGACGACGCTGCCGAAGGGGATGGGCTACACGTCGCTCGAGATCAAGGTGAACTACTTGCGGCCGGTCCTGCTGTCGAGCGGAAAGCTGACCGCCGTCGGTGTGGTCACCAAGCCGGGTCGGCGCGCCGCGTTCGTCGATGCAACGGTCGTGGATGCGGAGGGCAAGCTCGTTGCCACCGCATCGAGCACGCTGCTGATCTTCCCGATCGAGTAACCGGCGCTAAACGCTGGTGATGTCGGGCACCTGTTCGAGCTCGACATTCAGGCTCTTCACCAGGCCGGCGGCCGTTTTGTCGAGAGCTTTCAGCTTCGTCAGGTCTGCGTTGAACGTGTCGACCTGAGCGTTGATCTGCGTTGCGGTCGCATCCAGTGCATTGCCTCGCGCGACGAGCGCGGCCCGGGCGACGTTGAATTGACCCTGTGTTGCGAACCCGCCGGGCCGTCGAGCACGCGCATTGAACGCGTCGATGTCCGACTCGAAGGTGGTGACGCTCGCATTGAAGGTTGAGACTTCGCCGTCGATCGTGGTGTTGAGGGTGTTCATCGTGCCCGCGAGTGCCTGGACCTTCTTTCGCAGCGCGACGAGGTAGGCGATCGAGTGCTTGTTGAGCTTCGTCACGACGCTGCGCTTCACGAAGTACTGGTCGTAGCTGGCCTCGAGCACGGAACCGACGCTCGGGATTTCCGCCCCGACGGTCGCGTAGAGCTCTGCGTTGTAATCCGCGGGATCGTTGTGCCTGACGGTCCCCATCCGTTTCGCAAGGTCGAGATCCGGGTCGGTGTTGGTGTCCAGCACGTGCTGCAGGGAATCGAGGAGGCGTGCGTGCAGGGCAGGGGTCATCCGATCCCACGCGGCGCGAAGCATCTCGTGCGCACCCATCACCTCCTCCGTGCCATCGAGTCGCTTGTCGGTCTCGTGGTAGAGAAAGATCTGTTTGCCCGGTTGCAGATAGCAGCCGAGCACGCTCGTATCGACGGTCACGGCGCTACAGATCTGGTTGAAGTCGCGCCGCGCCTCGACCCTGGGTTCGCTGGCGAGATAGAGGAAACGACCTTCGGGGGACATGTCGTCCCGCGTCATCTGTTCGCGGATCGCGGCTGTGGGCTTGAACTTCCACACGCGGAACTGGTCTGCCACCCGGCGCTGGTCGACGGCCAGATAGGCCCCGAACGCGGTGAGCAGCACGCTGATCGCGACGGCAAAACCGATCGCCACGATTGCGCCACCGTTGATGTGTTTCACTCACCCTGCCCCTCGACGATCGAAAGGGTAGCAGTACGGCGAAGGCCCCCGCCGACGAATCGACGAGGGCCTGTGGTGAGTCGGACAGGCGCTACTTCTGCAGCACGACCTGCAGGTCGAGCGTGATCGTGACATCGTCGCCGAGTGTGAAGCCGCCGGCCTCGAGTGCCGTGTTCCAGCTCACGCCGAAGTCCTGGCGGTTGATCTTCGTCGTTGCGGTCGCACCCGCGCGCACGTTGCCGTACGGGTCATCGATCACGCCGCCCAGTTCGCCCTTCAGGGTGACGGGCAGCGTGACGCCGCGAAGGGTCAGGTCGCCGACGATGGTGAAGTCGTTCCCGTCGAAGGTGATGTTCTCGCCGGTCGCCTTGAAGAGCATGTGCGGGTGCTCCTCGACCAGGAAGAAGTCGCTCGAACGGAGGTGATTGTCGCGCCCCTCCTGTCCGGTGTTCACGGAGGACACGTCGATGGATGCCTCGATCGTGGAGTCCCGCGGATCGGCGGCGGTCACGATCGTGACGTCGAAGTTTTCGAACTTTCCGCGCACCTTACTGATGGCGAGGTGACGCACCTGGAACGAGATCTCGGAGTGAACCGGCTCAATCTTCCAGGTGCCGACAGTGTAGTTGGGGTGCAGAAGCGTTTCAGTCATGACACATCAAAGCCGGGAACGAGCGGCGGTATTCCCAAAAATGTTGATATGTCATCAAAAGCTTTGAAGCGCGCTCAGTGACCGGTCAGCGGCCCCATCACGCGCGCGGCAACGGAGGCTCGGGACGTCGCTCGCTCCTCGACATCGGCAGCCTCCATGGCGAGCATCCCCAGGTTGGCTCCAACGAACCGAAGCGGCTCGACCTCCCAGTCCGGCGAACGGTGACCGACCCAGGGCAGACGGGTCAGCGCGGTGTCGCGCGCGAATATCAGGTCGGCGAGCGTCCGACCCGCGATGTTCGTCGTCGACAGACCGTCACCGACGTAGCCGCCCGCCGTCGATATCCGGGTCGCGGCGTCCCGGCTCACGCCGGCGTGCCAGTCCCGGGGAACCCCGAGCGGCCCACCCCAGCGATGGCTGATTCGGGCATCCGCGATCTCGGGGAACAGGCCGGTGAGAGCGCGGCGCAGGTGCTCGAACACCCGCGGGGCCCGGTCGTACCCGGCCCGGATCGTGCTGCCCCAGTGGTAACGCGCGCCACGACCACCGAACGCGAAGCGATTGTCGGCCGTGCGCTGCCCGTAAATCAGCAGGTGGCGATAGTCCGTGAAGGTCTGCCCGTGCTCGATCCCGATCTCGTCCCAGACGGAATCGGCGAGGGGCTCGGTCGCGATCATGAGCGAGTAGAGGGGGAGTATGCGTCGATGAGTCTGGGCGATCGTGGCACCGTAACCCTCGAGCGAGACAACGACCTCGCCCGCCGAAACGACGCCCGACGCGGTGTTCACCCTGCCCGACGACCAGGAAGTAACCTCGGTCCGCTCGTAAATCACGCCCCCCAGCGACTCGACGGTCCTCGCCAGACCCCTCACGAGTTTGGCGGGATGCACGCGTGCGCAGTTCGGATCGAAGGTCGAGTTCTCCCGGCGCTCCAGCGAGTCCACGCCGTAGCGACGCGCCTCCGCGACATCGGCATCGGCCGCCCGGCCCTGAACGGAGGAGCGCGCGAAGGCGATCGTGCCAGCCTTGACGAAATCGCAGTCGATGCCGTTGGCCGCGGTAACCGCGCCGACTTCGTCGACCGTCGCGATCATGGCGCGGCGCATCGCGAGCGCCGCATCCAGCCCGTGGGCTTTCTCGAGCGACGCCGTCGACCTCGGAAACAGCGCGCTGCACCATCCGCCGTTACGGCCGGATGCGCCGAATCCCGCGATCTCCTTCTCGAGCACGACGACCGTGAGTCCGGGTTGCGCTTTCAGCAGGTAGTAGGCCGTCCACAGGCCGGTCAAACCACCACCGAGAATCGCGACATCCGCTGAGATGTCGCCCCCGAGAGCGGCGCGTGGGGTCAGGTCATCCCGCACGGACTCGTGCCAGAAAGACAGGGCCCGATAGCGCTCTACAGCCTCGCCCACGCCTCGGTGAGCACGTCGCGCAGGATGCCCTCGATCTCGTCGAATTCTGCCGGACCGATGGTGAGCGGCGGCGCCAGCTGCACTACCGGGTCGCCACGGTCATCCGCGCGGCAGTACAGACCGGCATCGAACAGGGCCTTCGACAGGAAGCCGCGCAGCAGGCGTTCCGACTCGTCGTCGTCGAACGTCTCCTTCGTCTTCTTGTCCTTGACCAGCTCGATACCAAAGAAATAGCCGTCGCCGCGAACGTCGCCAACAATCGGCAGGTCCATCAGTCGCTCGAGTGCCGCACGGAACAGGGGCGAGTTCTTCTGTACGTTCTCGTTGAGCTTCTCCTCCTCGAAGATGTCGAGGTTGGCGAGCGCGACCGCTGACGACACCGGGTGACCGCCAAACGTGTAGCCGTGATAGAACGCCGTCGAGCCGTGCCTGAACGGCTCGTAGATGCGGTCGCTGATGATCGTCGCACCGATGGGCGAGTAGCCGCTTGTCATGCCCTTCGCGCAGGTGATCATGTCCGGCTGGAAGCCGTAGGTGGTCGAGGCGAAGAAATTGCCGATGCGACCGAAACCCGTGATGACCTCGTCCGCGACGAGCAGGACGTCGTACTGGTCGCAGATCTCGCGGACGCGCTTGAAGTATCCGGGAGGCGGCGGGAAGCATCCGCCACTGTTCTGCACTGGCTCGAGGAAGACGGCGGCGACGGTGTCCGCGCCCTCGAACAGGATCATCTCCTCGATGCGATTCGCCGCCCACTGGCCGAACTGCTCGGGCGAGCCGGAAAAGCCGGCCTCCTCTGCGCGGTAGTAGTTGGTGTTCGGAACGCGGAAGCCACCGGGCGTGACGGGCTCGAACATCTCCTTCATCGCGGGAATGCCGGTGATCGCGAGCGCGCCCTGCGGCGTGCCGTGATACGCGACCGCGCGGGAGATGACCTTGTGCTTCGTGGGGCGACCCTGGAGCTTCCAGAAGTACTTGGCAAGCTTGAAGGCGGTCTCGACCGCCTCGCCGCCGCCTGTCGAGAAGAAGACACGGTTAAGGTCGCCGGGCGCGTACGAGGCCAGGCGATCGGCAAGCTCGATGGCGGCGGGATGCGCGTACGACCAGATCGGGAAGAACGCGAGCTCCTCCGCCTGCTTCGCCGCTACCTCGGCAAGCCGCTTGCGGCCGTGGCCGGCGTTGACGACGAAGAGTCCGGACAGGCCGTCGAAGTATTTCTTGCCCTTCGAGTCCCAGATGTGGTGGCCCTCGCCGCGAACGATGATCGGAACGCCGCCGCCCTCCTCCATCACGGACTGGCGTGAGAAGTGCATCCAGAGGTGATCTTTTGCCTTCTGTTGGAGTTCGTTCTCGCTGAACTTGCTAGCGCCAACCGTTGGAGACGCTGTGGGCACTGCCTGCTCTGTCGTTGTCATCGTTATTCCTTACTTTTCGTAGTGCGTGCTTAGCGAGTGCCCCAGTTGTAGAACTGCTTCTGGAGTTTGAGATAGACGAAGGTCTCGGTGGACTGGACGCCCGGGATCTGCCGGATCTTCTTATTCAGCAGCTCGATGAGATCCTCGTCGTTCTCGCAGACGATCTCGGCGAGGATGTCGAAGCTGCCCGCCGTGAGCACGACATAGTCGACGGCCGGGATGCGTCCCAACTCGTCCGCCACCAGCGTCGTATCGCCGGAAACGCGGAGGCCGATCATGGCCTGGCGGTAGAAGCCCAGCTGCATCGGGTCGGTGACGGCGACCACCTGCATGACGCCCGCCTCGGTCAGCTTCTGGACGCGCTGCCGTACCGCGGCCTCGCTGAGGCCCACCGCCTTGCCGATTTCGGCGTAGGAGCGGCGACCGTCACTCTGCAACTGCTCGATGATGGCCTTGGATACATCGTCGAGCTGAACGGGCTTCGCCGCAGCCGGTCGACCTTGAGGGCTCATAATTCGATTCTGTCAGCGCGCCCCGCGCTGAACAAGGGATTCCGCATCATTGTTGCGGTTTGACCGCCGAAATCCGCCGCCGCGACCCTAGAGTGCTCCGGGCGATCTCACTACAGTGGAGATCATGAGCGAGAGCACAATTCGAAACTTCATCAACGGCGAGTACGTGGAGGCGACGGCGGATTCCTCGTTCGAACTTCTGGATCCCGCGACCGAGGCCAGCTATGGCTCGTCCCCCGTGTCGTCCAAAAAGGATGTCGACACGGCCTTCAGGGCCGCTGCCGACGCGTTCGAGATCTGGGGCGAGACCACACCGGGAGAGCGGCAGCTCGCGCTGTTTCGGATCGCGGACGCGATGGAGGCCCGCGCTGACGAATTCGCGGACGTCGAGTCGAAGGACACCGGCAAGCCGCGCGCGAGCCTGGTCGAGGACGAGATCCTCCTCTCGGTCGACCAGATCCGCTTCTTCGCTGGCGCCGCCCGTAACCTTGACGGCAAGTCCGCCGGCGAGTACATGAAAGACCACACCTCCTTCATCCGCCGGGAGCCGATCGGTGTGATCGGCCAGGTGACTCCGTGGAACTACCCGCTGAACATGGCGGTGTGGAAGATCGCTCCGGCGATCGCGGCCGGCAACACCACGGTGCTGAAGCCGAGCGACACGACGCCGTCCTCCACTCTGCTGTTGGCCGAGATCTGCGCGGAGTTTCTTCCCAAGGGGGTACTGAACGTGATCACGGGCGACCGCACGACGGGCGCGGCGATGATCGACAACAAGATTCCGCAGATGGTGTCTATCACCGGTTCCGTTCGCGCGGGTATGGAGGTCGCGAAGGCCGCCGCCACCGACCTGAAGCGCGTGCACCTCGAACTCGGCGGCAAGGCTCCGGTGATCGTGTTCGACGATGCCGACATCGAAGCGGCCGTGGCCGGCATCGGCACCGCGGGGTACTTCAACGCGGGCCAGGACTGCACGGCGGCAACCCGAGTGCTCGTCCACGCGAACGTGCACGACGAGTTCGTGGCCGAGATGGTCACGTGGGCCAGGGAGAACGCGAAGACCGGAATGCCGGATCGCGACGACATCCTGTTCGGGCCGGTGAACAACGCCAACCAGTTGGAGCGGGTCAGCGGCATCATCGACGCCCTGCCGTCGCAGGCGGTGGTCGAACTGGGCGGTCACCGCCAGGGCACGAGCGGTTACTTCTACGAAGCGACCGTCGTGTCCGGCCTCAAGCAGACGGACGACGCCATCCAGAACGAGATCTTCGGACCGGTCATCACCGTGCAGAAGTTCACGGATGAGAAGCAGGCCCTCGAGTGGGCCAACGGCGTGCAGTACGGGCTCTCATCCAGCGTCTGGACGAAGGATCACTCGCGCGCGATGCGTTTCGCGAAGAACCTCGACTTCGGTTGCGTGTGGATCAACACCCACATCCCGCTGGTCGCTGAGATGCCGCACGGCGGGTTCAAGCACTCCGGTTACGGCAAGGATCTCTCCGCCTACGGCTTCGACGACTACACCCGCATCAAGCACGTGATGAGCTACATCGGCTGACAAACCAGCGCGCGGTCCGGCGATTGGCGGATAATCGAAGCGTGGACGACGATCTGGGGGAGCTCGACGAGACCATTCAGGTCCCGAGGCGCCCCATCATCCGTCCGGTGCTGTCCCCGCTCGGAGACCTCGAAGACACGGCCGTTCCGCACGCGGTAGAACTTCCGCGCGACGCGGCCCCCGCACCGGTGAGCCTGTCCCCGGCACCTCCGCCACCGCCGCTCGTCGAGCCCGCCCTTCGTCCGCCGCCCGAGGAACCGTCCGGCATCGAGCTGACCGCGGAGTCGACGGAGGAGGATGTCTCGACCAAGCCGTACACGCGCGGCGAGTTCGATGAGGCCACCTTCAATCCGCGGATGTTTTACCGTTTCCGGATCGGCCGCACCGTCGTCTGGCTCGACGCCGTGTCCTATGTCGGTCGCCGTCCGAGCAGCCCACGCATCATCTACGGCCAGATGCCCCGGCTCGTCCGGGTGCCCTCGCCACGCCAGGAGGTGTCGAGCACGCACGTGGAGCTCCGGCAGCTCGGCGCGTCCGTCGTCCTGACGGATATGCGGTCAACAAACGGGTCGATCGTCTTCCCGCCCGGCGGCGAACCGCGAAAGCTGCGTCAGGGTGAGTCGGTCGTCGCAACTCCGGGGACTCTGGTGGATATTGGTGACGGAAACGTCATCGAGATTCTCCCGCAACAGTCCAAGCCGCAGAGCGAGGGATGGATCGCGGGCAACGCCGCGGAAGGACAGTAGTGACCGAAATCGGGGGAAGTACCGCGAGCTACGAGCTCGCCCTCCCGGAGCGCCCCGACGCGGTCATCCGACTAACGTGGGCCGCCGCGACCGATCGCGGTCATCGACGCAGTGCCAACGAGGACAGCTACGTTGCACAGTCGCCGATCTTCGCGGTGGCGGATGGCATGGGCGGCCACTCCGCGGGCGACCTGGCGAGCGCCGCCGTGGTCACGCGACTGGCCGAGGTGATCACCGATGGTTTCGCCACGACGAACGCGATCGATCGCGCACTGGAGCGGGCGACGAGCGACATCGAGATCGTCGGCGAGGGCAGCGAGCTCGGGGTCGGCACCACCGTCACGGGCGTCGTGCTCACCCTTCAGGGCGGGGAGCCCTATTTCGCCGTCTTCAACATCGGCGACAGCCGCGTGTACCAGTTCGAGCGCGGTGAGCTGCGCCAGGTCACCGTCGATCACTCTGTGGTGCAGGAGATGGTCGATTCGGGGCTGATCGATCGCGCCCAGGCCGAGCATCACCCCGACAGCAACGTGATCACGCGCGCGGTCGGTTTCAACATGCCCCCCACCGCCGACTACTGGATGTTGCCGCTGCGCCAGGGCTTCCGCCTGCTGATCTGCTCGGACGGTCTGACCAAGGAACTCGGCGACGATCGGCTGCTCGCCCACCTCGCCGCGGGCAAGGACGCCAGGGACACCGCGCACGCTCTCGTCGACGCCGCACTGGCGGCCGGCGGCCGTGACAATGTGACCACGATCGTGCTGGATGTGATTGATGCGCCCACCGAATATGAATTCCATTCGACGGCCCCCCGTTCTGGGGGAAGAGCCGTTTAACGCAGGTTTCTCTACCTACAATTGACAAGTCCGTCGATCCGCGAGGGGGTATTGTGGCGCGCCGTTTGCCTTCGCAACCGCCCGTGCTACCTGGCTTTTCGCACGTTCACGTCCTGGGCTCGGGTGGTTTCGCCGATGTCTTCCTGTACGAACAGAACATGCCGCGGCGCCAGGTGGCGGTCAAAGTCATGCTCAGTGAGGTCGTCAACGACCAGGTTCGCCAGATGTTCCAGGCCGAAGCGAACCTCATGGCCCAGCTCTCCGCGCACCCGTCGATCCTCACGGTGTACCAGGCCAGCGTCTCGGCCGACGGACGTCCGTACCTTGTCATGGAGCTCTGCTCCTCTGCGCTGAGCGCCCGGTACCGCTCGGAGCGCATCCCGGTGCCCGAGGTTCTCCGTATCGCTGTGAAGATCGGCAGCGCGATCGAGACCGCTCACCGCGCGGGTGTGCTCCACCGTGACATCAAGCCCAGCAACATCCTGATGACCGCGTACGGGCATCCCGTGCTCGCCGATTTCGGCATCGCAGCGACCGTCGCCGAGTCGAAGGACCAGGAGACCGTCGGCATGTCGATCCCGTGGTCTGCCCCGGAGGTCCTGATGGATGAGACCCCGGGATCGGTGCAGTCCGAGGTGTGGGCGCTCGCGGCCACCGTCTACTCGCTTCTCGCCGGTCGTTCGCCGTTCGAGATCCCCGGTGACTCCAACAAGTCCACCGACCTGATCTCGCGGATCAACCGCGGTAAGCCGCAGCCGATCGCTCGCGCGGATGTCCCGGCGGACCTCGAGAAGCTGCTCGCGAACGCGATGTCGCGCAACCCGAAGAACCGTCCGGCGACGATCCTGGAACTGGTCCGCTCGTTCCAGTCGATCGAGACCGAGCTCGGCGTGCCGCAGACCCCGATCGAGGTCGCGATGGATGACTGGGCGCTCGCGACGGTCTCGGACCTCGAGGACAAGACCCGCGTGCGCGGTGTCGCAGGCGCGCTGGTGCCAGCGGGCCAGAACCGTCGTCGTCGGCGTCGCGTCGACAGCTCTTACAACTCCGTCGGCACCATGGTCCGCGAATCGCAGGGCCAGCGGTCGTCGACGGTTCGACCAACGCAGAACAAGAGGGTACGTGCGCTGGTCTGGGGACTCATCGCCGTGGGGATACTGGCCCTCGCGCTCGGAATCACGGCGACGCTCGTGCTGGTGAATGCGAACGGTGGCATCCCGGTGGTGTCCAACATCTCCGCGACGGTCAACGGCACCTCGGTGAAATTCTCCTGGGCGAACCCCGGGCTCGCGTCGCAGGACCAGTACCAGCTGACCACCACCGATGGCGGCTCGAGCGTGCAGCAAGCCAATACGTTCACCGTCGACGGCACCAAGGGCGAGCAGGTGTGCCTCACCGTCACGGTCAACCGCGATGGGAAGCTCGGCAACGCGAGCTCCCCCAAGTGCGTGGACGTCGGCGGGTGAGCTAGCGAATGTTCAGGCAGTGGTTTGTGGCCCGTCGATCGTTGATTCTCACGATCGTGGGTGGCGTGGTGATCGCCGCGCTCGTGACGGCGTTCGCGATCACGTCGACGGGTTTCACAGCGCAGCAACTCAATCTCAACGACTCGTCCGTCTGGGTCGCCAACGGCACACAGCAGGCGATCGGTCGCGCCAACACAGCGGTCAAGCAGCTGAACAGTGTGGTGTCGACGACCGGCAACGACCTGGACGTGCTCCAGAACAGCACGACCGTGATGCTCGTCGACAATGCGGACAGCAAGCTGCAGGTCGTCGACCCGGCGACATCCACCGTGACCCAGACGGTGCCGCTGCCGCCGAACCTGCCGCAGGTCTTCCTGTCCAAGAACAACGTGGTGATCGTCGCGGCCACCACGGGGCAAGTCTGGATCACGCCGATCTCGCAGATCTCCACCTTCAACGCGCAGTCGCTTCCGAGCCTCACGTTCGGCCCGAATGTCGTCGCGAGTATGGACTCGAACGGCGTCCTGTTCGTCTATTCGCCGAGCGCGAAGAAGGTCGAACGGATCGAGCCGGACACCTCGCAGGCGGTCGTCAAGACGGATGACCTGAGCCTTCCGGCGAAGGACACGTTCCAGGTGACATCGGTCGACGGCCAGTGGGCGGTTCTGGATGTCACGACCGCCAGGGTTTATGTTCCGGGCGGCAACACGAGCCTTCGCGGAACAGCCGCTGCGAAGACCCCGGCGCTCCAGCTCGCGAGCGCGACGGGGGAGCGCATCCTCGTCGGCGGATCGACGGGTCTCGTGGCCCTGCCGCTCGGCGGTGGCACACCAACCGATCTCGTTCGGGCGGAGAACGGGGCACCGACCCGCCCGCTGTCCGCTGGCGGATGCGACTTCGCGGCCTGGACCGGCGGCCAGGCCTGGCGCCACTGTTCGAGCGACAGTGCGAGTTCCACGGGAACGACCATGCCACTGTCGGCCATGCCATCCGGCGCGAAGCTCACCCTGCGCTCCAATGGCAATCGTGTCGTGCTCAACGACTCGCGCTCCGGGGCGACCTGGGCGGTGCAGGCCGACGGCCAGCTGATCAACAACTGGAACGACCTGATCGCGCCCAAGGACCAGCAGCAGCAACAGCAGAAAAAGAACGAGGACACCCCGCCCCAGGTCGAGAAGCAACAGCTTCCGCCCGTCGCCGTCGACGACAATCTCGGTGCCCGGCCCGGTCGGGCGAGCGTCCTGCCGGTGCTGCTGAACGACTACGACCCGAACGGTGACGTGATCTCGATTACCGGAGACACCGGTATCGACCAGAACGAGGGTCGGGTCGACCTCATCAACAACCATCAGGAACTGCAGATCACGCTCGCCGACGGTGCCAGCGGTGTAATCACGTTCCGCTACACGATCAGTGATGGCCGTGGTGGCTCGGCGTCGGCGACTGTTACCGTCGCCGTTCGCGGCGCCGGCGAGAACAGTGCGCCCGTGCAGGTGCAGACCAGCAAGACCACGGTCGTCCAGGGTGGTCGTGTGACTACGCAGGTTCTCGGTGACTGGGAAGACCCGGACGGCGACCCGATGTACGTGACGAGTGCTGCGGCGACTGCGCCCGACACCGTGAGCTACACGCCGGACGGAACGCTCGTCTACTCGGACGGCGGCGTCTCGAGCGGTGTGAAGACCGTCTCGGTGACCGTCTCCGACGGCAAGGCCGAGACCACGGGCAGTCTCTCCGTGACGGTGCGCGCCGTCGGTAAGGTGCCGATCATCGCCGATCCGTTCCTTCAGATCGCGACCGCCGACCAGCCGCTCACGATCTCACCGCTGCTCCACGTCCGCGGCGGCAACGCGCCACTACGGCTCGGCAACGTGCCCTCCAAGGCTGACGTAACCATTACCCCGAGCTACGACGCGGGAACCTTCCAGTTCCAGAGCGCCGCGGTCGGTACGCACTACCTCAACTACGTGGTAACCGACGGATCCCAGTCCCTGACCGGCGTTGTCCGCGTGGATGTCGTCGCGCCGCCGGAGAGCAACACGAAGCCGATCACCATCCCGAAGACAGTCTTCGTCCGCGCCCTGCTGAGCGCGACCGTGGACATCGCCGACTCGGACATCGATCCGGCGGGCGGCGTGCTGCTGGTCACCGGCGTATCCAATCTCGACCCGGACGCGGGGATCACCGCCGAGATCCTGCAGCAACGCTCGATCCGCGTCCGTGCGGTCAAGCCGCTCGACTCGCCCGTGGTCTTCGACTACACCGTCAGTAACGGTCTCGCGTCGTCAACCGGAACCGTCACCGTGGTCGAGATCCCGACCCCGGACCAGCTCCAACCGCCGATCGCCAACCCGGATTCGATCACCGTGCGAACGGGTGCCGCAATCGACATCCCCGTGCTCGCCAACGACTCCGATCCGGATGGCGAGACGCTCACGCTCGTCCCGACCCTCGCCCAGAACGTGCCCGCCGGCGCTGGACTGCTGTTCGCGTCCGGCGACGTGCTGCGTTACCTCGCGCCGTCCCGTCCGGGTAACTACACCGCGGTGTACGCGGTCGCGGGCCCCGATGGCCAGCAGGCGCGCGCACAGGTGAAGATCGCCGTGCGCGAGGTCGACGCGAGCACGAATAATCCGCCCGTTCCGGAGAACCTGACCAGCCGCGTGCTCGCCGGCGGAACGGTGCAGATCGACGTTCCACTGTCCGGGATCGACCCCGATGGCGACACGGTGCAGCTGCTCGGTGTGCAGACGAACCCGCAGAAGGGCGTCGTCACCACGGTCGGCCCGCACACGATCACCTACCAGGCCGGCGACTACTCGACCGGAACCGATACCTTCACCTACGGCGTGACGGACGCGCTGGGCGCCCGAGCGACGGGCACGGTTCGGGTCGGCATCGCCGGGAAGCCGGGCGGCGCCCCGAGTCCGGTCGCGACGCTCGATGAGGTCACGGTCCGACCCGGCACGACGGTCTCCGTCCAGGTGCTCGCAAACGACTCCGACCCGGACGGCAGCCCGCTGCACGTCGTCTCCGCTGTGCCGAATGACAAGGTCACCAAGGCGAAGGTCGTCGGCAACATCGTCAATGTCACACCACCGACGACCCCGGGAACCTACGGCGTGATCTACACGATTGCGAACGAGACGGGTGGTCAGAGTTCGGCCTTCGTGCGGGTCACGGTCGATCCGAAGGCTCCGTTGTCCACGCCGATCGCGAGCGATACCGTCCTGACGCTCAACGACATCCTGGATCGAACCACGCTCGACGTGAACGTCCTGGCCAACGTGTTCTTCGCCGACGGTCCCTCGAGCGCGCTCGGCCTCTCGATCTACCCGGGCTACGGCAATACCGCGCAGGTCACTGCCAACAAACACATCGAGATCACCGTCACCGCCCACAGCCAGATCATCCCGTTCAAGGTCACGCACCCGGACGATCCGTCGGTGTTCAGCTATGCCTTCATCTGGGTGCCGGGCACGGATGACGCGCTACCGCAGCTGAATCGAACCGCGCCGTCACTGTCCGTGGTGAGCGGCAGCAAGCTGACCATCGACCTGAATGACTACGTGATCGCGGCGCAGGGCAAGAAGGTCCAGCTCGCCGACACGAGCTCGGTGACCGCGACTCACGCGGACGGCTCGCCCCTGGTCGTCGACAACCGAACCCTCCAGTTCACCTCGGCCGACCAATACTTCGGCCCGGCGTCGATCTCGTTCCAGGTCACGGACGGCACCTCGGCGACCGACCCGAACGGGCGCAAGGCGATCCTGACGCTGCCCATCAAGGTGCTTCCGAAGACGAACCAGCCGCCCGTGTTCATCGGCGGCCTGATCAACTTCGAGCCGGGACAGAGCGTCGACATCGACCTGGTCAAGCAGACCAACTACCCGTACCAGTCCGACCTCGGCGAGCTCAGTTACACGCTGCTGACGCCGGTCACCGACGGGTTTTCCACCTCGCTCTCCGGCCAGCACCTGACCATCAAGGCCAATGACAACGTGGCGACGGGCACGACCTCGAACGTGGATGTCGGCGTGCGCGACTCCAACTCGACGGGCACCGCCGGTAGCATCCAGCTGGTCGTCGTGCCGTCGACGAAACCGCTTGCAGTACCGGCGCCCGACTCGGCCATCGTGCAGCGCGGCCAGTCGACCACCATCGACGTGCTGGCCAACGACAACGCCACCAACCCGTTCCCCGACACCCCGCTGAAGGTCGTGGCGATTCGCGGACTCGACGGTGGAAGTCTGCCGGCTGGGGTCAACGTGACGCCGAGCGCGGATCGATCCAAGCTGAGCGTGACCGTCTCGTCGGGCGCCTCGCCGGGTGACACGACCCTGCAGTACGAGGTCTCGGACGCGACCAATGACCCGGCGCGGTATGTCTGGGGCAACGTCACGATCTCGGTCGAGGACCGGCCGGATCCCGTGACCAACGTGCGGACGACGTCCTTCTCCGACCAGCAGTTGATCCTCAACTGGAACAACGGCCCGGCCAACAACTCCGCCATCCTCGACTACCAGGTCGTGGAGACCGACGCGACAAGCGGCAAGACGCTCTCCACCACCACCTGCGGTGGCCCGCTCTGCGCCATCGCGACACCGGGTAACGGACCGTCGTATTCGGTGCGACTCGCCGTCACCGCACGCAACGCGATCGGAAGCAGCGACCCGACGTCGAACCCGGGCCCGGTCTGGTCCGACATCATTCCTGCCGCACCCACCGCGCTCGCTGCGAAGCCCCTCGATCACGGGCTCGACATCACCTGGTCGCCGCCCCCGCCCACAGGTGGTTCGCCGATCACCAGCTACGTCATCAGCGTCGACGGCACGACGCCACGCACGGTCGATGCGGGCACATTGGAGGTCTCGATTCAGGATGCCGCGGGTATCGCCAACGGCTCGGCGGTCAACTACTCGGTTAGTGCTCGCAACTCCGCGTTCGCGAGCCTCGCGAGCTGGAACTCGGCATCCGGCACCGGATTCCCGGCCGGTCCTCCGCTGTATCAGCCCAGCAGTCCTCCCGTCGCCAGCGCAGTGGGTGACGACGGCACGTCGGCACGACTGTCGTGGAGTACGTCGTTCGACTCGAACGGTGCCGCCATCACCGACTATCGCGCCGCCGTCTTCAATGCCGGTGACTCGGCCCCGTCCTGTTCTCCCAGCGTCGGACAGGATGCCGGTGGTGCGCAAACGACGGTGTTCACCGGTCTTCAGCAGAACCACACCTACAACTTCATCGTGTTCGCCTTCAATGCGATGGGCTGTGGCACGAGCGACATCGTCACGCTGATCGTGCATCCGGTCCCCGGCACCGTAACGGGTGTCAATACGTCCGGCCCGCTGGCGAACGGGACGAACACCTGGGACTACCGGCTCAATAGCGTCACGATCGCCGACGGGTCGGCCACGACTGACGAGTTCGAGTACCAACTCAGCGGCGGCTCGGTGGATGGCAGCAGCTACGGCCCGCTTCCCTACAGCCGGTTCCTGCAGACGTCGAACAGTAGTCAGTACGGCAACGACATCCAGGTCCAGGTTCGGGCCTGCGCCAGCTACACGGATGCGACGATCTGCAGCGACAACTGGTCGGCACCGTTCGAACTCGGTGTGCCGGTCGCCAACACGGACCTTCCGGGTCTGGCGTTCTCGCACCCCGATTTCAATCTTCTCGGCCCGGCCGTGGACGGCACGTGGACCTGGTCCGCAGGTCTCCCGCAGGCGGCCTACGACACCATCACCTACGACTGCGGCAACGGCCCGCAGACCCTCGACCCGAACAACCCCGGTTCGTGCACGGCGACGCAGACGAACGTACTGGTTCCCGACTTCCCGCCGCTGACGATCAGTATCGGCGTGAACGGGCACCACTATGTGAGAACGTACAACTGGAGCGACTATGACTAGGAGACCCGAATGACCATGACGCCCGAACAGGCCGCGACGTTCTCCGAGACGTTCAACCGGCTTGTGGCGAATGTCGAGCAGGTTCTACTCGGCAAGACCTTCGTCATCCGACTCGGTTTCACCGCGCTCCTCAGCGAGGGACACCTGCTGCTCGAGGACTTCCCGGGAACGGGCAAGACCTCCCTGGCACGTGCCATGGCGGAAACCGTGGACGGTACGTCGAGCCGCATCCAGTTCACTCCCGACCTGCTGCCCGGCGACATCACCGGCGTCAGCATCTACGACCAGCGCACGAGCACCTTCGAGTTCCACTCCGGCCCGATCTTCGCCAACGTCGTACTCGCGGATGAGATCAACCGCGCGAGCCCGAAGACCCAGGCCGCCCTCCTCGAGGTGATGGAGGAGGGCCGAGTCACGGTGGACGGCGTCTCGCACGTGGTTGGCGAGCCGTTCATGGTTATCGCTACCCAGAACCCGATCGAGCAGGCCGGAACCTACCGACTGCCGGAGGCGCAGCTCGACCGCTTCCTGATGAAGGCGTCGATCGGATACCCGGACCACGCCTCCACGCTTCGTATCCTGGAGGGCGCAGTGTCGAAGGCGCACGAGATCGCTGTGCCGAAGATCGTGACAGCGAAGCAGATTACGGCGCTCGCGAAGGCCGCCCGCACCGTCCACGTGGACCCGTCGATCAACGACTACGTGTCGCGGCTGGTCGACGCGACCCGATCCGCGGTCGAGGTGCGACTGGGCGTCAGCGTGCGAGGCGCCCTGGCCCTAATCCGTACCGCGAAGACCCTCGCTGCGGCAAACGGTCGCCACTATGTCATCCCGGACGACGTCAAGGTTCTGGCCGAACCGGTGCTGGCGCACCGCCTGCTGCTCGACCCCGAGGCCGAGTTCGACGGAGTTACCGCCGAGAGCGTGATCGGTCAGCTGCTCATCGAGACGGCGCCGCCCAGCGATCGGCAAGCCGTGTGACGGACCGGAATGACCAGACCCGAGCGGGTCGGAGCAGCGCGCGCACCGTAGCGCAGACCGGACTCCGGCCGGAAACCTCGCTGTCCGTGGGCACCGAGGGATTGACCAACGCGCGCACCAGGATCGTCGGGGCGCGCACCGGATTCTTCGCTGACCTCATCGTCGGTATCGTGCGACTCAGTGCGGGCGCCCGACGTCGACTCGTCCGACTCGCGATACGGATCGGTTCCGTCATCACTCCGCTCGGCTGGGCGCTCGGCATCGCGACGCCGCTGGCCTTCGTGTTCGGTTACCTGCTGAACTGGGTCGAACTGGTCACGTTCGCCTGGGCCTGCCTGCTGCTGGTCCTGATCGCCGTCATCTATCTCATCGGACGCAACCCGCTCTCGATCGAGCTCTCCGTCGCGCACAGCCGAGTGGTGGTCGGCGATACCGCGTTCGGCGAGGTCATTGTGACCAACCCGCGTCCGCGCCGAGTGCTCGGCGCATCCGTCGAGGTACCGGTCGGCAAGGGTCTCGCCGCGGTGACGACTCCGAGCCTGCGTCGCGGTGGCCGCTTCGTGCACGAGTTCCCCCTCCCGACCACACACAGGGGCATCATCGAAGTCGGACCCGTTCGGACCATCCGTGCCGACCCGATCGGCCTCGTGCGCCGCGAGCTCGTGTGGACCGAATCCACCGAGCTGTTCGTCCACCCGCGCACGATCGCGATCCCCTCAACGAGCACCGGCTTCGTGCACGACCTCGAGGGCAACCCGACCCGCGATCTCACCAACAGCGACGTCTCCTTCCACGCCCTGCGGGAATACCAGCCGGGGGATGAGCGACGCTACATCCACTGGAAGTCGACCGCGAAGACCGGCACCTACATGGTGCGGCAGTTCGAGGAGACCCGGCGCAGCCACATCGTCATCGCCCAGTCGCTCGCCCGCGGCGACTACGCGAACGACCACGAATTCGAGATGGGCGTCAGCGTCACCGGTTCGCTCGGCGTGCGCGCCATTCGGGATGCCCGCAACATCTCCGTTGTCGTCAGCGAGACCACGCCGGACTTCGCCAAGCGCAAGGTTCTCGAGGTTCGTCCCCTTTCCACGATTACGCGCACCAGACTGCTCGACGACCTCTCGGTGGTCGAGAGCGCGGAGACCGCGCTCGCCATCACCGACGTCGCCCGGGTCGCGGCGGAGCAGATCGCGGGAATCTCGGTGGCGTTCCTGGTCTGCGGTTCGGGCGCGACCGCCTCGGAGCTCCGGTCCGCGTCCACCAAGTTCCCGGTCGGCGTGGAGGTCGTGGCCATTGTCTGCGACCCCGAGAGCATCCCGGGCCTTCGCCGCGTCGCCGGCCTCAGCGTGCTGACCATCGGCTATCTCGAAGATCTCCAGCGTTCGCTCGCTCGATCGGCGGCCGCCTGATGAAGACTCGCCCCGCGCTCGGTTTCGTCGTCAGCAACACGCTGCTCCTCTGGGGCGGACTTGCGATCGCATCGATCGCCCTTTGGCCGATCTATCGCAATACCGGGATGATCGTGATGATCGTCGTCGCTGCGGTGCTGGGCTCGGCGATCGCGATCCTCGGCGCGTACTTCCACTGGAAGGCGCCCATCCTGCTCGGGGCAACGGTCGTCGCATTCCTCGCTGCAGGCGTGCCGGTCGCCGTACCCAGTGAGGCGATCGCGGGCGTCCTGCCGTCGGCGCAGGGCCTCGTCGACCTCGTCGCCGGTGTCGCGCTCGGCTGGAAGCAGCTACTGACGATCTCGCTGCCCGTGGGGCAGTACCAGGCGCTGATGGTGCCCTTCTTCACGCTCATCCTCGTACTCAGCATGCTCTCGCTGACAATCGCGCTGCGAGCCAGGCACGGTGATGTTGCCGTGGTCGGCCCTGGCATCCTGTTCCTGACCGCCACCGCCTTCGGCTCGGAGAGCGCGGAACTGCCGTTCGTGTCGTCTCTCGGCCTGCTGGCCTTCCTGCTGCTCTGGATCGTGTGGCGACGCTGGTACGTGCGCAGGATCGCGATCTCGCTGTTGGCGACCCGGACGCGGGAGGCGGATGATGCGCCGATCGAGGTCCGCGCGGATACCCGGTTCGTCGGGCTGCGTACGCTCCTCTCCGCGGTCCTCATCCTGGCTGTCGCCGCCGGGACGGCCATTGTGGCGACGACCGGCCTGCCCCCGGTTGGCACGCGCAACGTTCTTCGTACCACCACGGTCCAGCCGTTCGAACCGCGCAACTACTCGAGTCCGCTGTCCGGTTTTCGTACCTACTGGCAGACGCCGAAGACCGACGACGTGCTGCTTACCGTGCGCGGGCTGCCGAAGGGCGCGCGCATCCGCATCGCGACCCTCGACAGCTACGACGGCGTCGTGTACACGGTTGGAAGCGCGGCGGTCGATCCCGCGTCCGGCTCGTTCAGCCGGGTCCCGTTCGAACTCGAGCAATCCGGGGTCAAGGGCACTGACGCGCAGCTGACCATCACGGACGAGGACTACACGGGCGTCTGGCTGCCCACGGTAGGCAAGTTCAAGAAGATCAGCTTCAGCGGCTCGAACGGCACCGCGCTCCGTGACGACTTCTTCTACAACGACACCTCCGGGACGGCCGTCGATGTCGGCACCCTGAAATCGGGCGACAGCTACACGCTGGATGCCGTGATTCCGAGCGAGCCCAGCCTCGACCAGCTGAAGAAGGCGGTCGCCGGTTCCGCCGCTGTCCCGGCGATCGGAACGCTGCCGGCCGAGCTGACGAGCACCCTCAACGGGTACGTGGCAAAGGCGAATAGCCAGGGCGCCAAGCTCGTCGCGATGATCGACGCGCTCAAGACGAACGGCTACGTCAGCCACGGCGTGGGCAAGGAGCCCGCTAGTCGATCGGGCCACGCGCTGGACCGAATCAATGAGCTGTTGACCGGAACCCGCATGCTCGGAGACGGTGAGCAGTACGCCGTCACCGCCGCGCTGATGGCGCGCGAGCTCGGATTCCCCGCCCGCGTCGTGATGGGATTCGTGCCGGAGACCACCGGGTCCGGAGCGATCGAGATCAAGGGCAAGGATGTCGCCGCCTGGATCGAGGTCGACACCGCCCAGTACGGCTGGGTCACGGTCGATCCGAACCCGCCGGTTCGCCCCATCCCGGTCGTCCCTCCCAAAGACCCGAACCAGGTCGCGCAGCCGGACACCGTGGTTCCGCCGCCCGCAACGCTTCTGAACCCGACAGAACCGCAGCCGGTGCCGGACACGCAGCAGCACACGACGCCGCCGCCGAACGCGTTCCTGATCGGACTCGTTACGGTCCTGACGACGATCGGCTGGGTGCTCCTCGTACTGCTGATCCTGCTGTCGCCGTTCCTGCTCGTCCTCTTCGCGAAGTCCCGCCGTCGGAAGCTTCGCCGACGTGCGCCCACGCCGCTCGCACAGATCAGCGGCGGCTGGGACGAGTTCGAGGACAGCGTTCTCGACCACGGAATCGAGCCGCCCAGAGCGGCGACACGAAGCGAGGTGGCGCAGACGGTCGGCGGCACCCGGACCGCGGTGCTTGCCGCCGTCGCGGACCGTGCGACCTTCGGACCGGGCCATCCAGACTCCGACGAGGCGGACCTGGTGTGGAAGTCCGTCGACGAACTCACGACCGCCCTGAACTCCGGTCGTTCCCGCTGGGAGCGGCTGAAGGCCCGCCTGTCGCTGCGCTCGCTGCGCACGGATTCGGGGTCCGGTTATAGTGTCAAAGGTCTGTTCAAGTCAAAAGGGAGCTCGTCGTGAACTGCGAGGTCTGCGGAACTGAGCTTCCGCACGGCGCAATGTTTTGCGGCGAATGTGGTCGGGCGGTCGGCACGCGCACGGCGACCGTCGTGCACCCAGACAGCGGGATGCCCGTCGCAGGTTCCGACGCCTCCTCGGTTGGCGAGTTCGCTCCCGTGGTGACGGACGCGCGGGACACCGCAATCATCGAACCGATAGTCCGCGATCGACTCCCGGAGCTCGAGACCGAGCTCCCACCGGCAGCGCCTGACCTTCCCGACGAGCCCGAGATTGCCGAGCCCGAGGCGGAGCCTGCCGAGGCGGAGCTCGCCGAGCCCGAGCCCGCCGTGATCGAACAGGACCTCCCGCCGGACGTCGTCGCGGAGGAGGCTGCGCAGGAGAGCGCGTTCGCGGTCGTGCCTGCGCCCAGCGCCCCCGCACCGAGGTTGCCGGTCCGACCCGATCCGTTCCCGTGGGGTGACCGCGGATCTGCGATCTTCAGCGACTCGGATGAGCTCGAGCAGACCCTCATCGTCCCTCGGCGGGAAACCGGCGAGCGGTTCGTGTTGCAGTTCAGCACGGGCGAGAGCGTGACCGTATTCGGCAGTGGCCTGCTCGGTCGCAATCCGACACCCCAGCCGACCGAGTACTTCGACCAGCTGGTCAGTATCACCGACCCGGGCAAGTCCGTTTCGAAGACCCACCTCGAGTTCGGCCAGGAGGCCGGGTCCTTCTGGGTCAGCGACCGGTTCTCCGGCAACGGATCTGCCGTTCGCGAGCCGGAAGCGGCGCCCCGTCGGCTGGTCGCCGGCAAGCGCTACCGCATCGTGCGCGGAACCCGAGTAGACATCGGGGAGCAGTTCTTCGTCGTGAGCTGAGTCGGCCCGGACGGCTGGATGGTTGGACGGCGGGCTGTGAGCAGTTCGCTCGCGAGGTCGGCTCGCGGTGATTCGGTGGTGTCGTGGCTCCCGGTTCCCCTCGAAGCGTGCAGGCGCCGCGTCCGCCGGAGGTTCCACCGCGATCCCGGCCGCCCGTCGTGGCGACGATCGCCCCGCTCGCGGTTTCGCTCGGCCTGTTCGCTCTCACGCGCTCGCCGCTCACGCTCGCATTCGCGGCGCTCGGCCCGGTTGTCGCGTTCGCGTCGGTGGTGGACGCCACCCTGTCCCGTCGCCGCACGGCTCGCCGCGAGGCGTCCCGTTTCGAGCTCGACGTCGAACGGACCCTACGGGAGATCGAGGCGGCGAAGGCCGGGGAGTCGCAGCTCGGTTCGGAGAGACTCGTGGAACTACTGGAGCGACGGTCGGCCGTGGTTGCCCGGTGGTCCGACACCGACTCGCCGCTTCAGATCCGCATCGGATGCGGGCGGACACCGACCGGACTGCGCTACGAGGCGGCGATCCCTCCGGCGGGGTTGGCTCCGAGCGTCGAAGAGGCCCTGTCGATGCTTCGGCAGCGCGCGGAGTGGCGGGACAGCGCCGCGATCGTGGTCGCACCGGAAGTCGGGATCGGGATCGCGGGACCACGAGTACTGGCGGACCCTCTGCTGCGGTCGATCCTGCTGCAACTGGCTGCCACGCTGTCGCCGGCCGGATGGGCGCTGGAAGCCCCACCCGGTGCCGAACAGTGGATCGGCGCCCTGCCGCACGACGCAGCCGAGAGTTCGATCTCGAACGAGTATCGCTTCCGATCGGCGGCCGGTATCGTGCACGTCGCGAGACGCGCGACGATCCCCGAACTCCCGACCGACCTCGACGTGATCGTTCGAATCGAGGGGAACGGCGACGCGTACGCCGGCGAATCGGCGCTCCGACCCGACCTGACGAGCCACGAAGAGGCACGCGTCGTCGCTGCGCATATTCGTTCGTGCGCCGACGGTGCAGGGATCGGCGCTGGCCGCGGCTCATCCCTTCCCGACCGGGCTCTCCTGGCGGAGCTGGAGTCGTCGGCGGCGCAGTGTTCCGGACTCGCCGCCGTCGTCGGCACGACCCGGGACGGCCCGCTGGCGCTGGACCTCGTCGCCGACGGCCCGCACGCGATCGTCGGCGGGACGACCGGCAGCGGCAAGAGCGAACTCCTGTTGAGCTGGATCCTCGCGATCGCAGCCACGCGATCGCCGCAGGCGGTCAGTTTCCTGTTCGTCGACTTCAAGGGTGGGGCGTCTTTCGGTCCACTCGTCGAGCTGCCGCATTCGGCGGGCGTCCTCACCGACCTCGACACCGAGCAGGCTCTGCGGGCGATCGAGAGTCTCTCGGCCGAGCTGCGGTTTCGCGAGCGCGAGCTCGCCAGCCGAGGAATGCGCGATATCGACGCCGCCGACTCGCCGCCATTCGCTCGACTGGTGGTCGTTGTCGACGAGTACGCCGCCCTCGTCGACACGTTCCCGGAGCTGCATCCCGTCTTCGCCGACATCGCGGCGCGCGGGCGCTCGCTCGGAGTCCATCTGATCCTGTGTACCCAGCGACCCGCGGGAGTCGTGCGGGACAGCATCCTCGCGAACTGTGTCCTGCGCCTCTCGCTACGGGTGACCAGCGCCGCGGACAGCGTGGCCGTGCTCGGCACCGGTGCGGCCGCAGAACTCCCGTTCCGACCGCTGGGGCGCGCGCTTGCGGCCATCGGGGGAGCACCACCGGTCGAATTCCAGGCCGCGCTGTCGGAGCGATCCGATGTCGACTCCGTGCGCGAGCGGTGGGCGAGCGCAACGCCCGCGCGATCGCCATGGCTTCCGCCGCTCCCTACGCTGGTCGAGCCTGGCTCCCTGGACGAATCTTCGGAAGCCGGCGCAATTGCCTTCGGCCTCGCGGATCTGCCCGCCGAACAGGCGCAGCGCCCGGCTCGGTTTCGACCGCGAATCGATGGCTCACTCCTCGTGCTCGGGGCATCCGGGGCGGGCAAGTCGGGTGCGCTGGCGGCGCTTGCCACCGTGCCATCCGACTTCGAGGTTTGCTGGCTGCCCTCCGATGTGCCCGGCCTGTGGGATGCGGTTACGGATGTTCCCGACTCTGCGCCGACCGTGGATCGCCTCCTCCTACTGGACGATGTCGACTCCGTCCTTGCTCGATGCCCGGACGACTACCAGGGCGCCGTCGTGGAGCTGCTGGCACGCCTCCTTCGTGACGGTCCGGCGGCACGCACCTGGTGCGCTCTGAGCGCGCAGCGTGGAGGCGGCGCCCTGCACGGCCTTGGGGCGCTGTGCGGATCGCAACTGGTACTCCGGTTGCCGAATCGTGCCGAACACGCCCTGTCGGCCGCCGATGCGACGCCGTTCGTGCCGAATCTGGCGCCGGGGGCGGGATTCTGGCGCAGCAGTCGTGTACAGGTCGCTCGCGCGGAACGGCGCACCGAGCGGAAGGTAGCCCTGCGCGGGGTGGTCATCGACTCCGGAAACGTCCCGTCGGTGATCGTCTCGACTCGTCCCGATGCGATCGCCCGGGTGCTTCGCGATCTGGCACCGGAGCGTCGCGTTACGCCTCTCGAGCCGCATGGCTACGGCCTGCGAGCGGCCGAATTGGACGTCTCGGTTGGTGGTGCCCCTCCGGTTCTGGTCGCGGATCCCGAGCTCTGGCAGTCCCAGTGGACGCTGTTCGGCTCGCTCCGGCGTAACGCGGACGTGCTGTTCGACAGCTGTTCACTCGCCGAGGTGCGAGCGCTGACCCGCTCCCGCGACCTGCCGCCGCCGTTCCCGACGGGGATCCGCCCGCTCTGGGTTCGAACGACGGATGGGCAGCTGGAGCGCGCCTCGCTGGGGAGCCTCGGCTCCGAGAGAGGCTAGGCCAGCGCGTCCTCGAGGCTCAGATGGCCGAGGCCGTGCGCGGTCGCGACCGGCTCATTCACCACGGATCCGGCGTGCACGTTCAGGCCGAGCGCGAGCGACGGGTCCGCGCGAAGCGCGTCTCGCCAGCCCAGGTTCGCAACGGCACGCACGTAGGGGAGTGTGGCGTTGGTGAGTGCGTAGGTCGACGTGTTGGCTACGGCCCCCGGCATGTTTGCGACGCAGTAGAACAGGGACCCGTGTACGCGGAAGGTGGGGTCCGCGTGGGTGGTGGGATGCGAATCGGCGAAGCATCCGACCTGGTCGATCGCGATGTCGACGAGTACGCTGCCCGGCTTCATGCGTGAGACCAGTTCGTTACTCACGAGCTTCGGAGCCTTGGCGCCCGGCACCAGGACGGAACCGATCACCATGTCGGCGCCGACGACGGCCCGGTCGATCTCGAACGTGTTCGACGCGATCGTCTTCACCCGCCCGGCGTAGATGGCATCGAGTTCGCGGAGGCGCTGCAGGTTCGTGTCCAGTACCGTCACGTCGGCGCCGAGGCCGACCGACACCGACACCGCATTCGTTCCGGCGACTCCACCGCCCAGTACGACGATGTTCGCGGGATAGGTGCCGGGAACGCCCGGGACCAGCAGGCCCGGTCCGCCGTTCGGTCGAAGCATCGCGTTGGCGCCGACGATCGGCGCGAGTCGTCCGGCTACCTCACTCATCGGGGCCAGTAGCGGCAGCCCACGGGACGGGAGCTGGACAGTCTCGTATGCGATCGCCGTGATTCCCGAGTCGATGAGCGCCCTGGTCAGCTCGGGTTCGGCTGCCAGGTGGAGGTAGGTGAACAGCACCAGGTCGTTCCGGAAGTAGCCGTACTCGCTCTCGATCGGCTCCTTGACCTTCAGCACCATCTCGGCCTGCTTCCAGGTCGACGCAGCATCCTCGCTGATCGAGGCTCCGGCGGCGACATATGCATCGTCCGGGATGGATGAGCCCTCCCCGGCCCCCGACTGTACGACCACCTCGTGGCCGTGCGTGACCAGTTCGTGGACACCCGCTGGGGTGATCGCGACGCGGAATTCGTTGTTCTTTACTTCGGCGGGAACGGCGACCTTCATGCAATCAGCGTACTGTCGAAAACGGCGTATTTCGCCCCCGATTTGGGCAAGATTCCACGGATTTCGTGACTTTGACGCAACGAAATGGCTGGATTGCGTTGCGCGAACGCCGCCGCTAGAACGCGGCTTCGATGCTGCCGACGGTCACGCCGCCGCCCAGGACCGGTTCGAGCGAGTCGTCGAGCACGCCCCGCGCGGCATCTGATGCGACCTCCCCCGCCTCGACCAGGAGCGTCAGCGCGACGAGGGTGGCGGCCCGGAGGCTGCCGTCGAGAATCTTGACGGCGACGCCGGTTCCCGACGGGGTCCCGAGCACGAGGACGCCTTCGGCTCCAAGCTTCGCGACGAGCCCCAGCCGTTCGATGACGAGCGTGTTGGCACGGCCGGGTCCGTCGATGGCCCACGGGAATTCGTGGATGGCCGCGGCCAGCGCGGCCGCCTCGCCTGAGGTCGCGCCGCTGATCCGACCGATGGCGCGGGCGAGGCCCGCCAGCGTGGTGGCGTGCACGGGAGCGCCGCATCCGTCGACGCCGCTGCGCTCGACCGGCTCGTCCGTGTACTCCTCGACGACCTGGCGAATGAGCGTCTGGAGCGGATGCGACGGGTCGAGATAGTCGTCCGTGCTCCAGCCGTTGGTCGAGCAGGCCAGCAGGAACGCGGCGTGCTTGCCGGAGCAGTTCATGTGGAGGCGACTCGGTCCGGTGTTCGCCCGCACCAGCTCATCGCGGTAGACCCGCGCCCGCGGCCAGTCGACCGGGCACTGCAGGGCGTCAGCGGGAACGCCGGCCGCATCGAGGATCGATCGCACGACCTCGAGGTGCGCGGGACTCCCGGCATGACTGGCGGATGCGAGCACGAGACCCGCGCCGGACAGTGGGGCGCCGGCACGGAGGACCGCGACGGCCTGCAACGGTTTCAGGGTCGAGCGCGGATAGATCAACGCAGCCGGGTCGCCGAGCGCACGCAGCACGTCGCCGGTGCCGTCTACGAGCGCGGCCGCGCCGAGGTGTCTCGACTCGACCATCCCGCTGCGCGTGACGCGCGCGAGCTCGACGCAACCGTCAGGGTCGAGTACCTGCCTCACAGGGCAGCGAGCGCGTCGCCGAGAACGGCGAGCCCGTCGCGGACCTGGTCGTCCGACATGGCGAGGTTCGGAAGGAAGCGAAGAACGTTGCCGTACGTGCCGGCGGTGAGGAAGAGAACGCCCTGCTGCGCCGCGAACGCGACGATCCTGCCCAGCGCATCCGTGTTCGGAGTGTGCGTCCCCGGAAGCACGAGCTCGATGGCCTGCATCGCGCCGATTCCGCGCACATCGCCGATGATGTCGTACTTCTTTTGGAGCTCGAGAAGTTCCGCCCGGAGCAGTTCACCGATGATGGTCGCGCGGCCGAGAAGCCCCTGCGAATCGATCTCGTCGAAGACCGCGATCGCGGCGGCGCAGGAGACCGGGTTGCCGCCGAACGTTCCACCGAGACCGCCGGGGTGGGCCGCGTCCATGATGTCGGCACGGCCGGTGATGGCGGAGAGCGGAAGTCCGCCCGCGATCCCTTTCGCCGACAATACGAGATCCGGAACGACTCCGAAGTGCTCGCTCGCGAAATACTTACCGGTGCGGGCCATGCCGCTCTGGATCTCGTCGGCGATGAAGACGATACCGTTCGCCGTGCACCACTCCTGGAGCGCAGGCAGGTAGCCGTCGGCGGGGGTCTGGAACCCACCCTCGCCCTGGATCGGCTCCACGATGAGGCACGCGAGATCCGTGGCGCCGACCGATTTCTCCAGGTACTGGATGGTGCGCCTGGCTGCATCCGCACCGCTGAGCCCGTCGGAGAACGGATACGAGTTCGGTGCGCGATAGACGTCGCCGGGGAAGGGACCGAACCCGAGCGCATAGGGCATCGCCTTGAAGGTCATCGCCATCGTCAGGCTCGTGCGACCGTGGTAGGCGTGGTCGAGGACCGCGACGCCATTGCGTCCGGTGAATTTTCGCGCGATCTTCACGCCGTTCTCCACTGCCTCAGCGCCGGAGTTCTGCAGCACCGTTTTTTTGGCGTGGGTACCGGGCGTGTGCTCAGCGAGGAGCTCCGCCACTCGCACGTAGCCCTCGTACGGAGAGATCGTGAACGCCGCGTGGGTGAGGCGTTTGAGCTGCTCGGAGGCACGCGCGACGACGGCGTCATCCGTGTGGCCGATGGTGGTGACGCCGATTCCGGAACCGAAGTCGAGAAACTGGTTGCCGTCGACGTCAACCAGGATCGCGCCGTGCGCACGCGCGATGTAGGCGGGAAGAGCAGAATTGACTCCGACCGGCACTACCGCGAGTCGTCGCTCATGAAGGGCGAGCGACTTCGGCCCGGGAACGGATGTGATGATGCGGCGCTCCTTCGGGACCAGCGGGAGCGTGATTGCTGCGGTAATCGTGTCGGTCATGATAAGTCCCGAGTTTAGTCTTCGACCCAAATAACAGTGAGGGGAATCCGTGCAGATCCAGCACGCGTATGAGGTCGCCGTGCAGTGGCAGGGCAATCGCGGTACGGGCACCAGCGACTACAAGTCGTACGGTCGCGAACACCTCATCACGGCGAGCGGAAAACCGGACATCGCGGGCTCCGCGGATCGCGCGTTCCGTGGCAACACGGAGCGCTGGAACCCGGAGGAGCTGCTGCTCGCCGCGCTCAGCCAGTGCCACCTGCTCAGCTACCTCCACGTCGCGGCCAGTAACGGGATCGTGGTGGTCGAGTACACCGATTCCGTCAGCGGACTGATGGAACAGACCGCGGATGGCGGCGGCCACTTCGTCTCGGCCACGCTGCGGCCCGTTGTGACGATCTCGACCGGGAATCCTGAGCTCGCACAGAGCCTTCACGAGGAGGCGAGCGCGAAATGTTTTATCGCCGCATCCGTGAATTTCCCGGTGAATCACGAGCCGACCGTGCGGATTTCGTCGGATTCATAGCTCTCCCCAAGGCGCCACATGCAGGAAGTGCACACGGGGATACGGCACACTAGAGGCTGACTTTGCAAGGGGAAGGTAATCCAACGTGCGCAAAATTGCGACCATAGCCGCAACAACGGCCCTACTCGCGGGGCTCGCCGCAGCTCTCACGGGCTGTACGTCCGCCAACGCGACGATCAATGGCTGCACGCCGGTAAAGCCCGGTGCCGTGTCGAACGCGGTGACGGTGTCGGGCGACTACGGCAAGACGCCGACCGTCAAGATCAAGTCGCCGGTCGCCAGCATCAAGACCACCCAGCGCACGCTCGTCAAGGCGGGCACGGGCAAGGTTGCGACGAAGAGCACCCAGATCACCGCCGACTTCGCCGTCTACAACGGCACCACCGGTAAAGAGCTGTCGTCGACTGGTTTCGACGGCAAATCTGTGCCGTTCACGGTCGACTCCGACCACATTCTCGGCGGCCTCGTGAAGACGCTGCAGTGCACGCGCGCTGGGTCACGAGTCGTCGGAGTCATCCCGCCGAGCGAGGCCTTCGGAAAGACGGGCTCCACCGGGGTCGGAGCCAAGGACAGCATCGTGTTCGTCGCGGATGTCATCACGGTGAAGGCGCCCGCGCCCGCCGCGCTGAAGTCGGCGACCGGAACGGTTGTCGCCCCCAAGCCCGGCTTCCCGACCGTCACGTTCAAGGGAAAGCTCCCGACGGTCACCATCCCGTCGACGCCGCAGCCGACCGCGTTCCAGGAGGAGGTGCTGATCAAGGGCAAGGGCGCCAAGGTCGCGACCGACTCGAACATCATCGTGAACTACCAGCTCACCCTGTGGCGCACCGGCAAGGTCGTCAGCGGGAATGACACGTACGCGTCCGGCCAGAGCGCCCCGTTCAACACGGGCCAGGTCGTCGCGGGGTTTAAGCAGGCGCTCGAGGGCCAGACGATCGGCTCCCGAGTGCTGGTGGTCATCCCGCCGGCGCTCGGCTACGGATCGGCCGGCCAGTCGTCCGCCGGCATCACGGGGACGGACGACCTGGTCTTCCTGGTCGACATTCTCGGCGTCGGATAGTCGCTCATGCGCACGGTGATCGTTCTCGGCTCAACGGGTTCGATCGGCGTGCAGGCGCTCGAGGTGATCGCGGCCAACCGCGATCGCTTCGAGGTCGTCGGCCTCGCCGCGGGCACCAATCGGGACCTGGTGGAGCGCCAGGCATCAGAATTCGGCGTCGCGCACACGGCACTGGGCCCTGACGAAGCCGAGCAACTGGTTCGAACCGTCGATGCCGATGTGGTGCTCAATGGCATCACCGGCTCGGTCGGCCTCGGCTCAACGCTCGCCGCGCTCGAGACGGGCAAGACGCTGGCGCTCGCCAACAAGGAGAGCCTCATCGTCGGCGGCGAGCTCGTGAAGGCGAAAGCGAAGCCCGGCCAGCTCGTTCCCGTCGACTCGGAGCACTCCGCCATCGCGCAGGCGCTCCGCAGCGGGACGCAGGCGGAGGTGCGTCGACTGGTGCTGACGGCATCCGGCGGGCCCTTCCGTGGCCGGAGTAAGGACAGCCTCCGCGATGTGACGCCCGCCGAGGCGCTCGCACACCCGACCTGGAACATGGGGCTCGTCGTCACCACCAATTCCGCGACGCTCGTGAACAAGGGCCTCGAGGTCATCGAGGCGCACCTGCTGTTCGACGTGGACTACGACGCGATCGATGTCACCGTGCACCCGCAGTCGATCGTGCACTCGATGGTCGAATTCGTGGATGGGTCGACGCTCGCCCAGGCGTCGCCACCCGACATGCGCCTGCCCATTTCACTCGGCCTGGACTGGCCCCATCGCGTTGCGGGTGCTGGCGCGCCGCTGGATTGGACGAAGGCCAGTTCCTGGGAGTTCGCGCCGCTCGACAACGTGGCATTCCCGGCGGTCGAACTCGCGAAGTCAGTCGGTCGAACCGGCGGCACCTATCCCGCGGTGTTCAACGCCGCGAATGAACAGGCTGTGCACGCCTTCCACGACGCTCGGATCGGATTCCTGGACATCGTCGATACCGTGCGCGAGGTCGTCAATCGTCACGACGGCGGTGAGTTGAGTCTCCCCGGCGTTCTCGACGCCGAGCGCTGGGCGCGCACCGAGGCCGACCGGCTCATAGCGCTCGCGCAGGGTTAGTTCAGCCAGTTCAAAGGGCCTCCGGGTTACCCTTAGGCCCGTGAGTACCGTCCTGTCGTACATTCTCGGCGTCGTCGTAGTCGCGGTGGGGGTTCTGCTGTCGATCCTGCTGCACGAGGCGGGCCACTTCACGTTCGCCAAAATCTTCAAGGTTCGTGTCGGCCAGTTCATGGTCGGGTTTGGCAAGACCCTCTGGTCACGCAAGATCGGCGAGACGGAGTTCGGCGTCAAGGCGCTGCCCCTCGGTGGCTACATCTCCATGTCGGGCATGTACCCGCCGATCAAGCCCGGCGGACGGGCTCGTGATGCCAGCACCGGCTTCTTCCAGACCCTGGTGCAGGATGCCGGACCCGGCGTCGTCGACACGCTCGACCCGGAACCCGAGGACCAGGACGATCGCTCCGGCTTTCTGAAGACGCTGGTCTCGGATGCCCGTGATGCCTCCGCGTCGACCATCCTGCCGGGCCACGAGGACCGAGTGTTCTACAAGCTCGCGATCTGGAAACGCATCATCATCATGCTCGGCGGCCCGTTCATGAACCTGCTGATCGCGATCGGCCTCTACGCGATCATCCTGTGCGGTATCGGCGTACCGACCTCCATTCCGACGGTGAGTGCGCTGCCGCCCTGCGTTCACGCTGCAACCGATACCTCAACGACCTGCGCCGCCAGCGATCCTGCCTCGCCGGCCAAGACCGCCGGCTTCAAACCCGGCGACAAGATCGAGTCCGTCAACGGAACGACGATCACCTCGTGGACCCAACTCACCTCGATCATCCAGAAGTCCGCGGGAAAGAAACTGCGCACCGTGGTGCTGCGTAACGGTTCGGACGTATCACTGACTGCGGTGCCGATCGCGAACCCCACGTACGTATACGATCCGACCACCGGCGCTAAGGTGCTGGATTCGAAGGGCAAGGCCGAGATCAAGTCGTATGGCTATCTCGGTATCTACTCGAGCACCGTCTACAAACCGGTCTCGGCTGCCTACCTGTTGCCGCAGGTCTGGGATACGACGACCCGCGTAGGTGGCGTCGTCATCAACCTGCCCGCGCGAATGGTCGGTGTGTGGAACGCCGCCTTCAGCTCGGCGGCGCGTGACCCGAACGGGCCCATCGGCGTGATCGGCGTCGGCCGCATCGCCGGCGAGATTGCCACGGACGGTGCGCCGTTCCAGGACCAGATGGAGCAACTGCTCGGGATTCTCGCCTCGCTCAACATCGCGCTGTTCGTCTTCAACCTCATCCCGCTGATGCCGCTCGACGGCGGCCACATCATCGGCGCCCTCTGGGAGGGACTCAAGCGCGGATTCGCGAAGCTGTTCCGGCGCCCGGATCCGGGCCCGGTCGACACGGCGAAGGTCGTTCCGCTGACGTTCGCGGTCGTCATCGTGCTGGGCGCGATGAGCCTGCTGCTGGCCTACGCGGACATCGTCAAGCCCATCACCCTGCAGTAGCTCCGCCCAGCGGTTAAGCAGGCCGGGAAGTAGGCTGGGAGACGTGCCAGCTGTCAATCTCGGTCTCCCGAAAACCCGCGAAGTACTCGCTCCGAGACGTAAGTCGCGGCAGATCAAGGTCGGCAAGGTGCTGGTCGGCGGCGACGCCCAGGTCAGCGTGCAGTCCATGTGCACGACCCCGACCACCAACATCAACGCGACCCTCCAGCAGATCGCCGAGCTGACGGCTTCCGGATGCGACATCGTGCGCGTCGCCGTCCCCAGCCAGGACGACGCAGACGCTCTGCCGATCATCGCGAAGAAGAGCCAGATCCCGGTCATCGCCGACATTCACTTTCAGCCGAAGTACGTCTTCCAGGCCATCGACGCCGGATGCGCGGCCGTCCGGGTGAACCCGGGCAACATCCGCAAGTTCGACGACCAGGTTGGGGCGATCGCGAAAGCCGCCAAGGACGCGGGTGTGAGCCTTCGCATAGGCGTGAACGCCGGGTCGCTCGAGCCCAGCATCCTTCAGAAGTACGGCAAGGCGACCCCGGAGGCACTCGTCGAGAGCGCCGTCTGGGAGGCCAGCCTCTTCGAGGAACACGACTTCCACGACTTCAAGATCTCGGTCAAG
>DASXCU010000012.1:0-32293 GCA_036491035.1 Galbitalea sp. | reverse complement strand
GGCGATGCGCCGGGGTCTTCGGTCGGCCGGGGTCGTCTCCCCACGGGTGATCGGATTTACCGAGCCGCGAGCGAACTCGCGGTCACTGTTTCTGACGCCGAACACGGAGACCACGTACGGCACGACGGTGCTCGATCTGCGGGCGTGGGGACCGACGGTGATCGAGGCGCCGCCGCAGTCATTGTGTGTGGTTGACGACTTCTGGTTTCGCTACGTGGCCGACATGGGGATCGCCGGCCCGGACAAGGGCCAGCGCGGCAAGTACCTCTTCCTGCCCCCGGGCTATGACGGCGAGGTTCCGGACGGCTATTTCGTCTACCGGCCGCCGACGTTCACCGACTGGGCGGTCCTGCGGGCGCTGGGCGGCGTCCCGGCGATGAAGCAGACCAAGATCTACCCGCTCAGCGAGGGCGCGAGCCCGAAGCCCAACGAGTTCATCAACGTCGCCGAGGTCGTGTTCAACACCGTGCATGCCAACGACTTCTCGTTCTATGAGGAGGTCAACGAGATCGTGCAAGAAGAGCCGGTCGAAGCGCTCGACGCCGAGCGGGCCGGCCAGCTGGCGAGCATCGGCATCGTCAATGGCCAGACGTTCGCGCCCGACGACCGAATGCGCACGATCCTGGAGCAGGCCGCGCAGATTGGTGCTGGGATGGCGCGTGTGATCGCGTATGCCCCTCGGGATCCTGAGGCGTCGCTGTATGGCTCATGGAAGAACGCGTTCGTCGGCGACAGCTACGAGTTCCTGCGTAACGGCGCGCGGTTGCTGGACGCTCGCACCCAGTTTCACTACATCGCGACTGTCATCACCCCCGCGATGGCCCATGCGCAGGTCGGCGCAGGATCGGCTTACGCGTACACCGTTCAGGACGCCAACGGCGAAGTGCTCGACGGCTCCAAGACCTACCGGCTGCACGTCGACCCCGACCCGCCGGCTAAGAACTTCTGGGCCGTCGATGTCTACGACACGCGGCTGCAAGCTGCTGCTCGACCAGTTCGCGTCAACTGAAACCGTCGGCGAGCGGCTCGCTCTGTTCAGAGCGGAGTGCGAGGCCCGCGGCCGCACCTTCGACCCTATGGATGTTGCGGTTGCGCGTAATTTCTACGTAGCCCGCGACACGGTTGACGCGCAGGCTGCGCTCGCGCGGCTCGCGCAGGCGCACACCGGCATGGTCGCTCTATCCCAGCATCCGGACCGGCGCCATCAATCGCACATCACGGCTTATGCCGGCGCGCCTGGCGCGACTGAGGCGAGCGCGCTCTACGGTACGCCCGACCGAATCGCTACGGAACTCGAAGCCTTGCGCGCGGTCGGCGTCGGGCACGTCCTGCTTCACGCTGGAGAGTCCACCAGCCACAGCGTCCGGCGGTTCGCCACCGAGATCATGCCGGCGTTCAGTTGTGGTTGAACGTCCTTCCACGCAGTCGAGTCCTGGCCCGCGAAAAGCTCGCACCACGGTGCACCGGCGTCATACGTTACGGCGCGTTCGTCCGTCGCTTTTGTCGGGCTCGCGAGACGTGCCAGCTCGCCCGGTTCACCGCTCTCATCAGACCAGGTGCGCGGTCCACGGCGGTACGCAGCGCCCGGTCGCGCGGACGCATCGCGTCGCGAGGCCCCGGAGTGAGCGCCGCGGTCTCGGGATCGACCTCGCTCACCGGCCGAGCATCGGTGCGGCCATCTCCAATTACCCCATAGAGGCGCCACTCGCCCGGAACGCCCTTCAGGACGTGGGTCCCGCGCTCGGCGAACTCGAGGCCCGAGCCGAGCACCAGCTCACGCACCGTGCTCGATACGAGCACCTCAGATGGCCCCGCAAGAGCTCCAACCCGCGCGCCGACATTGACCGCAATGCCAACGAGATCAGCCCCCCGGCGCTCGCACTCGCCGGTATGAACGCCTGCACGCAGCTCGACCCCGAGCGGCCGGACCTCGGCGCAGATCGCCCGCGCGCACCGAATCGCCTTGGCAGGTCCCTCGAACGCGGCGAGAAACCCGTCGCCGAGTGTCTTGATCGCGCGTCCCCCGTAGCGCTCGAGCTCCGTCCGGGTGATCTCGTCGTGGCGGTCAACCAGTGCCCTCCAGCGCTCATCGCCCAGTTCGGCGGCGCGCTCGGTCGAGGAGACCATGTCGGTGAACAGCGTCGTCACAAGCGCGCGGTCGGGCTCGG
Organism: Galbitalea sp.; assembly: GCA_036491035.1. Classification (GTDB taxonomy): domain Bacteria; phylum Actinomycetota; class Actinomycetes; order Actinomycetales; family Microbacteriaceae; genus Galbitalea. The sequence continues at coordinate 30,125 of DASXCU010000012.1, read as the reverse complement.
CCCGGTGCCGCGCCCCAGTCAGAAACTCCTCGATCTCATCAATCATCGGCTCCCACGCGCCGAACCAGACTAGGTGGTTGTCGCCCGGAAAGACAGCGAGTCTGGCCCCCTCGATCTCCGCGGCAAGGTACCGGCCCAACTCGACTGGTATGAAGCTGCGGTCGTTGCTGACGACCAGGGTCGGGACCGAGATCCGAGGCATCGCCACCCGGGCGTCCATCAACTGAGTCGCGCGAAGCACCGCCCTCGCCATCCCCGGGCTGGCACAGAGCCGCTCGGCGCTTCCTGCCGTTTGCCAGAAACCGGGAACGGAGGTGGCGCTCGGAGCCCACAGGCCGATCACTCTCCCCTCTCCCCATTGCGCCACGCCGGCGAACAGGCGCTCCCACATGCGGTCAAGAACCGCTCGCGACTCCGGAAGATAATCGGGCGCCGACACCCACTTCGCCGCCGTTTCGAGCAGGACGAGCGCCTGGCAGCGCTCCGGGTACGTTGCCGCGAACAACGACGCGGGGGTGCCGCCCTCCGAAAACCCGATGATCGCTGCACGCTCAAGGCCGACGGCGTCCATGACGACCCGCACGTCCTCCAGCCGCTGCTCGAGCGACGGAGGCCCGGCGACCGGGTCCGATAGCCCCGTTCCCGGCTTGTCGAACAGGATCAAACGCGAGAACGAAGTGAGCCGACGGAACATCGCGTTCGCCGCAGCGTCGCTCCAGAACAGAGCCATGTGCGAAACGATCCCGTTGACGAAGACGATGTCGATTGGTCCATCGCCCACCACCTGGTACGCGATGCTCGTCTCACCCTTCTTCGCATAGCGCGTCTCCGGCGGCATTCGCCAACGCTAGTCGAGATCAGGGGGCGCCGGGGTGTCGCGACGCTCGGGGCTGGGTATTGCGACGTCGGCGTTCGAGCTCAGTCGTGCTCACGGTGCTGGTGCACGATGAGCACGGGGCACGGAGCGTGCTTCAGAACGTTCTTCGACGTGCTGCCTTCGAGCCGTGCGCGGAGCCCGTTGAGACCGCGAGAGCCGACGACGATCGCTGAAGCGCCGTGTTCGCGGGCGACGTCGAGAATCGTGGAGGCGACATTGCGTCCGTCCGCCAACGCAAGGGGTTGGGCGTCCAGGCCCAGCGACCGCGCCAGTTCGGCTCCGTCGCCGGCGATGCGCTCCGCGCGGCGACCCAACTCTTGATCGATATCGACCAGGGTGGCGGGATCCACGGCGGGCGCGATCGAGACATCAGGCGAAGGGGACGCCATCGCGGATGCCATCGCCCCCTCCCATACCGTGAGCACGAGCACTCGGCGAGGCTTCGCGAACCAGGCGGTGTCAGTCACCGCTTGACGTGCGGCGGCCGAGCCGTCGAAAGCGATAAGGATCGGACCGTCGGGCGCGCTCATCCGCGACAAGCATATTCGAGCGCAGTCCCCGCACGAGCGGGCAACGGTCCGGGCGTGAGCCCTACGGTGTGGTCATGCTCCCCGACGAGCCGGGCCAGGATCAGGCGACCGCGCACCCTGTGGCGCCCGAGCGTGAAGAGGGAGACCAAACCGCAGGCGTATTGCACCGCGTCAGCCGACGGGCGCGCCGCGTGCGTTCCTGGTTTCAAGCCCGGCCGGGCGGTCAGCAGATCTGGCGTGCCGGCGTCGCGGTAGGGCTCCTTGCGCTCACGGGAGTCGCGGTCGGCGCGTAGTTACTGTTCGTCACGTAGTCCTCCAGGCTTAGACTGGCTGGCTCACATACGCGATCGCTTTGCCCTCGGCATCCGAACGGAGGTGCACCGGTGAGTGTCAGGACCGATTTTTGGAAGGGCGTCCCGGGCGGCGTCGACAGCGACGTTTCGGGGCGGTTCGTCCGACGCGACAGCATCTTTCGACGCTGGGTGTCAAACGACGCCGCCGCCGAGTTCCCGGCCGAGCCCGGCCGCTATCACCTCTATGTCTCACTCGGTTGCCCGTGGGCGAGCCGCACCGCCACGGTCCGCGCGCTGAAGGGGCTCGAGGAGGTTGTCGGGCTCTCCGTCGTCGATCCGATCCGCGATACCAAGGGCTGGGCATTTCGCGAGGCCCCGGGTGCTACCGGCGATCCGATCAACGGCTTCGAGTATCTCTCGGAGGCCTACGAGCGCTCCTACCCCGGCTACGACGACCGCTACAGCGTCCCTGTCCTCTGGGACCGCGAGACCGGCCAGATCATCAACAACGAGTCGTCCGAGATCATCGTGATGCTCGACGGCGCCTTCAACGAGTGGGCCAAGCATCCCGAGCTGGACCTCTATCCGGCCCACCTCCGCGGGGAGATCGACGCGCTCAATGACTGGGTGTACAGCGGTCTGAACAACGGCGTCTACCGCGCGGGCTTCGCCTCATCACAGGAGGCCTACGACGAAGCCGTCGGGCCGGTGTTCGCAACACTCGACCGCATGGACGCGCTGCTCGCGGGACGCCGGTACCTGGCCGGCTCGCAGCACACGCTGGCCGACTGGCGTGCCTTTCCCACCCTGATGCGCTTCGACCTGGTCTACCACGGCCTGTTTCGGTGCAACCGCCGGCGCCTGATCGACTACGACAACCTCTGGCCGTACCTGCGCGACCTCTACCAGACGCCGCGCGTCGCCGCGACGGTCGACTTCGACCACTTCATCCGCGGCTACAACCTCAACCTGCCGCAGCTCAATCCGGCCGGCATCATCCCAATCGGGCCAGAGCTCGACTTCTGGGAGCCGCACGGCCGCGACAGCCACGGCGGCTGAATAGCGCGGCGAGGCGAGAGCGTGCTGCCCGCTCGGCTCGTGCCACGTCGGTCCTGAGCCTGGCTCAGGTTTCGATGATGGCGCGTGAGGAGAGGATTGCGGCCGCGCGCGGCTCAAACGCGCCGTAGCCGTGCTCACGCGACAGCTCGAGGGCGCGGGAGGCGTGCTCGCAGGCGCGTTCGGCCTCGCCACGGGTAGCGAGCGCCTCGGCCCAGCCCAGCTCGGACCGAGCCTCCCAGAGACGCAGGCCGTGCCGGCGGTGGAACTCGCAGGCGAACGCGAAGTCGGTGTCGGCCTGCTCGTCGCGGCCCCGCGTCGCGGCGAGCAGCGCCAGATACATGCGGGCGTGTCCGAAGCTCAGGCCGCCGTTCCAGACGAAGTGGTCCGCGTAGGGCTCCAGCAGCTCATACAGCATCGTGGCTGGCTGGGCCGAGCCCGTCTGCGCGGCGATGTCCGCGTACATCGCCAGGGCGTTGATGCGATTCTGGTCGCGTCGAAGGTGCTCGAAGTGCGTCGCGGCGGCGCGCGCGAGGAGCTCCGCGGCCTCGGCCCTGCGGTCGACGAAGCAATAGATACGGGCGAGCGCGGCCTCCCAGGCCGGAACGCCGGGGTAGTCGGCCACCAGCTGCTCGACCAGCGCGATCACTTCGGCGCCCCTGCCCTGGAACATGCGGTTCGCGACGAGGGTTGCACCGTAGATCATTGCGGTGTCGGGTTGGCCGGCCTCTTGTCCGATCCGCAGAGCGTCTTCGGCGAGCCGCTCACCGGCGTCCAACTCGCCGCGCATGCACGCCAGCGCGGCCGCTACGAAGCCTGCGTTCCATCGTTGTATCGGCTGCCGCGTCTGCTCGGCGATGGCCTTCACCCGCTCGAACGCCGCGTCGGCCCGCGCGAACTCACACAGCTCGATCGCGGTGTGTACCTCCCGCGTCCTTGCGACGAACTCGATATGCAGGTCCTGCATGGGCGCGACCAATGCGTTCAGCTCGCGAACGTACTCTGCGCGCTGGGCGAGCGTGTCCGGCGCCCAGATGGCGTAGCTGGAGCTCTCCAGCGCCACCGCGAGCGTTCGCGGATCTCCCGCCTGACGGGCGAGCATGACCGCCTCGTTGGCCAGCGCCCGGCGCCGCGCGTGCTCCGGCTCGAACGCCAGCTCCTTGGCCAGCAGCGCCAGCAGCCGCGCCCGACGGGCCGGATGTGGCGGGGCGTCGAGCTCGAGGGCCCGCTCGATCGCCGCGATCCGCTCCGCATCCACCTCACCCCACCTGCTCACGAAACCACGGTTGTTCACGAGCGCCGCGCGGGCGGCGAGATCGGCGTCGTTCAGGTCGGAAGCGATCCGTGCCGCCTCCAGCAGTGTCTCTCGGTACGCCGCCACACCAGTTTGGCGTTGTGCCTCTCCGAGCCCGATCAACGCCTCGCACCGCCCGGTGGTCGCACCCGAGCCGAGCATGTCGAGGGCATCACCGAAATGCTTCGCGGCCTCGCTCGGCGCCAAACTCTGCAGCGCCTTCTGCCCGGCACGGATCGAGTATCCGGCGGCCTTTGTCTTGTCGACCGACACCATCGCGAGCCGCCAGTGCAACGCAAGCTCAGGCAACTGCTCTTCGGAGTCCGGACCGTACATCTGCTCGAGGGCCTCGGCGACCCGATGGTGGATCCGGGCACGACGGGTCGCTCCCAGACCTTGGTACAGGGTGTGATTGATCAGCGCGTGCTCGAAGCTGAACCGTCCGACCACCTCGGTCGACTCGCGCAGAAGTGACGCCTGGACGGCGGCCTCGAGCTGGTCGAGCAGCCGTGCCTCGTTCATCTCGACCACTTGCGCGAGCAATTCGACATCGAAGGAGCGGCCGATCACGGCCGCCATGGTCAACGCCTCGCGGCCGTGCCCACCAAGCCGGTCGATGCGGTGCTCGACGACCTCGCGAACGCTCTCCGGCAGGCGGGTCATGGCTGCCTGTTCGATGCTCCAGCGACGCGCCCGCTCGTCGAACGCGATCGCCCCGGACTCGATCAGGCTGCGTAGGATCTCCCCGACGAAGAACGGGTTCCCGCCGGTCTCGGTGGCCAGGCTGCCCGCCAGCTCCAGGCCGTCGGTATCGAGCTCATGCCCCGCTGTGGCGGCCAGCAGCTCGGCAACCTCGTCCGCTCTCAGCCCGCTCAGAGCGATCCGAGCCACCCCCTCGATCCGCCGCAGATCCGCGAGCACCCCGGTCAGCGAGTGCTCCTTGCTCAGCTCCGAGTCGCGATAGGTCACGATCACCAGCAGCGGGCACTGCTCGACCGCACGGGCTACGTGCTTGAGCAACGTCACCGACTGGCCGTCAGCCCAATGGAAATCATCGAGCACCACGCACAACGGCTGTGAGCGCGCCACCGCCAGCAGCAACTCCCCAACCGCTTTGAACAGAAGGAAGCGCTCGGTCTCAGGATCGGTGGATTGCGGCGCCGGCGCATCGGAAATCCGGTGAGGGAGATTGCGCGCGAGCCGGCCGAGCTCACCGCCGTGCAGGCCGACGTATTCATCGAGCACCTCGGCCGGGGCGTGCTCGACGAGTTGCGTGCAGACGTCGATCCACGGCTCGTACGGCGTCGCCAGATCCTCGCTGCACGCGCCCCAGCAGACCGCGAACCCATCCGCGTGCGCGCCCAACGCCTGATAGGACGCCAACCTCGTCTTGCCGATCCCCGGCTCGCCCGACAACAACACCACCTGACGGGCGCCCGCACGCGCCTGCCGGCGGGCGAGCTCGACGAGCGCCCGCTCGCCCGCCCGGCCGACATACGGCGCCCGCGGCACCGATCGCACCGCCGTCGGGACAGGCCACGGTCCCACCTGCACCCCGGACTCGTCCCCCAACGGCTCCCAGATCACCGCGAACGCCTCCATCGGCTCCGGAATCCCCTTCAACTCCAGAGCCTCGATCGGCTCGAAGCGCACTCCCTCGACCCTGCCGGCGAGCATCCGCGTCACCGGTGAGACCAAGATCGCGTCGGCCGGTGCCTTGTCACACAGCCGCGCCGCCTCGATCGCCGGCATCCCGAAGTAGTCCCCGTCCTTGACGGTCGACTCACCCGTTCCCAGCCCGATCCGGATGTGTAGCCGCTGCTCTGCGCTCCGGTAGCGCCGCTCGAACAGTTGCTGGGTCAGCGCCGCACATTGCACCGCCGCCGAGGCGGACGTGAACGCCACCATCAGCCCGTCGCCCGTGTTCTTGAACTCACGGCCCCCCGTCTCCACGATCGCGTCGCGCAGGAGGCCGAAGTATTCGTCGCGCAGCTCGTCCGCCCGGACCGGACCGACATCGCTCGCGAGCCTCGTCGACCCAACCAGATCGACCAGCCAGATCGTCGCCAGCTCAACCGTCTCGGCCACACTGCCCCTTGCATGAAGGTCGCCGTCGAAGTGAGTCTACGCGCGGTGACCACTCTCGCGGTGAAGGATTGGCGACGACGGCGGGGCGGGATGAGGGTTAGGCCCCATTGCCGTGCGGCGTCTGCAATGGGAGGCTTGTCGCTTGCGCTCGCGGCCTGTCTCCGGGGATTTGCGATACGCCAAATAGCTGTTACGCGCACCGCCGAGGGTCCGTGCGCTCGTGCGCTCAACAGAAAGGGACCACATGAGCACCACGTTGGACAACAATCTTCTCGATCAGCTCGGGGACCACGTCACCGGTTCGGTCCTCGCCCCCGATCATGCGGAGTACGGCGCGGCACGGGCCGTGCACAACGGCCTCATCGACCGCAAGCCGGCTCTGATCGTTCGCGCCCGCAGCGCCCAGGACGTCGTCGCCGCCCTCGCCTTTGCCCGGAGCAGCGGGTTTGAGGTGTCGGTCAGAGGCGGCGGCCACAACGTCGCGGGGCGCGCCGTCACCGACGGCGGCGTGATGATCGACCTCGCCGAGATGAAGAGCGTCACCGTCGATCCCCAGCAAGGGACCGGGACCGCGCAGGGCGGCGTGACCTGGAACGAGCTCAACGAGGCCGCCGCCGGCCACGGCCTCGCGGTCACCGGAGGTGCCGTGTCGACGACCGGCATCGCGGGCTACACCCTTGGCGGAGGCCTGGGCTGGCTGATGGGCAAGTACGGGCTGGCCTGCGACAACCTCGAGGCTGTCGAGTTGGTCACGGCCGCCGGCGACGTCCTCCAGGTTGACGCCGAGTCGCACCCGGACCTGTTGTGGGCGCTGCGTGGCGGCGGCGGCAACTTCGGCGTGGCCACCTCATTCACCTACCGCCTGCATCCGCTGAGCACGATCACCGGCGGTCTGATCGCGCATCCCATCGATGCCGCCCCGGATCTCCTGCGGTTCTATCGCGACGCGGTCGCCGATGTATCCGACGACCTGACCGTGTTCGCGGGGCTGGTTCATGCGCCGGACGACTCGGGCGCCAAGCTCTCCGCGCTGGTTGTCTGCCACGCCGGCGATCCGCAAACCGCCGAGCGGGAGCTCGAGCCCTTCCTGTCGTTTGGATCGCCGGTGATGACGGAGGTGGGGCCCATGCCCTACCCGCAGATGAACACATTGCTTGACGGCGGCTACCCCACGGGCTCTCTCAACTACTGGCTGTCGAGCTTTGCCCACGGGCTGCCGGACGCGCTCATCGACACCGCCTGCCAGCGGTTTGCCAGCGTGCCGTCAACCATGACCGCGATCCTGTTCGAGCACTTCCACGGCGCTGTCACCCGGGTCGCCCCGACGGACACCGCGGTCCCGCACCGCGAGCCCGGCTGGAACCTCCTGATCCCGTCGGTGTGGACAGACCCCTCGGCCACCGAGGCCAACATCCGCTGGACGCGCGAGACACACACCGCGCTCGCGCCCCACCTCACCGCCCGTCGCTGGCTCAACTACCTCGGCGACGACCAAGCCGAAGACGCTGTGCAAGCCGCGTACGGCCCGAACTACAACCGGCTACGCGAGATCAAGCGCCGCTACGACCCCGGCAACGTCTTTCACCTCAACCACAACATCGCACCCTAGAGCGATCCGCGACGTCTCAATGACATTCGTCGCCGGCCGCAGGTCGTCCAGGGCTGAGAAAACGTGCCGCGCGAGCCGCCCGTCCCGCGCGGTCACTCGACGCCCACAGCCTAGGCGCCGGTCGCGATCCAGACCGCCTTGACGTTGAGGAACTCCTTGAGCGATTCGGACCCGAGCTCCCGCCCCCATCCGCTCATCTTGTAGCCGCCGAAGGGCATGGCGGGATCGAATGTCCGGTAGCTGTTCACCCAGACGGTGCCGCTGCGAATGGCGCCGGCCACGTAGTGGGCTCGTCCCACGTCACGCGTCCAGACGCCCGCACCGAGGCCGTACGGGCTGTCGTTCGCGCGCGCAATCACCTCGTCGACCTCGTCGAAGGGCAGCACCGACGCGACCGGCCCGAAGATCTCCTCACGTGCGATCGGCATCGACTGTTGGACTTCGGCGAAGACCGTCGGCGGGACGAAGTATCCGTCCGCCAGCGGGCCGTCCGTGAGACGCGCACCGCCGGTGACGAGACGCGCGCCGTCACGCGAGCCGGCTTCGAGGTACGACAGCACCCGCTCCAACTGTTCGTCCGAGACGATCGGGCCGATCTCGGTCGCGGGATCGAGACTGGGGCCGACGTGCAACGAACGGGCGATCTGCGCCGCGCGATCGACGAACTCCTCGTAGACAGGGCGCTCGACGTAGATCCGTGATCCGGCGACGCAGATCTGACCGGAGTTCGCGAAGACGCCCCCCATCACGGGGGGCATGACCGCATCGAGATCCGCATCGGCGAAAACGATGTTGGGTGATTTGCCCCCGAGCTCGAGGGTGACGCGCTTGAGATTGCCGGTGGCAGCGGCGAGGATCTTCCGTCCCGTGTCCGTCGAGCCGGTGAAGGTCACCTTGTCAATGTCGTGGTGCCGTGCAATGGCCGCGCCCGCGGTCTCGCCCGAGCCCGTGACGATGTTCACGACGCCCGGCGGCAGATCGAGCTCACGGAGCAGCTCACCGAGATAGAGGATCGAAAGCGATGCCTGCTCGGCCGGCTTGAGGACGACGGTGCACCCCGTGACGAGAGCGGGTGCGAGCTTCCAGATCACCGTGTTGATCGGGCCGTTCCATGGGATGATCGCCCCGACGACGCCCACGGGCTCTTTCACGGTGTACGAGAACATCGGTGAGGGCGCCGAGTTCGGCAGCGTCTCACCGTGGATCTTGGTGGCCCACCCGGCGTAGTAGCGCGCGACCTCGGCCGCTGCGAGGACCCGGGCGGCCGAGATCCTCACTGGCACCCCCATCTCCCGCACCTCGAGCATGCCGAGCTCGGGCGCATGCCGCTCAAGCGCATCGGCGATCCGCAGCAGCACATTCTGTCGCTCAACCGGTGTCGACGTACGCCACCGGTCTTCGAATGCGGCGCGCGCGGCCGCAACCGCTCGGTCGACGTCGTCAGCTCCGCCTGCTGCCACGTCGGCCAGCGTCCTGCCCGTCGAGGGGTCGGCAGTGGCGAACACCTCATGCGATGCGGCGTCGACCCACTCCCCGCCGATCAGGAGCTGCTTCGGGCAGTCCTCGACCACACGGGTGGCGAGCTCGGAGTCCGCTACGACCATCATGCGCTCCCTCGTCAGTCCATCAAGATTCCACCGTCGACGTTGATCGTCTGACCGGTGACATAGCCGGAGAACGGCGACGCGAGAAAGCAGATGACCCGCGCGACGTCTTGGGGGGTGCCGAGACGGCCCATGGGCACTCTCTCGGCAAGCTTCTCGACGTACTCGTCCACCGAGAGGCCCTGGCGGGGACCGAACTGTGCGCCGAGGCGTCGGTTGAACTCCGTGTCGATCGCCCCAGGGGCGACTGCGTTGACCCGTACTCCCTTCGGCGCGAGCTCCAGCGCGGTCGAGCGGGTGATGTTGATCACCGCCGCTTTCGCCGCGGCATACGGGATAGAGAGACCGCGGCCGTTGCGGCCAGCGATCGAGGAGATGTTGACGATTGCGCCGTCGCCGCGCTTGACCATGTGTTCGGCGGCGGCTTGCAGGCAGTAGAACAGCCCGGTGGCGTTGATGTCGAGGACGGCCCGCCAGTCGACGTCGTCGTACTCGAACATGTCGTCGCGGGCGCGGGTGATCCCCGCGCAGTTCACGAGCACGGCCACCTCCCCGGTCTCCGCGACAACCCGCGCGACGGCTTTGTGCACCGCCTCCCGTGCGCTTACGTCGATCGTCAGTCGGTCCATCTCGAGCTCGTCAGTCTCGTCAGGCCAGCTGAGGTCTACGCCAAACACCCGAGCGCCCGCCTGGACGAGTTCCGTCGCCACGCCGTGACCGATTCCGGCCGCCGCACCGGTCACGACTGCTGTCCTGCCGGCCAGCCCCCAGTCCATGTCCGCTACCTCGACCCGGTGTGGTTCATGGGACAGAAGGCTACACGACCGACCGGCAGGTAGGCCACTTGGTCAGACCTCGATTTCAAGCCTGCCTGAGCGGATCCTCGCCGGATACACGCGGGCCCGACATGAAGACGACCTCGCTCTGACGCGCGACCCCAGCAGCCGACGCGGCCTCGCGTGCGCCCAGCGCGATGAGATTCTCAATGGCCTCGCGACGAGCGTCCGCGACGGTCACGTCGTGCCCGGCCTTGATCAGGTTCTCAGCCATGGGGTTCCCCATGTGACCGGTCCCGATGAACCCGACTCGCACTCCTTCGAGGTGCCCCCCACCCGTCATACCGGATCGAACTCCACGCGCAACTCCTTGGCTGCGTAGAAGATGATGCTGTCGATCGGCTCCGACGGCGGAGCATTCTCCGCGCGGCGGAGGTTGTCGCAGCGGGCGAAGAACCGTTGGAAGCCGGCGACCGCCATCAGCCGCGCGAAGGGTGCACCGACGCAGCTGTGAATGCCGTATCCGAACGACATGTGGCTACGGGTGTTGCGGCGGTCGATGTCGAACTCGGCCGCGTCGTCGCCGAAGTGCTCTGCGTCGAGGCCTGCGCTCTGGTAGCCAAGAACGAGGATCGAGCCAGCGGGGATCGCGACCTCTGCAAGCTCCGTGTCCTCGGTGACAAGTCGGTTCTGCCACTGGATCGGAGCGCGGACACGGAGCCCCTCTTCGATCGCGTGAGACAGCGCCTTCGAGTCGGTGCGGACGCGCGCCATGTCCGCAGGTCGGTCGAGCAGGATGTCCAAGACACTCGCCATCGTGTGGGCAGTCGTCGAAACAGCCCCGAGCAGCATGCTGATCAAGTCGACGCGCGCATTGTCGAGGCCCTCTTCCACGCCGAAGGTGGCGACGTGAGATGCGATGTACTCATCGAGGACCCCGCTGCGAGGGCTCTCGTAACGGCTGCGGACGAGATTCTGCGTGTAGGCGACGGCATCCTTGAGGAGGGCAGAGATACGCTGCTGGCGCTCGACCGACTGATAGCGCGTGCCCTGCCCGTCGTAGTCGACCCACGTCATCACCGAGTCGACGTCCTCGACCGGCATCCCGAGAAACGTGAGCGCCGCGAGCGCAGTGAATCTCTTGGCGAACACGGTCATGAATTCAACGCGACCGCTGTCGTGGAAGCCGTCGATGAGCCCGTCGGCGATACGTTCAAGGTCACCCTCGTAGCTCTTCACCTTGCCGGGTTTGAGGTATTCGAACGCAAGCTTCCGCTTAACGGTGTGCTTCGGCGGATCAGAGGTCTGGAATGTGCAGAGCCGCTCACGCTTCACGTCCTCGAGCGTGCCCGCTCGTACGCGTCCGTCGTACTCGAGGATCACTCCCTGGCTCGAGAAAAGGTTCGGCTGCTTCAGGACCTCGACGACGTCGGCGCGATGACTGACGACAAATTCGCGGGGGCTGCGCCCCGGTACCTCGTACACGCGAGGCCCTTTGAGAATCTCCGCGAGGTGCGGAAACGGGCATCGAGCGATCTCCTGCGAGGGATACTCGATGACACTTGGGACATCGGCCACTTCGGTCATCACGACTCCTCTTCGACGATCCTGATCGCTCCCGCCGGACATCGACTTACCGCTTCTTCGACGAGGTCGCGCTGCGACGCGTCCACCGTCCGCTCCCATGCCAGGGCCTCGTCCGCGATCTGGAATACCTCGGGCACGATTGTCACGCACTGTGCATAAAGGCAGCAGACTTCGGGGTCGACCTCGACGGTGACGCGATCCGGTTCCATGTTGGTCATGTCGCGTTGATCCAGACTGCCTTGACGTTGACATACTCCTCAAGCGAGTCGCGACCGAGCTCGCGCCCCCAGCCGCTCTGCTTGTAGCCCCCGAACGGGACGGCCGGATCGAGATTGAGGAACGTATTCACCCACACGTTGCCGCTACGCAGCTCGCCGGCGAGGCGGTGAGCTTTGCCGACATCGCGGGTCCAGACACCCGCGCCCAGACCGTAGTCCGTGTCGTTTGCGCGGCGGACGACCTCATCCACGCCATCGAACGGGAGGATCGACGCGACCGGCCCGAAGATCTCCTCGCGCGCGACGGCCATGTGATCCTCGACGTCCGCGAAGACCGTCGGTGGCACAAAGTACCCGTGCTGAAGCTCTCCATCGGTCAGGCGCTCGCCGCCGGTGACAAGACGCGCGCCCTCGCGCGCGCCGGCTCCGACATAGCCGAGCACGCGATCGAGCTGGCGGCTCGACACGAGCGGGCCCAGCTGCGTCTGTGGGTCGACACTTCGTCCGACTCGCAGATTGCGCGCATAGTCGGCTTGCCGCTCGACGAACTCCTCGTAGACCGGCCGCTCGACGAAGACCCGCGTTCCCGCGACGCACATCTGCCCGGTGTTGCCGAAGACACCCATGGCCACGACCGGCACGGCCGCCTCCAAATCAGCGTCAGCAAAGACGATATTCGGCGACTTGCCTCCAAGCTCGAGTGAGACCCGCTTCAGGTTTCCCGTGGCGGCTTCGACGATCCTCCGGCCCGTCTCAGTCGAGCCCGTGAAAGCGATCTTGTCGACGCCGGGATGCGCGGCAAGCGCGGCGCCGGCAGTTGCTCCCCGTCCGGTCACGATGTTGACGACGCCAGGGGGAACGTCGAGCTGCTGGATCAACTCACCGAGATAGAGCGGCGAGAGCGATCCCTCCTCGGACGGCTTGAGCACGACCGTACAGCCGGTCGCCAGCGCGGGTGCGAGCTTCCAGACCGAGGACGAAGCCGGGCTGTTCCATGGAATGATCGCTCCGACCACGCCAATCGGCTCCTTCACCGTGTAGCTGAGCATCGGCGACGTAGCAGAGTTGGGAAGCGTCTCGCCGTGGATCTTCGTGGTCCATCCTGCGTAGTACCGGAGGACCTCCACTGGCGTGCGCATCCGACTCGCACCGATGCTCACCGGGATCCCCATGTCGACGACGTCGAGGAGGCCGAGTTCCGCCGCATGTGTCTCAACGAGATCCGCGAGCCGCAGCAGCAGGTTCTGACGCTGCACCGGAGTGAACGTCCGCCACGGCCCTTCGAGCGCCGCACGCGCGGCAGCGACGGCGCGATCGACGTCCTCGGCATCGCCTGCAGCGATCTGGGCGATCTCTTGCCCCGTCGACGGATCGATGCTGGGCAGCGTCTCGCCGGACGTGGCATCGGCCCACGCCCCGGCGATCAGAAGCTGCCGTCGGCCGCTCCCGTGCGATGCGAGGACATCGACAACGGTGGTTGTCGTCGCCATTGCGCGACTCTACCACTCTTGCCTACCGGGCGGTAGGTCTGTGACGGCATCTCCTACGTCGCACCGAGTCGCAACGTCCTGATACGGTCTCCGCCGTCGTGGAGATCATCACCCGCTTCGATGCGCTGCATGGCGACGTTGTCCACAATCGCGCGTCGTTCAACGGCGACGTCCACATGCAAATGGTCCGCGAGCTTGCGGAGCCCGGTATCACTCGGATCAACGTCGTTCGCTTCGAGCCGGGCGTGCGGAATGCCTGGCACGCCCATTCGGGAGGCCAGGTGCTTCACGTGGTCGAAGGCGAGTGCCTGTTCCAGATCGAAGGCGGAGACACCGTGGTACTCCACGTCGGCGACAGCGTCTTCGCGGAGTCCGGCGAAACGCATTGGCACGGCGCCCCAGAGTCGGCGCCGGCGGCGCACCTCGCGATCACCTTCGGTGAGACGACCTTCTCCTCGACGTTCGGGTAGCAATTGACACGCTACCGGACGCTCGGTAGGGTGCGAGTCATCGGTTGTCGTCGCACGGGGAGGGGTTTCCATGTCGAGCCGTGCCACGAGCGCTCCGGCCACAGAGAGCCTTCACGACTTCGTCATCCCTTTGGTCACGCCCTTCACTTCCGGGCTCGATCTGGATCTCGACGCTCTCCGCCACAACGTGCGTCACACCCTCGCCATCCCCGGGTGTGGAGCCGTTTATGTCGGGTCCGTCTACCAGGAGTTCTGGACGCTCACCGTCTCCGAGCGCATCGAGCTCCTGGAAACGGTCAGCGATGAGGTCGACGGGCGCGTGCCAATCGTCGCCGGCATTTCATCGGCATCGCTACGCGAGGCAATCGAGCTCGCGCACGCAGCGGAGCGAGCTGGCGCGACCCTTCTGATGTTGTGGCCCCCGCTGTGGGGGCCGCGCGATGCCACTGGCGTGAAACGCTTCTACGAGTGCGTCACCGACCATACGTCGATGCCGCTCTTCATCTACAGCACCACGCTGCATGAGCTCGGCTTCTACCTCGATCCGCATATGGTCGAGGAGCTGGCGGATGCGATTCCGACCATCGTCGGAGTCAAGGACGGCTCCGGCAACGTCTCGACCTTCCTGTCACTCACGGAACACCTTGGCGACCGCCTCGCGATTGGCACGCCGTTCGAGGAGTACTGGGCGTTAGCGAGAGCCGCGTATCCGGATCGGGCCTGCGATTTTCTGTTCGGCGCCTCACGGCCGATGTACATGCAGACCCAGTCCCGACCTTATCTTGCCGACGTGCTCGGCTTGGTGCGGGCGGGTCGGCACGAGGACGCGTTCCGTACCTTGGCGGCGGTCCGCGAGCTCGTGGCCCTTCAGATGGAGAGCTTCAGGCGAGGCGTTCACCCGGTCAGTCTCGTCAAATATGCGTGCTATCTCCTGGGTCAGCGTGGGGCGGAGGTCCGACCTCCGACGCCTGCGCTGTCCGGCTCGGACCGCCGGGGTCTCGAGGAGGCGCTACGCAAGAGTGGGCTTCTGAGTCCAGAGGGTGCTGCCTCGTCACCATTCGGCTCGACGGCACTGAGCTGACAGGGCACACCGCTCGCCCGTGCCCTGGAACGCTAATCGGATGACTAGATGACTGACTATCCCGTAATTGACTTCCGCACACGCCCCCCGGTCCCGGAGTTCAGCGACTCCTTTCCCCTTGACCCAAGGCGCGTGGAGTGGATGTGCAGTCGCATCGATTCGCGGGTCCCGGATTCGTACAAGGAGCAATCGCTTGAACGCTGGCGCGAGGAGATGCGCGCGGCCAATGTTGTGAAGGCAATCGTGATCGGGAATTGCCTCCCGCCTCAGATCGTCCCCAATGACTTCCTGGTCGAGCTTCAGGAGCGGGCTCCTGAGGTACTGGGGTTTGCTGCGATCGACCCGATCGGCATTGCTCACGACCCCGTCGCGGAAACGGTCAGGTGCATCGAGGAGCTGGGTCTGGCCGGGATCTACCTAGAGCCAGGATTGTCGCTTCGGAAGAGCGGCGCACACAGAGCGGGCATCTACATGGACGACATCAAGATGATCCCCATTTACGAGGCCTGCCGGGATCTCGACGTGCCGGTGATCATCGTGGCCTCCCCCTTTGCCGGGAACGACTTGAGTTACGCGGATCCGACGCGCGTGGACCGAATCGCGGAAATGTTTCCGACTCTGCCGATTATCTGCGGACACGGCTGTTGGCCGTACGCAGCAGAGGTCATCGCTGTCGCCTACAAACGCGAGAACGTGTTTGTCTCGCCCGACTTCTACTCGTTCATGCCAGGGACTGGTCCATTTGTCGACGCGATGCGGCACCCGGCGCTCAGTCGACAGATCATCTTCGCGACTGGGTATCCGCTGTTCCGCTTCGACGATCTGGTTGAGAAGCACAAGGCCCTCGGCCTCCCCGAGGATTGTCTGCGTGCGGTGTTGCATGACAACGCGGCACGACTCCTTCGTTTGCAGTGACCCAATTCGCCTACGCCTCGGCGCCGGCCCGCGCCTCAGGCGCGCCCGGCCGCGAGGTCCGCGGTCGAAATATTGGAAGGGTCGTCTGACCGACACGCTCGAAGGAGACGCGAACAGCCATCCCAATCGCGACCTCATCCGGATCAGCACCTCGGATCACCGTCATGACCCGTACACCTTCGTCAAGCTCGACCAGGGCCAGCACATAGGGAACGAGGGCCCGCAGTTCTGGGATCAACGCCCGCCGCACGACCGTGTATGAGTAGACGGTGGCATCACCGTTCACCGCGGCGAAGCTCGTCTCTCCCCCACACGTGATGCAGAAAGGCCGCGGCGGATGCTGGAACCGTCCGCATGCAGCGCATCGCTGAACTGCCAGGACCCCACGTGCTGCAGCGTCCCAGTATGGCTGACTCACCTCACCGGGGGCCCACGCTTCGAGCAGTTCTGGGATCACGGTGCCCCCAGCACGAGCGTGCAGTGGGCCGACAGAGCGCCACCGATGCCGTGGACCAACGCAATCTCGGGCCGGTCGAGCTGCACGCCGCGCGCGGTCCCGCCCAGTTGGGCAGCCGCCTCGATCACGTGGGACAGCCCACCGGTCCTGTAGGAAAGCATTCCTCCGTTGGTGTTCAGCGGCAGGTCGCCGTCGAACCTGAACGCGCCTTCCGCCGCGCGGACACCCGCGTCGCCTCGGTCGCAGAAGCCGATGTTCTCGAGCGTGAGCAAGACGGTGACCGTGAAGGAGTCGTAGAGCTCCACGAAGTCGACGTCCTCGATCGATATCTCAGCCTCTCGGAGCGCCGTGCCGGCGCTTGAGGCCCCTCCTCGGCGCGTGAGATCCTCGACCTCGGAAGTCGTCAGACGGTCATGGCACTCTCCGACGCCGAGCACGCGCGCGGTCGGCGCACTCGCTGACGCGGCCCGGTCGACGCTGGTCAAGACAACGGCTGCCCCGAAGTCCGTGACGAGGCAGCAGTCGAGGAGATGAAGGGGCGACGCGATGACGGGGGAGTCAAGAACATCGGCGACGGAGATTGGTTCGCGCCGGGCCGCGGCGGGATGGAACCGTGCATGCTCGCGTTGCGTCACCGCCACCGCCGCCAGTTGCTCCGGCGTGACCGCGCATTCGTGCATGTAACGCGTTGCTGTCAAGGCATAGATCGGCGGGATGAATGCTCCATACGGCACTTCGAACTCGGGACTGAGGACGTCGCGCAACGCTGCGATAGCGCCTGCCCGGCCGACCTTAGACGCCCGGTTGCTGGCGGTTGTCACGACCACGACGTCGCACAAGTGCTGCTCGATCGCCCGGGCCGCGCGTGCGACCATCATCGCCGGGCTGGCGCCGCCGAAGCACACGGTCTCCACGTACGCCGGCATCATGCCGAGGTAGTCGGCGACCTCCGACGCGAACATGATCGATGGCTCCTCCCAGGCGTACGCGGCGAGCAACCCATCGACATCTTCCAGCGAGAGCCCAGCGCTATCGAGGGCGCGCTGGGCAGCGATCGCAGCGATCTCGCGGCAACTCCTGCCGGCGTTATCGCTCGGACCTTCGTGGTAGCCGACGATGCGAGCGCTGCGGCTCACCGCGGGCGTTGGCGCAAGCGTGGGCCCGCAAGGGCCTGAGCCGTGCTTCGAGGGTCACGCATCCGGAAGGCGAGCGCGGTCGAGCGGCGGCAATGCTGCTTGGTTGAGACCCGCTAGCCAGCGCGCGTACCCGATCGCCGCCTCGCGATCGTACTGCCCCAGAATCGCGAGTTTTTCAGCCTCGATCGAGCCCTCTGCGTGGACGGCCAAGACCGCCTGGTAGCCACCGTAGTCACCAGCCGTCAGGTCGCTGATCAGATTCATGACTCGCAACCGCGACTCACCGTCGACGCCCCCGGAGGCCTCGAGGTAGCGCCGGAGGGCCGGGCCATACTCGGGATGGTCGAGGTCTTCGGACGACGGGTACGTCACGAGCAGTCCGCCGGCGATGTCCTGGACGTGTTGGAACGCGGTGTGCAGTCCTTGCGCGAATTGCAGTTTCGCAATGTTGACGAGCACGGTATCGGGGATCGCGATGCCGTTGATGACCTTGCATCTGCTGGCGGCGTGGTGGGTGAGCGCGCGCAGCGTCTCCGCGTACGAGATCATCCACGAGAGCTTGTCGCGGACGTGTCCGGTCCGCTCGAGGCCATTCACGCGGGCGGCCAACAGTGCGCTACCGACGAGCGCGTCCACCAGCGGCAACTTGTATGAGATCGCGGTGAATCGGTGGAACTCGACGAATCCCCGCGCGAGGTCGCCCGCGTACTCGTGCTCGCCCGCCATGAACACGCGCTCATTCGGCACGAACACGTCATCGAACAGCGTCGACGTCTCCACCATCTTCCGCGACGCCGAAAGTGGGTGCTCGAACTCACTCTTCGCGGTGGTGGCGAGATACGGACTCGCGACCAGCGTCAGGCCCGGAGTATCGAGCGGGATCGCGAACGCGACGGCGTAGTCGCGGTCCTCGCTGCCCATCGCGCGCGTCGGGAGCACGATCAATTCGTTGGCGTTGATCGACACCGATGTGTGGACCTTCGCGCCACGCACCACGATCCCGTCGGGCCGCTGATCGACGATCCGCAGATATGCGTCGGGATTGGCTTGCTCACTCGGCCCCTTCGCGCGGTCCCCCTTGAAGTCAGTCTGCGCGACACAGACCGCCAAGTCGCCGTCGCGACAATGTTCGTAGAACGTCTGGATGCGACTCGCGTACGGCTCGCCGAGTCTGTCCTTGAGCGCGAGGAGAGCGAACAGCGCATCTGAGCCGATCTCCTTGATGAGGACGACAAGTGTCTTGCCCGCTCGCGTTGCCGCCTCGATCAGCGCGCTCCGGGCAAGGAGATCCTCGGACGTGCGCGGAACGGAGAAGTACCGGCTCGTGCCATCGGAGGCCACCGCGAGATCACGGTGCTCCTCGTCCTCTGCCATGAGAAAGTCGAGCGACGCGTGATTGACGGCGTGACGGAGCACGGGATGCGCAGTCACGTCGTCGACCTGTTCTCCGCGGTAGAAGACGCGGCGCCCATCGCGCAGGCTCGCACGGTATTCATCGGCGGACCTCAACTGCTGGCGTACCGGCGGGATCATCGATTCAGTCACGCGGGAGTCCATTCGTCGCTGGAGGGGTTGGCGTCATGTCGGCCGGTCAACGATCCGAATGGCCTTGAAGGAAGTGCGTTCCAGTGTGCCGGCGGGTTCGAGACGCACGGATGGCGTGACGCCCAGTTCATCTCGGAGCGCATGTGTTAGCCGGCCGTCGAAGCCGGACACTTCGGCTCCGGCCCACTCAGCGACAACCGTACAGCCACGGACGAGGCTCGCCCCTGAGGTGCGTTTGAGCTCGATGTGGAACTCTGGCGACAGTTCCGAGAAGGTTCGCACCACCTTCTCGACCTGACTGGGATAGAACTTGGCGCCCTTGAAGATGACGAGATCGTCGTGGCGACCGATCACACCATCGAGGGCCCGGACGTGGGTGCGTCCGCAGGCGCACCGCTCGCGCGTCAGCCGCGCGTAGTCGTTAGACCAGTAGCGGAGCATCGGCGTCGCCTCGCGGGTGAGATGGGTGAAGACAAGTACGCCCAGGTCACCATCGGCGACGGGCTTCCCACTGTCAGGATCGACGCACTCGACGAGGATGTGGTCTTCCGCAAAGTGGAGTCCTGCCTTTGCCGAACACTCGCTGGCAAATGTCGGCCCAATCTCGGCTAGGCCGTAGTAATCGAAAGCATCGATCCCCAGGCCAGACTCGATCGTCTGGCGCGTTGCTGCGTTCTCCGTGCCGGCCTCGCCGCCAAAGCAGCCGAGTCGGAGCGCGGTCTCGCCAGGACCGATCCCGCTCGACTTGAGCTCTTCCGCAATGTGGATGGCGTAGCTCGGGGTCGAGAGAAGCACAGTTGAATGCGCACGCCGGAGGTAGTCGATCTGCTTTGCCGTAGGCACACCCGTTCCTGTGGGGATGACAAGCACACCCAGCTTGGAACACGCGTAGTGGGAGCTCATTCCCGCGACCCAAAGCCCGTATGCAAAGGCGTTCTGGACGATGTCTCCCGGCCGGACCCCGAACTGCCACATCGTCCGCGCCGTCATGTTCGCGATCGCGTCTACGTCGGCGGCGGACCAGATCGTGTTGACGGGAGATCCCGTCGTACCGCTGGACGGATGGACCTCTCGCAGCGACCCCTCGTCCGCGACCACGAACCGGCCAAACGGCGGGTGCAGCTTCTGCTCGTCGCGAAGCTCGGCCTTCGTTACCGTCGGAAGCGAGGCGACATCGTCGAGCGTCTCCAGGGCGCCGGGCTCGAAGCCGGCCTCTCTCAGGCGCGCGTTGTAGAAGGGCGAACGCTCGTACAAGCGCTCGAGTTGTGACGTGAGACGGTCGAGCTGGACCGTCCCGAGGTCATCTCGAGACGCAGTCTCGATGTCCTCTTCCCAACACTCTCGCGGTTCTGTTCGTGTGATCATGCTCTGTCCCGATAGCCCTACCGACCAACCGGTAGACTACCGTAGGCCTCCACCGCGAATCAAGGCCGCCGACGCATCAACGAGACGAGTGTCGAGTCGACGGCGACCTCGTCCCGTTGGTTCAGCACCTCGACCTTGCGGATCACAACACCGCGATCGGGTTTGCTCGTTTCGCGCTTGGACGCGATCGTCACCACTGCGTGGACCTCGTCGCCGGGAATCACCGGGTTGAGGAATCGACAGGAGGCTTCGAGCAAAGCGATTGTTGTGCCGGTCATGATCCCGAGGTCGGCGATGAGACCCACTGAGAGAGACTGGATCAGTAGTCCATGGGCGAGCACGTCACCTGCCGGCGCAGAACGCATCAATTCCACGTCGGTGTGGAGGGGGTTGTGGTCTCCAGTGAGATCGGCGAAGGCAAGGATCATCTCGCGAGTCACACGCCGGCGGTCCGTCTTGAACTGCTGGCCCACCTCGAACTGCTCGAAATAAAGGCCCATAGTCGCCTGGGACTAGCCCTCCGACGGCAGGCCAAAGCTGCCGTAGCGAGTCAGGATTGCCGCGGTGGCATCACGCTCCCCACCGAGATCGCGTGCGGCCGTTGCGATGATCTCGGCCGTTTGCTCGACGACCTCGGAAGGCACGGACGAGCCGACAAACAGCTCCCGCGCCAGCTCCGTGTCCTTCGCCGCAAGTCCGAGGGTGAATCCGGTGGCGCTGACGACCCCGTGCTCGGCGAAGCGCCGGAACACCCCCTCGGTCACCTGGCTGTGGCCGGTTCCCATGGCCAGCGCGCTGAGGCATGTCTGCAGAGAGATGCCGCGCTCAACCGCGATCGCAATGCCCTCGCAGGCGGCGAGGCGATTGGCGTTGACCAGGAAGTTATTGACGAGCTTCATCACATGTCCACAACCGAGCCCGCCGACGTGCATGACCCGGTCGCTGATGACCCGCAAAAGCCCTTCGACTTGCGCAAACTCTCCGGTGGTGCCGCCAACCGTGATGCACAGGGTCCCACCTGCTGCGCCGCGCACCCCCCCGGCGACCGGTGCGTCGACGAAGTGAACCGCGAGCGGCTCTAGTTTCGCGGCGATCTCATGATCCGCGCTCGGTGAGCCGGTCGTCATGTCGACGACGAACGATCCGGGTCGCAGCGTCGCGGTCAGCCCCCCTTCGCCGAAGAGGACCTCCTTGACGTCTTCCGATCGTGGCAGGCACGTGAAGACGACCGTGCAGGTTCGACCAAGATCGCCGAGCGTCGCGGCGTTGGCGCCCAGATCAACGAGCGGCTCGACCGCCTCGGGGCGAAGATCGAAAACGTGCAGCGTGACTCGGCCGACAAGTCGTTTCGCGATCGCCGCTCCCATCGAGCCGAGTCCGACAAAGCCGACGTCCATGGCTCGATCGGCCGGAGTTGCGTCAAGTGACACAGCTACGGTCTGTCGAAATCGATCCGGAGGGACCGGAGCGCTCGGAAGTGCGTGCTCGCGATGTGCGCGAAGTCGTTGCCTTCCGCGAGCCGGATCTCGGCAAGTCGGTCGAACAGGCGTCGGAAACCGATCGTGCCCTCCAGTCGCGCGAGCGGCGCACCGAGGCAGAAGTGCATGCCATAGCCGAAGCCGAGGTGAGCCTTGATCTGATCTCTCGGCCGATCGATATCGAAGCGGTCCGCTTCTGTGAAGCGCTCAGGATCACGATTGCCCGATCCGAGCACGAGCAGGACAGTCGATCCGGCAGGCACATGGACGCCACCGACCGTCGCGTCAGCGACCGAAATCCGGGGCTCCGACTGGACTGGTGACTCCAGCCGAAGTGACTCCTCCAGGACCCAGGGGATCAACTTGTGATCGGCGCGCACCCTAGCCATCTGGTCCGGGTGCGCAAGCAGGAGCATCAGCGCGTTGACCATCATCTGGGCGGTGGTGATGACACCACCAGCGGCCAGCTCGGTGCAAATTGTCATCAGCAATGGCAGATTGAGCGAGCCGTCACGCGTGATCTGAGTTTGGAGGATCTCAGTCAGGATGTCGTTGCCGGGATTCGCATGCCGCTCCTCGAGCGCGTCGCGAATGTAATCATGAATGCCCGTTCGCTTTGCTCCGCGATCAAAGCCGATCCCAACATCGCTCGTACCTGGTCTGTCCGCCGACTTCATCGACAGGCTCTCGACGATGAACTCAAAGTCCGGGCCTTCCTCAGGAAAGGCCATCAGGCGACAGACGACCCGCGCAGGCAACGGAATCGCAAACTGCTCGACGAAGTCGACCGAGCCGCGTTCATGAAATGCATCGATCAGCGAATCGGAGATCTCGGCGATCACCGGCTCGTACGACTTCAGGCGGCCGGGCTTGAGTGGTTCGAAGGCCAGACGCCGCATCGCGGTGTGCTCAGGTGGCCCTACGGACGAGATGAGAGGAACGCCCCCGAACATGATGCCGTTGTCGTGGACCGGTTGGTGCGGGAAGATCTCGGGGTGGCCGAGCACGAAGGTGATGTCCTCATGGCGGTACACCACGTAGATCTGGCTGCCCTCGTCGAACTCAACTGGCCGCTCCTCGCGTGCTCGGTCAAAGTGCGGGAAAGGACACTCGATCAAGTCCGTCGACGGATAGCGGGACTCGGTCGCGGGCGCGGCGCTGTGTGGCACGTCTACCTCCCAACGTGGGCTGCTTTCCTCGGCTGGATCGTACCAGTATCACCTACCGAACGATAGGTCGGGTTGGCTCGTCCGGCTACCAGCGGCAGCGCGCTATTTGATCGCGGTCGCGTTAGCCGGTGAGCCAACCCCACCGGTGAGGTTGAGCGGCTTCACGGTCAGGAAGAACTCGTAAACGCCGTCGGCCTCGCAGTCGGCGGCGAGGTCGTCAAGCTTCCACAGCTCCCCGAGAACCATCCCGAGCAGCGGAATCAGCTGTGGATGGAGTCGGCCGGCCCGCCCCTCCCCGAACTCCGACGTGTCATCGGCGCCCGTGCCCTCAACGCCAAGGTTGTCGGCGGCGATCAACGAGATTTGATTGTCCCAGAGCCAGGAGACCGAGGCCACGCCGGTCGCGAGTCCGGCTGTCTTCAAGGCGGACTCATCGTCATCGTCAAAGTCCCACAGATGCTGCGGGCAACCGGTCCGCAGGAGCACCATGTCACCAGGCATCAGCGTTGTGCCCTGGGCGGCAAGGACCTCCTCAAGGGTGTCGGGGCCGAACGTCTCGCTTGCCAGGTGATCCAGCGGTCTACCGATCGAGTTGCGGTAGCCCGCGACGTCGATGAGGACGCCACGACCGGCGATCCCGCGCTCTGCCCAACGGCCGATCCCAAGACGCGGCGACCCCGGAACGACTTCGTCGATGGTCCCACCGTTGTAGAGCCCGTGCTCGGGGTGCACGATGTGACGGTAGGAGTCGATATGCGACGAGCCCTGCGGGTAGAAATGGTCGAGGAAGTCGTCGATCATCGTGGTGAGCTCCGTCGTTCGCCTGGCCACGCCGTCGTCCGTGACCATGATGCTGAACAAGACGTGCTCATGGTCGTCACGGAAGCGCAAAGGTCCGGGGAATGCATCGAGCGGATAGTCGAGGCCGAAGACGGCGCCGCGCTTGATGCAGTTCGCTGCTGCGGCGACGCGCTCAGGCGTCAGGAAGTTCAGCGTGCCGTACTCGTCGTCGTCGCCGAACACTCCCCAAGAGGAGCCAGCAGGCCCGTCAGTGCGTTCGCGAAGCTCGGCGTAGGTTGGGATGCGTTTCATTTCACTGGTCTCCAGGCGGGTTGGGCACGGTCGGAGGTCACGAGGACGCCTCAACGAGCAACCGCCCGGCACGTTTGACCGCCTCGACGTCAAGCCCATCCGCTCGCAGGTCGACGATTACTCCGTCTACGCCCATGGCGTACACGGCCTTCAACTGGCGGAGCACCTCCTCGTCGTCGCCAACGATCCAGCGCTGGGCGAGCCGATCGTGAAATTGCCCGGCGTCTCCGAAATCAGTCCAATCCGGGAGCCCGGCACGGCGTATGAAATCGTCGCGCTTGCGCAGGGCCTCAGCGTGCGTGTCGCCGACCATCAGCGTGGCAAACCCGCTCGTGAGTAGGGCTCCTCGTGACCTTGGTGTGCTGTTCAGAAGTTCGAGATGCGCGGGGAGATCATCAAAGCCGGAAGTCAGGTTCGCGACATCGGCCAGTTGAGCAATAAGCCGGATCATCCGTGGACCGCCGCTGCTGCCGAGGAGGATCGGGAGGCCGGCGCCCTGGATCGGCGCCGGGTGGTTGAGCGGCGCGTTTACCCGGTACTCCTGCCCGTGCAGCACGGGTCGCTCACCAGCGAACATCGATCTGCAGATCTCGACCGCCTCCCGCACCCGCTGGCGCCGCACGGCCAGCGTGGCGAGGTCCACCCCGTAGGCCTCGAACTCCTCCTCGTACCAGCCCGCACCGAGCCCGAGCAGCGCACGCCCACGAGAGATGACGTCAAGAGTCGTGACTTGCTTCGCCAGCATGGCGGGATTGCGGTAGGACACGCTCGCGACAAGGGTCCCCAACCACGCCCTGCTGGTCCGTGCAGCGATTGCTCCCAGGAGCGTGTACGCCTCGAGAACCGGATCCTCCACCTGCCCCATACCAAGGGGGTGGTGCATGTGATCCATGACGGTCACGGTCGAAAACCCGGCCTCTTCGGCGGCGATCGCAACCGCAACAACTCGGTCGAAAATCTCGCTGGGCGGCACTTCGGGGTACCCCACAACCGCGATCTGGAGCCCGAAGAAGCGTCCGTTGTGTAGTGGCCACATCGCGGCGCTGAGCCTACCGGCCTTCCGGTAGGCAATCAAGCGCGCGAGCGCGCGCCGACCATCACCACCACGACCTACCGCTCGGTAGGCTACAATCGGACAATGCCCCTTGACGGGACGGTCGACAACGCTCGTCAGAACGTGCTTCCGGCGACGGAGCTTGCCCCGGGTCTGCATTCCGTCGGTGGGCTGATCCCCTTTGATACGCGGTTGAGCTGGGCACCCCCGCAAGCGCACGGCTTACAACCGGTGAATGCGTACGTGCTCGTCACTGCTGACGAGACGCCTTTGCTGATCGACACCGGCCTGGCCGGGCACGAGGCCGCCGTCGTCGCCGGGCTCGCATCGCTGGTTCTTTCCGAACAGCCGATTGCTGCCTTTCTGACGCGTTCCGAGTATGAGTGCAGCGGCAACCTGGGGACGATCGTCCGCCGGTTCACAGTGCGGACGCTCTACACCGGAGGCGTGGCCAACCCCTTCGACGCGTTCGATGAGCTCGCCTCGGCGCACGATCTCTGGAGCAACCGCGTAAGGCTTGGCCGCATTCGACCCGGCGACTACATCCCGCTCGAGGCCTGTCCTCGCGTCTCGATCCTCGCGGCGCCAATTCGAATCCTTGCCACCTATTGGGCCTACGACAGCGAGACCAAGACGCTGTTCACCTCGGACGCGTTCGGGCATGCGGTCCTCGCGTCCGCGAACGAAAGTGCCGGGCCGGTGACCGACCCGGATGCATTCGCCGATCCAAGTTGGGTCAAAGACAACCTGCTCGCGAAGTTCGCGTGGCTGCGCGGCGCCGAGAAGGTCGGCGCGGTGCGCGAGCATCTGGAGCGGATCGGCAACGACCTCGAAATTCGGAACATTGCCCCAACGCATGGGCGCGTGTTCGTTGGCGGGGATATCGCCCAGGCGCAATTCCAGCTCATGGTCGATGTGCTACGCGGGCTCGAGGCGCCGCGGCGACCGCGACCGCCGTCTGGCGATCGACCTTCGGCCGCAGATCGACCCCAGGCCCGAAAGCGGCGGCCAGGCCCCAAGCCCACGATCCCACGCCAGCTCGCGCCCGGTGTTCACTGGCTTGGCAGCTGTATCGAGGGGGGCAGCGTGATGATGCGGGGCACCCCGCACCATTCGCATCTCTCCAACTACCTGATCGTCGGCGACGACCAGAGCCTCATCGTGGACACCGGGATGCTGGCGGGTTGGCCAAAGCTGCAGCACGACCTCGCCGCCGTTCTCGATCACCGGCCGCTCGATTGGATCTTCCCCACGCACCCGGAGTATCCGCACTCCGGCAACCTGGAGCGCCTCATGGAGCAATACCCGACGGCGGTCGCCGTTGGTGATGTGCGCGACTATCACGTGTTCTTTCCCGCGAGCGCCGGCCGGACCAGGAATATGTCGCCCTATGACGTACTGGACCTCGGAGGAGGTTACGAGGTGGAGTTCTTGCCGGCCGTCCTCCACGACCTTCCCAGCACACAATGGCTGTATGAACGCAAGACCCAGACCCTCTTCGTTGCCGACGGCTTCGGCTTCTTCCATCGAGAGCCCGACGGCGATGACGACGAGGCGACACCGACACACTCACCGGGAGAGTGCGCGCTGTTGGTCAGCGAGGTCGAAGACGAGCTCAAGGTCGAACAGGCCGAAATGATCGTTGCGAACGCGCTGTCCTGGAGCCGGTTCGCCGACTCCGCGAGGCGGTTTGAGGAGTTCGATCGGCTTGTGTCAACCCGACCGATACGCCTTGTTGCACCTGCACACGGAAACGTGATCGACAACCTCGATGAGGTCCTACCCCTGATCCGGCAGTCGCACGCGGCCGCCTACGCACTGACCTAGGAGCGAGCGATGGCTGTCTACAGGGGAAAGCTGATTGACCTCGACGTCCATCACACATGGACGTCCCCCGACGAGATCATCGAGCGGCTACCGGCGCGCTGGCGCACGGTTGCCTCGACCGTACGCGGCAACGGACTACCGATTGAGGGGCCGGCGAACTCGTCCGGCCCGCCTGGTGGTGGCCATCGGGGTGATTCTGAGCCCGAGGTCGGGCCGCCCGGCTCGAGCTACCCACTCATGCGCGAGCAACTGCTCGACCGCTACAACATGGAGCGTGTTGTCCTCGGATTCAACACAGGCCGCAACAACGGAGTGTCGAATCCCTATTTTGGTCAAGCTCTTGTGCGTGCGATCAACGACTGGAACGCCGAGACGTGGCTCTCAATCGACGATGATCGGCTCGCCTCCGTCGTGCTCATACCAGGCCAGTTCGTCGACGAGGCGGTCGCGGAGATCGAACGCGTCGCGAGCCACCCGAAGATCGTCGCGGGGTTGATCGGCTGGAACTCGCTCGGGAAGCCGCTCGGAAGCCCTGTTTACCATCCGATCTACGAGGCTTTGCACGACGCTGAGCTCATGCTCAACGTGCACATTGGGGCCGGTGAATATTCCAACAAGGGCGGAGCGGCGATGGTTGCCTCGGGAGCACCTGCGCTGTACTACGACTTCCACGTGCTCTTCCCGCAGAACATGATGCACCATCTCGCCAGCCTGCTCGTGCACGGCGTATTCGACAAGTACCCAAACCTCAAAGTGGTCTGCATCGAAGGAGGGGTGGGTTGGCTCCCGTGGCTCGCCTCGAACCTCGATGCCAACTACAAGGTCCTCCGCGCGGAAATGCCATCGCTCCAACGCAAGCCGAGCGAATACCTAGGTGATCATGTGCGGATAACCACCCAGCCGTTCGAGGCCAGTGATGACCCTGCACGCGTCATCCGCGCCCTCTCCACAGTGAACGGGATCGAACGGATGCTCTGCTTCTCAACCGACTATCCACATTGGGACGGCGACAACCCGCGGTACATGGCGAACCGGCTACCCGACGAATGGCAAGAGCGTGTCTTTCGCCGCAATGCTGCCGACACCTATCACTGGCCGGCACCCGCTCAGATCAGCGAGCCCGTGCGGGCATGAGCGCGCCCACTGACGTCGGGGCTGCGGGGGACTTCGCTCACGGAGCCCCGCGCGTGGTGACCGCCGCCGGTCGCGAGATTGCGGTTGTGCGCTGGGACGAGGAGTTGTTCGCCCTCCGCAACGTCTGCCCCCATCAGAGTGGCCCGCTATGCGGGGGAGTCGTGCCCAGGCTCGATTCGCCGAGGGGCGGGGATGTCGTCAGTCTGCGCACGTCCCCGATCATCTATTGCGCATGGCACCACTGGGAGTTTGACCTGCGGACCGGCAAGGCTCTCGATGATCCAAAGCTACGCGTCAAGACCTACGAGATCCTGGAACGTGATGGCCGTGTCTACGTCAACGTCTGAGCGTACCTCTGCCGCGCGGGCAACCGCGGTGATCGATTGCGGAGTCGTGTGTAACTGGGCGACCCGCGCCGACCTGTATGCCTATCTGCCAAGCGACTGGCGCGACTACGTACCTCCTGGACAGCCACGGTTCGCGGTCGTCATGCCTTCGTGGAACAATCCGCAGGGCGATTGGCGCCCGGAGGCGCGCACCACCGGAAATGGGCAGGCCGCCTCAGACGTGGCCGCTATCGCAGCGCATGCGCTGGAGCCGGACGTCGGCAAGGCGACACTCCTGATGGACGAGGGCGCCCTCCTACCTGCCGTGGCGGCGACATACATCGTCGAACAACTGACGGTCGCTGCAAACCGCTGGCTCGTCGATCGGATTGACGAGATAGCGGATAACCGGCTGCGAGGGATTGCCGTGCTTCCGGCACAGGTTCCGTTGCACGCGGCTGAAGAGGTCCGTCGCGTGGCCCAGGTTGAGTGCATCGCTGGGGTCCATCTCCGTGGCAACGTGCTCGGCAAGCCGTTCGGCCACCCGGTGTTCCATCCAATCTATGAGGCAGCGGCGGAGGCCGGACTTCCCGTCGTCATCGAGTCGGGCGGCGACGCGTTGATTGACGTGCCGACACAGCCGACCGCCGGAGGTCTTCCGATGACCTATGGTGAGTTTGCCTCTCTCCAGGCCTGCTCGCTGATGACGCACATCACGAGCATCATCTCCGCGGGGACGTTCAAGACGTTCCCGGATCTGAAGATCGTGCTGATGGGGGGAGGGGCTGCATGGCTGCCGTGGTACCTCTGGCGCGCCGACGCTGAGTGGAAGGGCATCCGCCGCGAGATCCCGTGGGTCGAAGTCCCGCCGAGTGAGTACTTCGGACGGAACATCCTTGTCGGTGTTGGACCCCTCGCCAGGGGTGATGATGGCTCCTTTGACCTCTCGGGGCTGCTGAGCTCGATCGACCGAATTGAGACGATGTGCTGCTACGGGAGCCTGTATCCACGCTGGAACTCAGATAGCGCTGACGCGGTGCGCGACGCATTCCCCGCCAGCTGGCACGCGCCTATCTTGCGCGAGAACGCCGAGCGCTTCTATCGGTGGTGACGACCACGGTTGGGACAGGGTGCCGTTGCGGCTCGGGGCGCGATCGGGTCCGCACGGACCTCGCCCCCAGGCTACGCCGAGCGGCCGCCGTCGATGAAGATGGAGGCGAACGTCCGCGCCAGCAGTTCGACCGAGAGGGTCCCGTCGGGTCGAAACCAGAAGATCGTCCAGTTGAGCATGTTGAGCAACGCCAGACGCAGCAATTTCGCGGTCACATCGGTCCGCAGCCCCCCGGACTCCTGCGCCGCACCGATCGTGTGCTCGACCAGCGTGTCGTAGGCATCGCGCCGGCGCAGGATCTCGTGACGCTGCTCACTGGTCAACGCACGCAACTCGGTCAACATCGTCGCATGCTTGCTGCAATCACTCAGCGCGGTGACGATATGCGCCACGATCAGCGCTCGCAGCTTCTCCAGCGGCTCAGTCTCACTGCCCAGCGCCTGCTCAGCCGCGGCCTCGATCCGCTCCAAGCTGTCCAACGACAGCTCGTAGAGCAACGTCTCCTTCTTATCGATGTGGTGATACAGCGACGCCTTGCGCAGG
>DASXCU010000011.1:0-33970 GCA_036491035.1 Galbitalea sp. | reverse complement strand
CCTTCGCCGGGACGGTATCGGCGCTGCTGGTCGCCGAGGGAGACACGGTCGAGGTCGGAACCGCGATCATCAGCGTCGGCACCACGGGCGCTCCGGTGGTTACGCCTAAGCCGGCGGCAGACACACCGTCGGAGGTCACGGACACGGCGGCGAGCATCGCGCTCGAGGAGAAGGCCCCCGCGACGCTCGTCGGCTACGGGACGAAGGGGCACGTCGCATCGCGCCGCCGCCGTGGAGACGCCAACCCCGCGGCTCCGAGTGCTTCGAGTGCACCGCGGCCAGCGTCGGTTCCGGCGGCGGCGGCATCCGCCGTGATCGCGAAGCCGCCCATCCGAAAGCTCGCAAAGGACCTCGACGTCGACCTGGCCGGCATCGTCGGCACGGGTCTCGCGGGAGAAATCACCCGGGACGATGTCATTCGGCACGCGCAGCAGGCGAGCCTGTTCCGCAACATCGAAACTCCCGCATGGTCGCCGGAGCGTGAAGAGATCATCCCCGTCAAGGGCGTGCGAAAGGCGATCGCGACGGCGATGGTGCAGAGCGCGTTCACCGCGCCGCACGTGAGCGTCTTCGTCGACATCGACGCAACGCGCACCATGGAGTTCGTGTCACGGCTGAAGAATTCCGCAGACTTCGCGGGCATCCGGGTCTCGCCGCTGCTGATCGTGGCGAAGGCGCTGATCTGGGCGGTTCGCCGCAACCCGACCGTGAACTCGTCGTGGTCGGACAAGGAGATCACGGTCCACCACTACGTGAATCTGGGTATCGCCGCGGCGACGCCACGCGGCCTGCTCGTTCCCAACATCAAGGATGCGCAGGAACTCACCCTGCTCCAGCTCGCGCAGGCGCTCGAGAACCTGACCATCACGGCACGTGACGGCAAGACCCAACCCGCCGAGATGGCGAACGGCACGATCACCATTACGAACGTGGGCTCGTTCGGGATGGACACGGGCACGCCGATCCTGAACCCGGGCGAGGCGGCCATCCTCGCGATGGGGACGATTAAGCAGAAGCCGTGGATCGTCGACGGAGAAGTACGCTCACGCTTCGTGACCACGGTCGCGGGCAGTTTCGACCACCGCATCGTGGACGGGGATGTCGCGAGTCGATTCGTCGCCGACGTCGCCAGCATCATCGAAGAACCCGCGCTCCTGCTGGACTAGCGGACGACGCTGACGTGACCGCGAATCCGAACGGCTACGGTCTGGTGCCGCGCGAGTACGTCGCGCGTCGCGTCGTCGGTCCGGTCGCATCGCAGGGGGAAGCATCTTCTCCCGCCTGGGCCGCCGCCGCGCGGACGGAGCGTTTCGTCGACCTGGTGACTGGAGCTCCCGCTGCGCTCGACACCACAGCGAGCGTCCTGTGGGATGACGAGAACCTCTATCTCGCGTTCTGGGCGGCCGAACCGGCGCTGATCGCGACCCTGACCGGTCGGGACGAGCTGCTGTTCTTCGAGAACGACCTCGAGGTCTTTATCGATGGCGGAGACTGCTACTACGAGCTGGAGTTTAACGCGCTGGGGGTCGTCTACGAGGCCTTTTATGTCTGGCGCGATGCCTACACGCGCGGAAGCGGTTGGGACGTGCCCCGGTTCGACGTCCACAATCCGATGGTGCACAGCTTCGGCGGCGACTACGTTCCGACCCGCGACTCCTTCTGGACGGGGAACCATCCGCGCGGCACGCGCTGGGCGTTCCTGAATTACGACCTTCCGCAACTTCGGGTGGACGTCGCTGTGAGCGGCTCGATCAACGACCCGTCGGTGCTGGACCACGGATGGACCGCCGAGATCACGATCCCGTGGGCGAGCCTCACGGATCTGGCGAACGGTCGATCGCTTCCGCCGAAGCACGGTGACGTGTGGGGCATCTTTCTCGGCAGGTTCGAGCAGCTCGCAACCAGGAGTCCCGGCGAGACCGCGACTGCCGGGTGGGGCGCGAGCCGGATCGGCGTCGCCGACACCCACGTGCCGGAGAGTTTCACCCAGGTGCGCTTCTCGCGCGACTGACACCGGCGAGGAGTTTGCACGACCGCTGCTTCTCTGGCAGGATAACTCCGTGCTGAGAATGATTATCAATAGCAGGTTAGCGGTCGTGCTGGTCCTGGCCGCAGTCGTGATGGTGGGATGCTCGGCACAGCCGGCCTCATCGGGCGGGCGAATCGTGGCCGTCGGCGCCGAAAACCAGTACACGAGCGTGATCTCCCAGATCGGTGGCCGCTACGTCGACGCGACCTCGGTCATGAGTAACCCGAACACCGACCCCCACTCCTTCGAGGCCAGCGCGCAGGTTGCGGGCACGATCAGCAGCGCCAGCCTGGTGGTTCAGAACGGGCTCGGATACGACAGTTTCATGTCGAAGATCGAGTCGGCCTCGCCGTCATCCACTCGCACGATCATCACCGCCCAGACCGTGCTCGGGCTTCCGGACTCGACCCGTAACCCGCACCTCTGGTATTCGCCGAAGACCATGCCGGCCGTTGCGAAGAGTATTGCGGCGGCGCTGTCGAAGATCGCGCCCCACCACCGCTCCTACTTCGAGGCCAATCTCGCGACGTTCGACGCGTCGCTGACGAAGTGGACGGATGCCATCACCGCTTTCAGGTCGGCACATCCGGGCGTTCCCGTCGCGACCACCGAGCCGGTCGCGGACTACCTGCTCGAGGCTGCCGGAACGACGAACCGTACGCCGTGGGCGCTCCAGGCGGCGATCATGAACGACACCGATCCGGCACCGCAGGATGTGGCGAAACAGAACGCACTCTTCACGGGCGGGCGGGTGAAGGCGTTCCTCTACAACCAGCAGGTCACTGACTCGATCACCGTCAAGTACCTGGCGCTCGCGAGAGCGAATTCCGTGCCCGTCGTCGGGGTCTACGAGACCATGCCGACCGACGACTTCACCTACCAGACCTGGATGGAAGCCGAACTGGCGGCGCTCGACCGTGCCGTCAGTACGGGAAAATCGACGGTAAAGCTATGACCGCACTCATTACGCCCGCCGCTCCCGTCCTCGACGTGAGCGGTATCGGCGTGTCCCTCGGCGGACGCCGCATCCTGTCGGACGTGAGCTTCGTGGTAGCGCCGGGCGAGTTCCTCGGCCTGATCGGATCGAATGGCGCGGGCAAGACGACCCTGCTCCGCGTGATCCTCGGGCTGCAGGATCCGACATCCGGTTCCGTGCGGTTCGACGGCGGCAAAGCGGGGCGTCGCACCGGCGTTCTCGGATACCTCCCGCAGAAAGTTGCACTCGATGCCGACCTCCCGCTTCGCGCGCGGGATGTGGTTGCCCTCGGGTTGGACGGCCAAAAGCTCGGCATCCCCCTGCCCTCGCGGCGACGCCGGGCAGTCGTCGACGACCTGCTGGAAGCCGTGGGTGCCTCCTCGTTCGCGGACGCGCGCATTGGTCAGCTCTCGGGCGGCCAGCAGCAGCGAGTGCTCATTGCGCACGCGCTGGTCAGCGGTCCCCGCCTCCTGCTGCTCGACGAGCCGCTGGCCAACCTTGATATCCGAAGCGCGCAGGAGGTGGTCGAACTGCTCGCCAGGCTGGGCCGCGAGCGCGGGGTTGCCATCCTGCTGTCGGCCCACGATCTCAATCCACTGCTGCCCGTGATGGATCGCATCGTCTATCTGGCCGACGGCCACGCGGTTGCCGGCGCCACCGATGAGGTCGTGCAGTCCGACGTTCTGACCCGACTGTATGGGCGACGGGTCGATGTGCTGAGGGTCGGCGGCCGGGTACTCGTTGTCGCCGGCGACGAACACGATCACGGACACGACGAATGATGGGCTTCTTCGCCAGCGGCCCCGTGCAGCTCGCACTGATTGTCGGCACCCTCGTCGCCGTCCTCTCCGCGCTGGTCGGGATCTTCACCGTGCTCCGCCGCCAGTCGTTCGCCGGCCACGCCCTCGCTGACCTCGGTGCGGTGGGCGGGTCCGCAGCCTTCCTGCTCGGGATACCGCAACTCGTCGGGTTCGTCGGCGCCGGGATCCTCGCGGCCGGCGTCATGGAGGTCGTCGGCATCAAGCGGGTGCAGGGACGGGATGTGGCGACCGGAATCGTGTTCGGGCTGGGGCTCGGCCTCACCGCGCTATTCCTCTACCTGGACACCCAGCACGCCGGTACGAGCAATGCGGCCATCTCGGTGCTGTTCGGATCGCTCTTCGGCATCGACGCGAGCATCCTTCCCCTCGTTCTGGCTCTGAGCGTGATCGCGTGCGCGATCGTCGTTATCTTCTTCCGTTGGTTCCTGATCGATTCGCTCAGCCAGGACCTCGCAGCGGTGCGCCGCATCCCGGTGCGCCTGACGGGGATCCTCTTCCTCGTTGCGCTGGCCCTCGCCGTCGAGCTGTCCGCGCTGACCATCGGAGCCGTCCTCTCGACGGCGCTGCTGATCGCTCCCGCGGCCGCGGCGCTGCGCCTGACGCGGCGGGTTGGCTTCGCGATCCTCATCTCCATCGGGATCGGGGTCGGGTCCACCTGGCTCGGCATCCTCATCTCCTGGTCGAGCTACGGATGGACCGGGGGTGCGCACAGCTGGCCGGTGAGCTTTTGCATCGTGGCGGTCGCGTTCATCGCCTACCTCCTTTCGGGCGTTGCGGTGCCTGTCGCGTCACGTCGGCGGAGGAGGCAGCTTCGTGTTCTCTGAATTCCTGATCAACACCTGGATCTCCGCCAGCGTCGTTGCCGTAGTAGCCGGACTCGTCGGATTCTTCGTCGTGCTGCGCGGCTCCTCCTTCCTCGCGCACGCGCTGCCCCACGGAGCCTTCGCGGGTGCCGCAGGTGCGACCCTGCTCGGTCTCGACCCGATCTTCGGGATGGGCGTGTTCGCGGTTGGTGGCGCGCTCGCCGTCTCGACGCTCGGCCGGCGCGGTCGAAACGACGTCGTGATCGCGCTGGCACTCGTCGTCATGCTGGCCGGGGGTGCGCTGTTCCTCAGTCTCGGCAACCAGTACTCGTCCGAGGTGTTCGCGCTGCTGTTCGGACAGATCCTCGGGGTCAGCAGCGCGGAGCTGCTCCCTATCCTGCTGCTCGGTGCGCTCTGCGTCGTCGCGATCGTGGTGGCGTATCGGCCGCTGCTGCTCGCCTCGGTGCTGCCGGACCAGGCCGCAGCCCGGGGAATCAGCACGTTCGGGATGTCCGTGTTCTTCGCGGTCGTGGTTGCGTTCGCGACGACCATGAGTGTGCCCGTCGTCGGTGCGTTGCTCATGTTCAGTCTCCTCGTCGGTCCGCCGGCGGCGGCCCGGCTGTTCACTCCGGACCCGCTGCGCGCCATCCCGGTGTCGATTGGTCTCGCGCTCGTCGTCGTGTGGGTGTCGATCGCGGCGGCGTACCAAACGAGCCTGCCGGTCGGGTTCTTCGTGACCCTGGGAAGCGCGATTCTCTACGGTCTGGGTCGCGGCTGGTTTGCGATCCGTGCTCGACGCGCGGTGGCGGCGTAGCGTTGACGAACGGAAGGAAGCGGACATGACGAAGCGAGTGACGTGGCAGCGGGAGGCTGTTCGCGAGGCGCTGTCGTCGTCGGAGGGGTTCGTCAGCGCTCAGACGCTGCACGGTTCGCTGCGGGAATCCGGTTCCCCGATCGGACTGGCGACCGTCTACCGCGCCCTCTCCGATCTCGCGGTCGAGGGCGAGGCGGATTCACTGCAGCAGGAGGGTGAGAGCCTGTACCGAGCGTGCACGCCGGGCAGCCACCACCATCACCTCATCTGCCGCAACTGTGGTCTGACCGTCGAGATCGAGGCGGACGCCGTGGAGGCGTGGGCCGCATCCGTTGCTGCCGATCACGGTTTCACCCAGCCGAGCCACGTCGTCGACGTCTTCGGCCTGTGCGCCAACTGCCAGCCCTGAAAAAGGTAGGGGGTCAGGCGTGGGTCTCGTGCTCGTGGTCTCCGTGAACGGCGCGCTCGAGCTGGAACGTCGAGTGCTCGATGGCGATGGAGAAGTGCTCCGCGACGCACGCCTGAAGTTCGTCGAGGATGCCGGACGCCGAGCCGTCGTAGAAGCATTCGTCGTCGACGACCACGTGCGCCGTCAGTACGGGAAGTCCGGTCGCGATCTGGGTGGCGTGGAGGTCGTGCACGGCTCGCACGTGCGGCTGCTCGAGCAGGTGTTTGCGCACCGAGTTCAGGTCGAGCCCGCGCGGCGTCGACTCCAGCAGCACCTCGAGTGTTTCGCGGAGGAGCAGGAGGCTGCGCGGCAGGATGAGGGCCCCGATTACGAGAGCGGCGACCGCATCCGCTCGCGTCCATCCGGTCAGTGAGATCACGATCGACGCGACGATCACGGCCACCGAACCGAGCGCGTCGCTGCCCACCTCGAGGAACGCGGCCCTCAGGTTGAAGTTGGTTCGCCGACTGCCGCGCAGAACCAGCAGCGCCGCGAGGTTGCCGACGAGGCCGATGATGCCGAAGACAAGGAGCGGCCCCGAGGCGATCGGAGCGGGGGCGATTAGCCGGTGAATGCCCTCCACAAGGACGAACAGGCCGACCGCGAGCAGTACCGCCGCCTGCGCCGTGGCGGCCAGCACTTCGGCGCGCCCGAAGCCCCAGGTGCGTCGAGAAGTAGGCGGCCGACGCACGAGCGAGGACGCCACGAGAGCGATGGCCAGGCCGCCCGCATCCGTCAGAAGGTGTCCGGCGTCCACGACCAGCGCGAGGCTCCCGGTGACGATCGCGCCGACGACCTCGGCGAGCAGGATGGTCACACTGATGCCCAGAGCCCACGTCAGTCGCGCGTGTCCGACTCCACTCTCGCCGTGGTCGTGTGCCATGAACTCAGGGTACGCGTCGCGCGACACGCGCTCCCGGATGCCCCCAATTCGGGTCTATCTCGTTTTCGCTCTGCCGCGAACCCTATTGTTGGGCCATTGGCGATCGATTTGGGGGATCGCTGCGTCAATTCCGGGGGGAAGAAATGGCGGGACAAGCGGGCTGGTATCGGGCACCGGGCGAAGCGGGACAGCTTCGTTATTGGAACGGGACGGCCTGGACCAATCATCGGCAGCCGGACCCAGCCGCGGTCGTACCGTCGGCTCCCGAGCCGACCGTCGACGAGTCGGATCCGATGGCGCACTTCGAGAAGCAGTTCACGGTCTCGTCGCTCTTCGACGACGACCTCGATCATCCCGGAGCGGACAACGTTCCATCCGCGCCGCAGCCGCAGTACCGTCCCCGCAGCGCGGCTACTCCCGCGCTCCCGATTTCCACGCCGGCCCCGGAGCTCGTGAGCAATGCCGCGAGCGCCACAAGTTCACTCGGACCGATCGCGCTCGGGCCGGCGACGTCGATAACGCCCCGGACGGATGCCGAACTCTCCGAGTTCGATCGTTTCTTCGACGAGGTGACTGCGCTCGTCGCCGAGCCCAAAGCCGAGCCGACCGTCGAGGTACCGACCGCCCTCGCACCGTCGACCTCGACGGAGCTCGTTAGTGCGCC
Organism: Galbitalea sp.; assembly: GCA_036491035.1. GTDB lineage: Bacteria > Actinomycetota > Actinomycetes > Actinomycetales > Microbacteriaceae > Galbitalea. Next base: position 26,532 of record DASXCU010000011.1, on the reverse strand, counting down.
GGCCGTGGTCGAGCCTTCCGAGGCCGCAGCGGCACCCGCGCAAGCGGCGCCGATCGGCATCGCGCCGACCCGCAAGGCAGTTATGGGTGCCGTTCGGATCATGGCCGCCGCGATCATCCTCATCCTTCTCGGCGTCTCGGCGATGGCCGCCTTCTCGGCGACCGGCACGCTCGGCGGCGGACAGGCCAAGACCAACGCGATCGTGACCAGCCTCGGCGCGACCACGAACAATAGCTGCACACCGGTGGCGACCTTCGCCGTCAAGGGCCGCTCGTACACCGCGAACTCCAGCTCCGCGATCACTCCCTGCCCGATCGGCCTCGGCCAGAGCGTCGACGTGATCTACTCGGCCGCCAACCCCGCGTCCGCCGCGCAGATCGAGGTCGGCGGTTCCGCCATCCAGTACCTGTGGGTGGTGCCGATCATCGGCGGACTCATTTTCGTGGGCGGGCTCATCGCGTTCATCGTGCGCGCGGGTTCGATCGTGTCCGGTATCCGACTCCTTCGCGAGAAGGAGAAGCCGAGCGAGGATGTGCTGGAGCCGGTCGAGGCGTCCTGATCGGTTTGCGGACCCGGTACGAAAGCACGTAAGCTTTCTCTTTGGTCCGGCGGCCTATCCGCTGGCTTTGTACGCAGGCTCGTCCAACGAGCCAGTCGCGTGCCGACAAGTGATCTTGGGTGGAGCAGTGCTTTTCAAAAAAAGCACAATCGTTCCGCGGTATTGAAGGAGAAGACACATGGCAGCCGTATGCCAGGTGACCGGAGCCGTTCCCGGCTTTGGGCACAGCATTTCGTTCTCGCACCGACGCAACAAGCGTCGTTTCGACCCGAACATCCAGAAGAAGACGTACTACGTGCCGTCGCTTCGCCGCAGAGTGACCCTGACGCTCAGCGCCAAGGGCATCAAGGTGATTGACGCGCGTGGCATCGAGTCGGTCGTGAAAGACCTGCTCGCTCGTGGGGAGAAGATCTAATGGCCAAGGCACAGGACATTCGCCCCATCATCAAGCTCCGCTCTACCGCGGGCACCGGGTACACGTACGTGACGAAGAAGAACCGTCGCAACGACCCCGACCGACTTGTACTCAAGAAGTACGACCCAGTTGTGCGCAAGCACGTCGAATTCCGCGAGGAGCGCTAACCATGGCGAAGAAAAGCAAGATTGCCAAGAACGACCAGCGCGCGGTCATCGTCGCGCGTTACGCCACCAAGCGTCTCGAACTGAAGAAGGCGCTCGTCGACCCGGCGGGTACGGACGAGTCCCGCGAGGCCGCTCGCGTCGGTCTGCAGAAGCTTCCGCGCGACGCTTCGCCGGTCCGCCTGCGCGGTCGCGACGCCATCGACGGCCGTCCTCGTGGCTACCTGAGCCAATTCGGCGTTTCGCGCGTTCGTTTCCGCGATATGGCGCACCGTGGAGAGTTGCCGGGTATTACGAAGTCAAGCTGGTAGGTTCAAGGCGGTTCTGAAGGCCGCAAGCCCACAGAACAGTTTGTTAACTTAGCTTCAATTGCACAGTCCGAGGAGGACAAATCATGGCTGACAAGTCACTGAACCGTACCGAGCTGGTTGCAGCCGTCGCTGCAGAATCCGGCCAGACCCAGGCGGCCGTCAACGCCGTCCTCGATGGTCTCTTTTCCACGCTCTCGACGACGGTGAAAGAGGGAACCAAGGTCACGATCCCGGGTTGGCTCGCTGTCGAGCGCACCCACCGTGCCGCACGTGCGGGTCGCAACCCGCAGACCGGCGCCGCCATCCAGATCGCTGCAAGCTACGGTGTCAAGCTCACCGCCGGCAGCAAGCTGAAGGCCGCCGCGAAGTAGTTCGTTTTCGCGCAAAGGGACGACGGCCTTCGGGCCGGCGTCCCTTTTGCGTTCCGGTGCCAAGCACCTCAGGCTCTCTCAGCTCGGGTCACTTAGGCTGGCAGCGTGATTCGAGTCTCCCGAACGGTGGGACCGGCTGCCCTGCTGCTGGTCGCGTTCGCGGCACTTTTCCTCAGCCTCGCCTACGGCGGCGGAGCCAACACGCCGCTTGCAATCGACCCGGGCGCGCTGGTCCGCTATGGCGTCCCCGTGGCGACGATGCTCGTCGACCTGTCGGCGTCCGGCCTCATCGGTAGTCTCGTGCTGGCATCCTTCGCGTTCGCATCCGAGCGGCCCGAGTTCTCGAAGGCGCTCGATGTCGCCGCAGCGTCCGCGGCCGTACTCACGGTGGCCGCAGCGGCGACGGGGTTCTTCCATCTCCAGACGGATGACCCGGGCCCGGTCACTCTCACCTCCCAGTACGGTGACAATCTGTCGCGCTATGTCACGACCGTCGGGCAGGGTCAGGCCTGGCTCGCGACGACGTTGATCGCGGCGTGCCTTACCGTGCTCTGCTTCGCGGTGCGGAACCAGACGGTCGTGGCGCTGCTGGCGATCACCGCGACCCTGACTATGATTCCCATGGCGTTGCAGGGTCATGCAGGCGACACCGCGAGCCACGATGCCGCGACGACGTCGCTCTGGCTGCACATCGCGTTCGCCGCGATCTGGGTTGGCGGCCTCGCCACGCTGGTTCTGGTGCGACGAACGCTAGGGGACGGACGGCTCGCTACCGTTCTCGAGCGCTATTCGACGGTCGCCCTCGTCTGCTTCCTGGTCGTCGCGGCGTCCGGCTATGTGAATGCCCAGATCCGTGTTGCGACGTGGGAGAACCTGCTGACGCCGTACGGCATCCTCGTCCTGGTCAAGGTCTTTGCGCTGGGAGCGCTCGGCATCTTCGGCATCTTTCAGCGGCGCTTCCTGATCGGCAAGCTGGCCGGCGCCGTCTCTGGAGCCGCGCGGTACTTCTGGTTCTTCGTGGTCGGCGAGCTCGCGTTCATGGGTCTGGCGGAGGGCACCGCATCCGCTCTCGCCGTGACCACGGATCCGCAGATCGAGGTTCCTGCGTCCCAACTGAGCAACCCGACCCCGGCAGAGCTGCTGACGGGAGCCCATCTGCCGGCGATGCCCACCATCGAGCGCTATTTCACGGGGCTCAATCCCGATCTGCTCTGGATCCTGATCGTCGGGTTCGCCCTGTTCTTCTACCTGGCCGGTGTCTGGCGGCTCAGGCGCCGCGGCGACAGCTGGCCGGTGCACCGCACCATTATGTGGATCGCCGGGATGCTCGTTCTGCTCTACGTCACGAGCGGCGGCGTGAACGTGTATGAGAAGTACCTGTTCAGCGCGCACATGATCGCGCACATGGTGCTCACCATGGCGATCCCGGTTTTGCTGGTGCCGTCGGCTCCGATCACCCTCGCCCTTCGCGCGATCCACAAACGCGAGGACGGCAGCCGGGGTGTACGCGAGTGGATCCTGATCCTCGTGCACTCCGCAGTGTTCTCGTTCCTGGCCAGGCCGCTGGTCGCCGCACTCCTGTTCGCGTCGTCGCTCTGGATCTTCTACTACACGCCGCTTTTCAGCTACGCGACTACGGACCACGTGGGTCACGAGTGGATGATCGTGCACTTCCTGATCGTCGGCTACCTGTTCGTGTCGAGCCTCATCGGGGTGGACCCGGGCCCGGCTCGGCCGCCGTATCCGATGCGGCTGCTCATTCTTCTCGCGACGATGGCCTTCCACGCGTTCTTCGGCCTGGCGCTGATCACGAGCACCGGTCTGCTGTCCGCCGACTGGTACGGCGCCATGGGCTGGGGACCGAGCATCTCCGCGCTCGGCGACCAGCAGCTCGCCGGCGGGATCGCCTGGAGCATCGGCGAAATCCCGACGCTGGCACTCGCCATCCTCGTCGCTTTCATGTGGGGTCGGAGCGACGCGCGCGAATCGCGACGGTACGACCGCAAGGCGGAACGGGATGGCGACGCGGAACTGAACGCCTACAACGAGATGCTCGCGAAGCGCGCGCGACAGGGTTAGGGATACACGGACGTAATGGTCAGGTGATCGTCCGAGGCGATGTTGATGGTGTACGACAGGTTGAACGAGACATCCTGGTCAAACGTCGAGATCGAGCCGTCGTACAGCGACTGCACTTTGACGGTCAGGTGCGCAACGCCGAGCGCGTCGGGGACGAGCCAGTTGCTCGAGGTCGGATCGGGCACGATCGAGACTTCGGGGTCTGAGACCATCCGCCACGCTGGAGTGCTCACGACCCGGTTCGCGAAGCTCTTTCCGAACGGGCAGGAGGTGGGAAGCAGCACGGTTTGGGTCGCGCACTTCAGGTAGTACTGGTGCAGTTCCTTCTTCACCTCCTTCACGAAGACCGCGTTAGGCTCCGCCTCGACTCGGACCGGTGTGACACTCGCCGGCTCCGTGACCGGAACGGCGACCGGTGTCGCGGTGAGATAGGTCGACTTGTGGTCGAAGACGTACAGTCCCGGGGCGAATACGACGAAGGGCTGGGACTGGTTCCAGGCGACCGTGCTGCTGACGTCGGTTCCGTTTACGCGGAATCGCGGGTCGTGAGGCACGGCGACGGACACGGTCGCGAGCGGCGACTTCTCGAACGCCCAGCGCGAGAACAGACCGAGGAACGAGGCCGTCTGCACCACGGAGAACGTGGACGTCTCGGCCCGACCCCCGAGCTTGTAAGAAAACTCGACGGTGTGGACTCCGCTCGCCGCGGCCACATCCTTCTTCACCGAGATGTTGGTAATGGACCCGAGCGCGCCATCGGTGAGTAGCGTCGTCTCGACGCCGCTCGGAGCTTTGACGCCCGGAAGCTCGCGCGCCGTCGTCGCATCGTGCCGGTTCAGCGCGTCGAGGTAGCTGGAGACGAACCCGTGGGCGCTGTAGACGCCGGCGTTGAGCATGGCGACAGCGCCGAAGAATGCCCCGATGAGCACCGCGAACCCGATCAACCAGGACAGGAGAAGGCGGCTCACGGTTCTATTCTCCGGTACTCGGCCACGGGCGCGGGTAGCCTTGGGCGGTGACCGACCTGACGCTCTCCGCCGAGCAGCAGGCCGTGTTCGATGCGATCGAGACAACGCAGGATCACATCTTCGTGACGGGTCGCGCCGGCACGGGAAAATCGACGCTGCTGAACCACCTGTCGTGGCACACCTCGAAACAGGTGGTGATCTGCGCGCCAACCGGTGTAGCGGCCCTGAATGTCGGTGGCCAGACCATCCACTCACTGTTCCGACTGCCAATCGGAGTCATCGCCGACCACGAGATCGAGCAGTCGCGCGAGCTGCGCAAGCTGCTCGGAACGGTCGACACGATCGTCATCGACGAGGTCTCGATGGTGAACGCCGACCTCCTGGACGCCGTCGACCGCAGCCTGCGTCAGGCTCGGCAGCGACCGCACGAGGCGTTCGGCGGAGCGCAGGTGGTGCTGTTCGGCGATCCGTACCAGCTCGCACCGGTCCCGGGTGATGCCGACGAGCGGGCCTACTTCGATGACCAGTACCGCTCGATGTGGTTCTTCGATGCGAAGGTCTGGAAGGAGGCCGATCTTCGCATCTACGAGCTCTCGGTCATCCACCGCCAGCACGAGGCCGAGTTCAAGTTCATGCTGAATGCGGTGCGCCACGGCCGGGTGACGGCGGAGATCGCCAAGAGACTGAACGACACGGGCGCCCGTCCCGCTCCCAAGGACGGCGCCATCACGCTCGCTACGACGAACAGCACCGTGACGCGGATCAATTCGGCGGCGCTGGCTCGTCTCCCCGGCCGTGCGCTGACCGCGCGCGCCGAGGTCAGCGGTGAGTTCGGCGGGCGCTCGTACCCCGCCGACGAGGCCCTCGAGCTCAAGGTCGGCGCGCAGGTGATGTTCCTTCGCAACGACTCGGACCAGCGCTGGGTCAACGGGAGCATCGGCACCGTCACCAAGATCGATAACACGGTGTGGGTGGAGGTGGATGGAGAGGTCCACCAGGTGCAGCCCGCCGTCTGGGAGAAGTACCGCTACTCCTACTCGCAGACCACCAAGGCGCTGAAGAAGGACATCGTCGCCGAGTTCACGCAGTTTCCGCTTCGGCTGGCCTGGGCCGTGACGATCCACAAGTCACAGGGCAAGACCTACGAACGAGCCATCATCGATCTCGGCGAGCGCTCGTTCGCGCCGGGCCAGACGTACGTCGCGCTGTCGCGGATCAGCGAACTGGACGGGCTCTACCTGACGAGACCCCTGCGGCCATCCGACATCATCGTGGACGAGAATGTCCTCCGCTTCATGTCCGGCGCGGTCGCCATCCCGGGCATCGAGGCCTGAGCGGCCTAGGCCGGCTTCACCGCCGGAGCCACGCGGTCCGCGCCGAGACCGACGGCGAGCAACAGGACGGCGGTCACGAAGTTCTGGACGTTGTCGGGTCCGTTGATCGCGAGGATGTTCAACGGAACGTTGCCGCCGGCGATCACGAGGATCCAGCCGAGGACACCGACGAGCAGGTAGACGGAGCCGAGAGTGGTGTTCATGCCCTTCGCAATCCGCGCTCCCACGAGTCCGGAGATCAGCAGGGCGAGCCCGACGACGACGTGGAGGAGGTTGTGGAACGGATTCGTACCGAACAGGTCGAAGATCCGGGGGCCGACGGTGGAAAAGAAGGACGTGTCGCTGGTGAGGAAGAAGCCGTAGATGCCATCGAGGATGTACACGACGCCGAGGAAGATGCCGAGAAGGCGATTCGGTGACTGGAACATGGGGACCTCCGACGAGTTTGGCTGGATTTGTGCTGCGGAGTGCAATTCTCCTCACTCAAGCTTGGACCATGCCAATCGTTGCAGATACCAAGAACTGGACCTGGGTTACCGAGCGGCCGTGCCCGGAATGCGGATTCGACGCATCCGACTACGGCGACGCCGACATCGCGCCTGCGATTGTCGGCAATGCCGCGTCGTGGCCCGCGGTTCTCGCCCGACCGACCGTCCGGGATCGGCCCGACGATTCGACCTGGTCGCCCCTGGAGTACGCGGCTCACGTGCGCGACGTGCTCGGCGTCTACCGGGAGCGGCTTCGCCTGATGGTGGACACGGATGATCCGCTCTACCCGAACTGGGATCAGGATGAGACGGCTGTCGCGGAACGGTACAACGAGCAGGATCCAGCCGTGGTCGGCGTACAGCTCGGCGCAAACGCGGAGGAGCTCGCGGCGACGTTCTCTGCGCTGACGCCGGAGCAGTGGCGGCGCGTGGGTCGCCGCAGCGACGGCGCGAGCTTCACCGTCTCGAGCATGGCGAAGTACATGACGCACGATCTCGTGCACCACCGCTTCGATGTTAACGGCTAGTCGCTACCGGATGAAAAGGTGGCTCAGCAGGAATCGCACCGTGCGGGCATTCGCCAGTTCGGCTGCTCGAGCGTTGTAGGTCTCCTCGATCTCCGAGTTGACAAACGAGTGCTGCGTTCCGAGGTACACGTGGTCGGTGACCGGCGTCCCGTGCTCGTGAAGTCGTTCGATGAAGCTGACCGGGTCCTCGCCCTCGCCCCACTCATCCGTCTCGGCGTAGTGCAGCAGAACCGGGGCGGGCAGCACGCCGTGGTCTGCCGGCCCGAGCGATGAGTAGTACGCGACGACCGCATCCGCCGCCCCACCCTGCGCGTGCAGTAGTGACAGCCATCCGCCCATCGAAAACCCGACGACCCCGACCTTCTGCGAGCCGCTCGTCTGGGCGTCGCTGATGATGTCGTCCAGTTCGGCCAGGGCGATGCCGACGTCGAGATCGTTCATCAGCTTTTCGGCTTCGTCGGGCGAGCGCGCGGCGACACCGTTGAACAGGTCGGGCACAGCGACGAAGAAGCCCTCGCGAGCGAGCTGCTCGGCGATGAGTAGCAGCCCGGGCAGCCGGCCGAAGTAGTCGTGGACCAGGATGACGAGCGGGCCGCCCTGCATCCCGACATACACCGGCACGCCGGGCGACGGAACAGGTATGAGGTCGCTCATCGTCCGTCCGCTCCTTCGCTTCTTCGGTGTTACTACGAAAGGCTACCGGGCGCGCGTGATAGATCCGGGCGTGAGCAGCACGCGCACGCCGTCGGGGTCGAGAACGGTCGCGATCGGAATTGGCCCGCGCGGTGTGGGCTGCTCGATCCGACGCGCATCCCGGGCCAGGCCGAGTGTATCCAGTCGCGTGAGTGTCGCCGCGACGTCGACGAAGTAGGAGATCATGATCAGCCCTGCCGGTGGTGGCGTGACCGGATCCCGCCTGTCCGCTCCGTCCGGGAACGCGTTCAGTTCGAGCGCTCCCGCAGTATCATCCGGGATGTCCGGATTCCCGAGGAATATCGCCCGCAACTGCCGGGACGCCGCACCGAACAGGGCCGGCCAGTCGCCCTCGACCTCGCGGTCGGCGAGGACAGCGAGGCCAATCCCGTCGACATAGAAACGCAGGCTCGCGTCGATATCGTTGACCGCGAGTACCGTGTGGTGGATTGATGGCGCCATGGGTCCATTGTTCCAAAGGAGCGAGGTCCCCGGCGCGTCGGCGGTCCGCGGTGCCCGCGGAATTTACCGTGCGCCCCTTCGGTTGTAGCCGGGCTGCCGTGCGGGCTGCCGCGCGACGAACCGCTGCGAAAGGCAATCTCATGAGCACGTTCCTGATCATCGGAGGCACCGGCAAGGTCGGAAGCCGCCTGACGCAGCTTCTGCGCCGCGACGGCCACACCGCCCGCGTCGCCAGTCGTACCGGCGGCGACGTTCGCTTCGACTGGCGCGACCCCGCCACGTGGCGGTCAGCACTCGAGGGCGCGGACGGAATGTTCCTCGTCGGCCCGGGGTCGGCAAGCGACTGGTCGGCCATCCTTACCGACCTCCTCGTGCTCGCCGCGGAGCTCGGTGTTCGGCACGCGGTCTTCCTATCGGCTCGCGGAGTCGAGTTCCTTCCGGATGGGACCGTCGCGCGGGCCGAGCGCGCGCTGACCGGTGGTCCGGTCCCCTGGACCATCCTGCGGCCGAGCCACTTCGCTCAGAACTTCACCGAGGCGATGTTTGTGCCCGTGGATGGCGTGGTTCGCGCGCCCGTGGCGGACGGCGCGGAGCCGTTCATCGACGCGACCGATATTGCCGAGGTCGCCGCGGCAGTCTTGTCGAGCAGTAAGTGGAAGAGCGAGATCCTGAAGCTCTCCGGGCCGGTCGCGCTCACCTTCGACGAGGCGGTAGGCATCCTGGGCCCGACGGCTGGGCAGTCGAATCGATTCGAGTCCGAGGATGCCGATGTCCACGCTGCTGGTCTGCGCGCCGCCGGAACGCCCGAGGGATACGTGGAGTGGCGGATGGCGATGCTGGGCGGCATCCGCCGGGGCGAGGACGCCTACGTGAGCGATGGCGTCGAGCGCGTGCTCGGCCGACCGGCGACCTCGTTCGAGTACTGGGCGCGGCGAGAGGTGAGGTAGACGACGACCTACCTGGCGTCAAGGACAACGACGGTCTGGCGAATGAACGTGCCGTTCACCGCAGAGTCGAGGAGAAAATCGGCGACATTCGCGCGGGACGTTGAGGGGAAGATCGGCACGTTCGTGACGTCCTCCAGCACGGTGGCTATATAGCGGGAGCTGTCCCCGTCACTCAACGCCCCGGGGTATTCGATGGTCCATCTGAGTTTGCTGGCCTTCACGAGAACGTCCGCCGCGGCTTTGTCGACGTACTTCTTGCGCAGCGCCGTGCGGAATATCGCGCCAGCCAGGAATGATGCCTTGGCGAGCGAGTCGCCGACTCCGAATGCAGACACGACGACGAAGCGGTCAACACCCGATGTCTTCGCGGAGGTGATCACAGCACGAACCATGTCCGTGATCAACGTCGGAGTCTCGTTGATGTTCTTCGCTCCAAGGGTGCTGATGACAGCGTCGTGGCCTCGGGCGGCGCTCGCAATCACGGCGGCGCTCGTGACGTCTCCGCTGACGATTTGGGCGCGCGGGTCTACGTGGGCGTCCGCCCTCCGCACGAGGGCAGTGACCGCGTGTCCCTGGTCGAGTGCCTTTCGGACGAGGGGGACGCCGGTGCGACCGGTTGCTCCGATGACAAGAAACTTCATGAAATATCGCTTTCTGCTTTCGTCGGTCGCGAACAATTCGCCAAGACCACAGGCGACGATAGTCAATTTTACTGACTAATGTCAATACGGTGTCAACCCGCGGTCACCGAGCGAAGGGGTCGGTGATCTCACGGAGTTGATCCAGAATCTGCTGCAGCAACGTGAAGTTGCGCGTACCCAGATAGGCCTCCCATTCGGCGAGGATCTCCTCGAGCGTCACGTGTGCCACCGCGACCGCTCGACGGCCGCGTTCCTCGATGACGATCAACCGAGCACGACCATCCGCGGGGTCCGGCGCGCGGCGAACATATCCCAGGCGCTCCAGCTGATCGACCATCACGCCGGCGCTTTGCTTGCTCATTTGTGCCTGCTCGGCCAGATCGGTGAGGCGCGAGCCATTCACCGCAACCCTTTGAAACACTCGGCATTGCGCGAGAGTCCAGTCATCAAAGCCGGCATCCTGGAGGGCCCGGAACATCCGATCCTCGCTGTACCGGTACGGGATGAACAACGCCACCCCTAAATTGACCTTCTGCTCGTTGTCCATCCCGTTCTCGGCTCCGTTCGCCCAAGTGATCACGCGAGTTCACACTTTACGTCACCGCCGCCCGGCGACTGCCTAGCCAATCGACAGTGGCGCACCCGCGCTGCGGCGACAGAGCTGCTGGCCGAAGCGCATCCCGTCGGCCGCTCCGTCGGGGCAGTTGCTTTCTGCAGCGAGCACAATTATAGTAACGATTCTTGACTATCGCGTTATCGTCCACTCGAGACGTTTCGCGCCGCTGTCGCTCTCGATGCCGACTGGCTCGGGCTATTCGATCTAAGGAATCTCGATGTACGACGCTGCTTTGTTCATACACCTCTTGGGCGTGGTCGTGCTTGTCGGTTCGGTGACAACCACGTTGCTGACCACGCTCCGGGTCCAGACGGCGAACTCGGTGTCAGAGCTCCGGACGCTGACTGCCGTGACGAAACGGATCGAGGCCTTCATCGCGCCGGGAATGGTGCTCATCATCGTGACCGGGCTCTTCATGGTCTCTCAACACGGATACCACGGCAGCATCCCGTGGAGTGCGGGCTGGGTAGACACCGCGCTGTTCATCACTGTGCTGCTGTCGGTTATCGGGCGCACGGTCGAGGCCAGGGACGCTAAACGCCTGCACGCAGCCATTGACGGGGCCTCGGATGACGGGCCGCACGCCGAGCTCCGCGCACTCCAGCTGGCAGCCAGCCCGATCTACTCGGTCTTCTTCGGTACATCACAGGTCGTCGCGCTGCTGTATTTGATGACGAACAGGCCGGGCCTCGCCGTCTCGATCGCGGTATGCGGCATCGCTGCGATCGCGTCGGTGGTTGCAGCGGCCATCCGCATCCGGTCAGTCCGTCGGCTCGCGCGGGGTCCCCTGGCTGGCATTGGCTCGGATGGGAGAGATGTCAGTTCGGCGCAGAACTAACAGAGAGCGAGTGACGGGAATCGAACCCGCGCTACCAGCTTGGGAAGCTGGAGTTCTGCCATTGAACTACACTCGCGAATCGCCTTGAGCGACAGAACGATGCTACTTGAACGGGCGAAGTGCGCGAGCATCGGCGACATCGCCGAATAGATCGCCGCGATCTTCCCGCACCGGCCCGCCCTCGCCCACCCCGACCCGGTAGTGTCGTGGCCATGCTTCTGAGTGACCGCGACATCAGGGAACAGCTCGAAACCGGCCGCGTCGGGCTCGACCCACTCGATCTCGGGATGATTCAGCCGTCCAGCATCGACGTTCGTCTCGACAAGTACTTCCGGCTGTTCGACAACCACAAGTACCCATTCATTGACCCCGCCGAAGACCAGCCGGAGCTCACCCGGCTCGTCGAGATTCAGGATGGCGAGCCGTTCATCCTGCACCCCGGCGAGTTCGTCCTCGGGTCGACCTACGAGCTCGTGACGCTGCCCGATGACATCGCGGCGCGACTCGAGGGCAAGAGTTCGCTGGGCCGCCTTGGACTGCTCACGCACTCCACCGCCGGGTTCGTGGACCCGGGATTCTCCGGTCACGTCACGCTGGAACTCAGCAACGTCGCGACCCTGCCGATCAAACTCTGGCCGGGAATGAAGATCGGCCAGCTGTGCTTCATCCGGCTGACTTCACCCGCCGAGAAACCGTACGGATCGACCGAATACAGCTCCCGCTACCAGGGCCAGCGCGGTCCGACCGCGTCACGCTCGCACCTGAACTTCCACCTGACTCCCATCCCGACCGACGACGGTCCACTGAAGGACGACCCGCTGTCGTAGTGGCTCGACCCGAGGGTCTAGAAGCCGAGCTGCTCGAGCTGCCAGACCAGCCACGGGCTGAAGGCGTACGGCGCTGCGCTCGCGGCGGCGGTGAGTGTCGCGGGATCGACCCACTCCCACTCGGACACCTCGGCCGGGTTCGCGTCGACCGCGTCCGTGCAGATGGCGCGATAGACCGGGCAGATCTCGTTCTCGACGATTCCGGATGCGTCGACCGCTCGGTAGCGGAAGTCGGGCAGCACCATTTCGATCGACGAGACTGTAATCCCGAGCTCGTCCGCTGCGCGACGGGAGATCGCATCCTCAGTCCGCTCACCGGGGGCGGGGTGGCCGCAGAACGAGTTCGTCCAGACTCCGGGCCAGGTGAGCTTCGACAGCGCTCGACGGGTGACGAGCAATCGGGATTCCGCGTCGAAGACATGGCAGGAGAAGGCCAGGTGCAGCGGAGTTTCGGCCGTGTGCACGGTGGCCTTGTCGGCCGCGCCCACTACTTTTCCGTCGTTGTCAAGGAGCACAACCTGCTCGGGATGTTCAGCCATGCTCGCGATAGTCTGCCTAAATGGACGGTTCTGGCCTGCTCGCGATCGATCAGCAGCGGCAGGCGCAGGTCGACGTGGTCCTCGACCGTTTCTTCAGCCTAGCCAAGAACCGTGCCGCGGCCTTCGGGCCGGAGTATGTGCGGCTCTGGGAAGAGCTGCAGTCGAGCGCGGCCGGCGGCAAGCGATTCCGGCCGAGGATGGTGTTCTGCGCCTACGAGTCCCTCGGCGGCACCGACCTCGAGGCGGCCGCGTATGTCGGTGCCGCCTTCGAGCTGTTACACACCGCGCTGATCGTCCACGACGACGTGATCGACCATGACTTCGTCCGACGTGGCATCCCCAACGTGTCCGGCAGCTACCGCGACCAGGCGCTCGCCGACGGCGCCACAGAGACGGCGGCCGAACACCGCGGCATCTCGGCGGCTGTGATCGCCGGCGACCTCGCGCTGTTCAACGCATCCCGCCTCATCGACCGGAGCGGAGTCTCGGATGTCACGCGCGACCGCCTCGTCGAGGTCATGGACGACGCTCTGTTCGCGAGCGCGGCCGGCGAACTCATCGATGTCGACTTCTCGCACCTCACCGATATGCCGCGGGTGGACGACATCCTCACCATGGAGCGCCTGAAGACCGCCGTGTACTCCTTCGAGTGCCCGCTTCAGGCTGGCGCGATCCTGGCCGGCGCATCCGAACACGTCGTGCTGACGCTCGCCGACTTCGGTCGCGAGATCGGCGTCGCCTACCAAATCGTGGATGACCTGCTCGGCGTCTTCGGACAGGAAGCCGAGACCGGTAAGACCACCATCGGTGACCTGCGCGAGGGAAAGCGCACCGTGCTCGTCTCGTACGCGACGACCACCCGCGAGTGGGCGGAGATCGATCCCCTGCTCGGCAAGGTGGACCTGTCCGACGCCGAGGCGGATCGTGTGCGCGAACTGCTCGTCGAGAGCGGTGCCCGTGCCTTCGCCGAGGGGCTCGCCCGCTACTACGCCAATCGCGCCCTCTCGAGGCTGGCCGAGGTGCACATTCCGCAGGCCCTGCGCGACGAGCTCGCACCGATCGCGGACGCGGTTCTCGGACGAGTCAAGTGACACCCACGCCCGGACAGCAGACGAAGCTCTACGATCGCGTCGCCGAGGAGACGGCGAGCATCGTCATCCGGCGCTATTCGACCTCCTTCGGTCTCGCCGCCCGACTCCTCGACGCGAGAGCTCGTCGACACATCGAGAACATCTACGCCCTCGTGCGCCTCGCCGACGAGATCGTGGACGGCGAGGCGACGGCCGCCGGCCTCACCGAGGTCGAAGCCGCGCGCATCCTGAATGAGCTCGAACGCGAGACCGAGTTTGCGATGGATCGCGGTTACAGCGCGAACCTCGTCGTGCACGCCTTCGCCCTGACGGCCCGGGAGACCGGATTCGGCCGAGCGCTGACCGAGCCGTTCTTCGATTCCATGCGCTCCGACCTGAGCGAGACCGAACACGACCAGGCGAGCTTCGACCGTTATGTGTACGGCTCGGCGGAAGTCGTCGGCCTCATGTGCCTGCGCGCGTTTCTCGAGGGAGAGAAGCGCACACCCGCCGAGACGGCGGAACTCGAGACTGGTGCACGGGCCCTCGGAGCAGCGTTCCAGAAGGTCAACTTTCTTCGCGACCTCGCCGCCGATTTCCGGAGCCTCGGCCGCAGCTACTTTCCCGGCGTGAGCGTCGACTCGTTCTCGGAGGCGGACAAGAACCGACTGCTCGACGACATCGACGGGGACCTGCGAACCTCGGCGGCGGTCCTGCCGAAGCTCCCCCGCAACTCGCGTCGTGCCGTGGCGCTGGCCCAGTCGCTCTTCGCCGACCTCGCCGTGCGGCTGAGGGCCACCCCGGCGGACCGGCTCGTCACGTCTCGCGTGCGCGTTCCCAATCCGATCAAGCTGCGGATGGCGACCGGCGCGGCCCTCGGCAGGATCCCGCGACCATGAGTTCCGTAGTCATCATCGGCGGCGGCATCGGGGGGCTCGCCTCGGCCGCGCTACTCGCCCGCGCCGGTCACACGGTGACGCTCCTGGAGGCGAACGGGAGCCTGGGTGGTCGAGCCGGCAAATGGGAGAAGGACGGTTTCCGATTCGATACGGGTCCCTCCTGGTACCTGATGCCGGAGGTGTTCGACCACTTCTACCGTCTGCTCGGAACGTCCGCCCAGGAGCAGCTCGAGCTTGTAACCCTCGATCCCGGTTACCGGGTGTACTTCGAGGGACAGGCGCAACCACTCGACATTGCCGCCACGCGCGAAGAGAACGTCGCGCTCTTCGAGAGCATTCAGCGCAAGTCCGGTCGACGCCTGGAGAAGTACCTCGACTCAGCCGAGCTCACCTACACGCTCGCGAAGAAGTACTTCCTCTACACGACGTTCGCACGCCTCGGACCACTGTTCAACCGCGAGGTCGTTCGGCACCTCTCGAAGCTGACGCGCTTGCTGCTGCGGCCGCTCTCGTCGCTCGCCTATCACACAGTTCGGGATGACCGGCTTCGCAAGGTGCTCGAATACCCAGCCGTCTTCCTGGGTGCCTCGCCGTACACGGCGCCCAGCATGTACCACCTGATGAGCCACCTCGATCTCTCGGATGGGGTGCTCTACCCGATCGGCGGCTTCGCCCGGGTGATCCAGTCGATCGCCGACCTCGCGGTCGCCGAAGGCGTCACGATCATCACCTCAGCGCGAGTCACCCGCATCGATGTCAATGACCATGTGGCTGCCGGCGTCGAATACGTGGACGCAGACACGAACTGGAAGACGCTGGATGCCGACATAGTCGTCTCGGCTGCCGACCTTCACCACAGCGAGACGGGGCTGCTCGACCCCGAGAACCAGACGTATCCCCAGGAGTATTGGGATAGGGCGACCCCCGGCCCGAGTGCGGTACTCCTCTATCTCGGCGTCAGGGGGGAGTTGCCGGAGCTCGAGCACCACACCCTGCTGTTCGCGAAGGACTGGGCCCAGGGTTTCGACGCGATCTTCGGCGGCGAACCGCACGTGCCCGCCCCGGCATCGCTCTACGTGTGCAAGCCGAGCGGGCTCGATTCCGACGCTGCGCCGGACGGGCACGAAAACGTGTTCGTCCTGGTTCCGGTTCCCGCGGACGTGAGCCTCGGCAAGGGCGGGATCGGCGGCAAGGGCGACAGGGCGGTCGAGTCGGTTGCGGATGCGGTGATCCAGCAGATCGCGGACTGGGCCGGTATCCCAGACCTCGCCTCGAGAATCACCGTGCGCCGCACGGTCGGGCCGGCCGACTTTGCCGCGGACCTGAACTCGTGGCGCGGAACCGCGCTGGGGCCCGCGCACATCCTGAAGCAGAGCGCCCTGTTCCGTGCGCGCAACGTGAGCCGGAAGGTGAAGGGACTGTACTTCGTCGGTGGCTCCACGATCCCCGGCGTCGGACTGCCGATGTGCCTGATCAGCGCCGAGGTACTGCTGAAGCGCATCACCGGCGACACCTCGACGACTCCCCTGCCGGAGCCGCTGACGCGGCCGGCGGATGCCTGATGCCGTTCGTTTACCTCGCGGCGCTGCTCGTCGCGCTCGCCGCGATGGTCGTGCTCGATCGGCGATTCCGGCTGTTCTTCTGGCGCGGCGCGCTCCGTGCCGGAGTCGTGCTCGCGGTCGGGCTCGTCTTCTTTCTCGTCTGGGACCTGCAGGGCATCCGGCTGGGGATCTTCTTTCGCGGCGAGACGACGTTCATGACCGGATGGCAGTGGGCGCCGGAACTCCCGCTCGAGGAGCCGTTCTTTCTGCTGCTCCTCTGCTACCTCACGATGAACGTGTACGGCTGGTTCTCCAGGTCTCGACCGGCTCGACCCGGGGCACGGTCCCTCCGCTCGTCGAAGGGCGCGACCGAATGACCTACTGGGCTCTCAACGCGGTGTTTCTTGTCGTCGTGGTTGCCGTGGCGATCGCGGCCCTGGCGACCAGGCGCCCTCCGCGCTGGCTCGCGGTGCTGATTGCCGCCGGCATCCTGCTGGTCTTCACCGCGATCTTCGACAACGTCCTCGTCGGTCTCGGCTTTGTCGGCTACAACCGTTCGCTCATCAGCGGCGCATTCATCGGTCGCGCACCGCTGGAAGATTTCGCCTACACGGTGGCCGCGGTCGTTCTGTTGCCGAGCCTGTGGACGCTCCTCGGCCGGAAGCGCGACCGTGCTTAGGGCGCTGTTCGTGTCGTCCCGGCCCCTCAGCTGGGTCAACACCGCGTTCCCGTTCGCCGCGGCGTACCTCATCACGCACGGTTCGTTCGACGTCGTTTTCGTCGTCGGCACCCTCTACTTCCTGATCCCCTACAACCTGGCCATGTACGGGATCAACGACGTGTTCGACTACGAATCCGATCTTCGAAATCCGCGCAAGGGCGGGGTCGAGGGAGCCCTGCTCGATCGACGGATGCACCGGCCAACGATTCTCGCCGCCCTGATCACGAACGTGCCGTTCCTGGTGTTTCTCGTGGTCGTCGGGTCGCCGCTGTCGTGGCTCGTGCTCGCGATCAGCGTCTTCGCGGTGATCGCGTATTCGGCGCCCGGCCTGCGATTCAAGGAGCGTCCGTTCCTCGACTCGCTCACGTCGAGCACGCACTTCGTCTCCCCCGCGGTCTACGGGCTGGTGCTGGCGGGTGCCGTATTCACGCCCCAGCTGTGGTTCCTCCTGGCGGCGTTCTTCCTGTGGGGCGTGGCGTCGCACGCATTCGGGGCGGTGCAGGATGTGCTCGCTGATCGAGAGGCGGACATCGCGTCCATCGCGACCGTCATCGGCGCGCGCGCCACCGTCCGACTGTCGGTTCTGGCGTATCTCGCCGCCGGTGTCCTCTTGCTGTTCACGATCTGGCCGGGTCCCCTGGCGGCCATCCTGGCTCTGCCCTACGCGACCAGCTGCGCCCCATACTGGAGTGTTTCGGATGCCGACGCAGGGTCCGCGAACAAGGGATGGCGGCGATTCCTGATCCTCAACTTCGTCACCGGGTTCCTGGTGACGCTGCTGCTCATCTGGTTTGTACTGGTGGACTGACCGGACCTAGCGCGGTCAGCCCTCGTCGGTCCAGCCGAGGTTGCGAGCCATCCGTTCGAGCGTGCCGACCGTGGTCAGGTACTCGTCGGGCGAGACGCCGGCGGCCATTTCGGTGCGCTGCCCGGCGACGACATTGGTCAGTCGGTCCAGTGCTCCGTGGCCGCGATCGGTGAGTTCGTACCCGGTCGGTGTCGCGTCGACCCACGCGCTCTCGATCAGCTCGGTGAGATGGTCGAGCGTCGTCTCGCCGCCCGGGGTCAGAAATGGTGCGACGGCGGCATCCAGCATCTCCACCGAGGCCTGGCCGCGCGAGAGCACATTCATCAGCTGCCACTGCATCCGAGTAACGCCGTGCTCATCGAGCGTGTGGGCGAACTGGTCGTCGATCAGGCCGTCGACGAGCCGCAGCCAATATCCGATCGGGCGCTGATCAGCCATAGCGTCAGGCTAATACTCGAAGTCGAGCTCCGGCGGATATTCGCCGCGCGAGGTCAGAACCGCCACGGCGTCGCGCAGGTGCGACAGCGTGAGACCGAGCACCCCGGGGCCGAAGCTGACGCGCGAGACTCCGAGTTCAGCGAGGCGAGCCAGCGGCACGGAGCTCGCGCCCGAGATGACGGATACCTTTCCATCGATCTCGGCGACCGCTCGCGTCACATCGTCCTCGGTCCGCAGCCCGAGCACGAATGCGCAGTCCGCACCCGCCGCCAGGTAGGCGTTGGCCCGCGCGACCATGTCGGACCAGTCCGAGCCGCGCACCAGCGCGTCGACGCGCGCGTTGATCACGATCGGAACTCCGGTCGACTCACCGGCGCGATGGCTGGCCGCAACGCGATCGGCCGCGAGTTCGAGTGGGAACAGGGACAACCCATCCACGCTGTCCTCGATGTTCAGGCCGACCGCGCAGGTCTGGATCAGACGGCGCACGTTCAGGTCGACGCCGCCGGGATTGCTGGCATAGCCCTTCTCGAAGTCGATCGTCACGGGCAACTCGACGGCATTCACGATCTCGTGAGCTGCGACGAGCGCCTGATCGAGTGTGAGGCCCTCGCCATCCGGTACTCCGTGCGCGTAGGACACCGAGTGGCTCGCGCTGGCGATCGCCTTCACACCGGGCACACCAGCGACGAGTCGGGCAGTCACCGCATCCCACACGTTCGTCACGATGAGCGGATCGCCGGGTACGTGCAGCGACCGAAGCAGCTCGGCCTTCTCGGATTGCGTTGTCATCAGCCCAGCGTTGCAGGCGGATGCTGCCACCGCCACCGAGTTTCGGACACGGTCGACCGCTACTTGAGCCTGGTCGCGTTCTCCTTGATCGGAATCAGAAGCGCAAGGCCGACCACGAGCACGATGACGATGCCGATGACGCCGTAGATGCTCTTGCCGAAGAGCGCCACGAACAGTGTGAACAGGGTCGGCGCGAGCACAGTGGCCGCGCGACCGGTGGTCTGGTAAAGGCCGAAGACCTCGCCCTCGTGGCCGGCCGGGATGACGCGCGCCAGGAAACTGCGGCTGGCGGATTGGGCCGGGCCCACGAACACGCACATCAGGAGGCCGAAGACCCAGAAGATCGTGGTGCCGCCGGTGTGGAAGATGAACACGGCGAGACCCGCGATGATCGTGCCGACGATGGATCCGACCATGACCCGCTTCGGGCCGATCACGTCGTCGAGCCGCCCGACGATGACGGTCGATACGCCAGCGACGACGTTTGCGGCGATCGCGAACACGATCACGTCTCCGGCCGAGAATCCGAACGAGACGCGAGCGAGAACGCCGCCGTAGGTGAAGACACCGGTGAGGCCATCACGGAAGATCGCGCTCGCGATCAGGAAGGCCACCGTCGGCCGACTAACCCCCCAGAGCCCGGCAATGGTGTGGAACAGCTCGCGGTAGGAGCCGATGATCCCGACGATCCACCGGCCGAGATTCTTGCGCGGACCGCGGGCTTCGGTGATTGGTGGCTCAGGCACCGCGAGAAAGATCGGGATCGAGAAGCCGAGCATCCATACGGCGGCGAGAGCCATCGAGACGCGGACCGACATCCCGTCCTTGTCGGTAACGCCGAAGAGGCCCACGTCGGGGTGGATGAAGCCAAAGTACAGGATCAGAAGGAGGACGATGCCGCCGAAGTAACCCATCGACCATCCGAAGCCGCTGACGCGTCCAACGGTTCGTGCCGAGGACACCTGGCTGAGCATGGCGTTGTAGTTGACCGTGGCGAGCTCGAAGAACAGGGTGCCGACCGCCAGTAGTACGAGGCCGAGCAGGAGATAGGCATGATCGGGTTTCACGAAGAATGTGCCCGCAATAGCGAGCACCACGATTCCGGTGTCGATGCCGAGAAGCAGTTTGCGGCGACCGGTGCCGTCCGAGCGCTGCCCGGTAACCGGGGCGATCACGGCGACCAGGACCCCGCCAATGATGCCCGTCACGCCGATCGCGGCGGTCGTCTTGTCGGGATTTCCGAAGCCCGCCGACGTCAGATAGACGCTGAAGACGAACGTCGTCATGATGGCGTTGAACGCCGATCCGCCCCAGTCCCAGAACGCCCACGCGGCGATCCGCCGGCGCGGGATCTTCGCGTCGTCCGGTAGCGAGAGGCCCGCCGCAATCAGTTTCTGCGCGGCGGCAGAAGTGGCCAGCCCATCATCGGGTAGTGCGTCGGTCATGAGCCACACACTAGTGTTCCGTGCCCAACAAAAGGGGAACAGAAACGACCCAATTGGAGTTGAGTCAATGTGGCTCAAGTTTTTGGTTTTCAGCTTGACAAGCGCAACTGCGCCCACCAGACTTGACACGGCGAGACTCAAGTTCTCGCGTAGACATTGTGGAGGAGTACAGAGCATATGGCTCGATCAGTAGGAATTGACCTCGGAACCACGAACTCCGTGGTTGCGGTTCTCGAAGGTGGAGAACCCACGGTCATCGCAAACGCAGAAGGCTTCCGCACGACCCCGTCCGTCGTGGCCTTCACCAAAGACGGAGAGACGCTGGTCGGCGAGACCGCCAAGCGCCAGGCCGTCACCAACGTCGACCGCACGATCTCGTCGGTCAAGCGCCACATGGGCACGGACTGGACCGTCGACATCGACGGCAAGAAGTACACGCCCCAGGAGATTTCCGCGCGCATCCTCGCGAAGCTGAAGCGCGACGCCGAGCAGTACCTCGGCGAGCCGGTCACGGATGCCGTGGTCACGGTCCCCGCATACTTCAACGACGCCGAGCGCCAGGCCACCAAGGACGCCGGTGAGATCGCCGGCCTCAACGTGCTGCGCATCATCAACGAGCCGACCGCGGCCGCGCTCGCGTACGGCCTCGACAAGGGCAAGGAAGACGAGCTCATCCTGGTCTTCGACCTCGGTGGTGGAACGTTCGACGTCTCCCTGCTCGAGGTGGGCAAGGACGAGGACTTTTCGACCATCCAGGTTCGTTCGACCGCCGGCGACAACCGGCTCGGTGGTGACGACTGGGACCAGCGCATCGTCGAGTACCTGGTGAACCAGTTCAAGTCCACGACCGGAGTGGATGTTTCCAAGGACAAGATCGCGCTGCAGCGCCTCAAGGAGGCCGCGGAGCAGGCGAAGAAGGAACTGTCGGCGTCGACGACGGCAAGCATCCAGCTGCCATACCTCTCCCTCACCGAGAACGGCCCCGCCAACCTCGATGAGACCATCACCCGCGCCAAGTTCGAGGACCTCACGAAGGACCTGCTCGAGCGCACCCGTAAGCCGTTCCAGGACGTCATCAAGGAGGCCGGCATCAAGGTCGCCGATGTCTCGCACGTCGTCCTCGTCGGTGGTTCGACCCGTATGCCCGCCGTGCAGGAGCTCGTCAAGAAGCTGACCGGTGGCAAGGAGCCGAACAAGGGCGTCAACCCGGATGAGGTCGTCGCCGTCGGCGCCGCTCTCCAGGCCGGCGTACTGAAGGGCGAGCGCAAGGACGTTCTGCTCATCGACGTCACCCCTCTGAGTCTCGGAATCGAGACCAAGGGCGGCATCATGACCAAGCTCATCGAGCGCAACACGGCCATCCCGACCAAGCGGAGTGAGACGTTTACGACCGCAGACGACAACCAGCCGTCGGTCGCGATCCAGGTGTTCCAGGGCGAGCGCGAGTTCACCCGCGACAACAAGCCGCTCGGAACCTTCGAGCTGCAGGGCATCGCACCGGCACCTCGCGGCGTACCGCAGGTCGAAGTCACCTTCGACATCGACGCGAACGGCATCGTGCAGGTTCACGCTCGCGACAAGGGCACCGGCAAGGAGCAGTCGATCACCATCACGGGCGGTTCGTCGCTCGCGAAGGAAGACATCGAGCGCATGGTGCGCGAGGGCGAGGAGCACGCGGCGGAGGACAAGGCGCGTCGTGACGCGGCCGAGATCCGCAACAACGCCGAGCAGCTCGCGTACTCGATCGAGAAGCTGATCAAGGACAACGAGGACAAGCTCCCCGAGGACGTCAAGACCGAGGTCCAGGGCGACGTGGATGCGCTCAAGACCGCGCTCCAGGGCGATGACGAGGAAGCTGTCAAGACGGCCTTCGACAAACTCGTGCTCTCGCAGAGCAAACTCGGCGAGGCGATCTACGCGGGCGGCGGCAACGAGGAGTCGTCGGAGGAGTCCGGCGAGTCGAGCGACGCCCCCGAGTCGAGCGACGAGGACATCGTTGATGCCGAGGTTGTCGAAGACGAGCCGACCACCGACCCGAAGAAGTAGCCGATGGCAGAGAAAAAGCCGGCACCCGAGCCAGACGACACGTCGTCCGAGGACGGCGACACGGCTGACATCGAGAACGCGGACGATCTGATCCAAGCCGAAGGCCCGGACATCGAGTCACTGACGCCGGAGGAGATCTCCTTCCTGGAGGCGGGCGAGCGCGAGTTGCTCGCCGACATGCGGAATGACCTCGCGCGCGCGCAGGCGGAGTTGGTCAACTTCCGCAAGCGCGTCGAGCGGGATCGCGCCGCCAACCGCGACGCCGTGATCGCCGAAGTGATTCGCACGATGCTTCCCGCGGTCGATGACCTCGACCGCGCGGAGGCACACGGCGACCTCGCCGGCAGTTCGCTCGAGCTCGTGGCGCAGAAGCTGCATGCGGCGTTCGCGCGCTACGGCCTGCGTCCCGTCGGCGAAAAGGGTGAGGCGTTCGATCCCAACTTCCACGAGGCCGTCGTCCGCATCCCGACCGCGGGGGTGACCGTCAACACGGTCGCCGACGTGATCGAGCCCGGCTACGCGCTCGGCGATCGGCTGCTCCGTGCAGCGAAGGTCGCGGTCTCCGTACCCGAAGAGCAGTAGGGGGTCCGGTGGCAAGCCAGGACTGGTTCGACAAGGACTTCTACGCCGTACTCGGTGTCAAGAAGGACGTGTCGGACGCGGAGCTCAAAAAGACGTACCGCAAGCTGGCGCGGCAGTATCACCCCGACTCCAACGCGGGTGATGCCAAGGCGGAGGCGCGGTTCAAGGAGATCAGCGAGGCATACTCTGTGCTCTCGGATCCCGACCAGCGGGCCGAGTACGACCAGGTTCGGGCGATGGGCTCCGGCGCACGCTTCACCTCCGGCGCGCCAGGCCAGTCCGGCGGCTTCGAGGATGTTTTCGGCAGCATGTTCGGCGGTGGTGGCGGCAACCGTCGCGCCGGTTTCCAGCAGAACGGGTTTGAGGACCTGCTCGGCGGGATGTTCGGCGGCGGCGGTTTCGGCCGTACGAGCGGTGGCTACCAGGGCTACGGCGGTCCGACCCGCGGCCGCGACCTGAGCGCGAGCACCACGCTCGACTTCCTGACCGCGATCAACGGCGAGACGATCACACTTCAGCCCTCGGGCGGCAAGTCGATCAAGGTCAAGATTCCGGCCGGTGTCAGCGATGGCCAGAAGATCAAGCTGCGCGGCAAGGGTGAGCCGAGCCCGGACGGCGGCGAGGCCGGCGATCTCGTGCTCACGGTGACCGTGCGCAAGCATCCCGTGTTCGAGCGCGACGGACTCAACCTCCGGGTCGATGTTCCCGTCACGTTCGTTGAGGCGACGCTGGGGGCAACCGTTGAAGTGCCGACCCTTGGTGGTGACCCGGTGCGGCTTCGTGTCGGCGCAGGAACCCCGAGCGGTCGCGTGCTTCGGGTAAAGGGCCGCGGAGTGACGACTCCGAAGGGGACGGGCGACCTGCTGGCCACCGTGCACGTCGCGGTTCCGAGCCACCTGAGCGATGCCGCGAAGAAGCACCTCGAGGCGTTTGCCGACTCGATGCCCAAGGAAAACCCGCGCGCCGAACTGCTTGAACAGGCGGGAGGCTTGCGCTGATGGACGAGACCAGTCCCATCTTCGCGATCGCCATGGCGGCGGAGCTCGCCGCCATGCACCCGCAGACACTGCGCCAGTACGACCGGCTCGGGCTCGTCAGCCCGACTCGGACGGCCGGCAAATCGCGCCGATACTCGATGCGCGATGTCGTGCAGTTGCGGGAGATCGCGCGGCTGGGAGCGGAGGGCCTCAATCTCGAGGGCATCCGTCGCATCCTCGACCTGGAGAACCAGGTGACGGCGCTGCAGTTCCGCGTGCGAGAGCTGGAGTCGACGCTTGCCGACGAAATGCTCAACCGTCCGGGTCGTCGCGTCTTCGCGGCGGGCGGTTCGGGCGACGTCGTGCCCCTGCGTACGGGCACTCGTGCCCAACGCAACACCCAGGTCGTCGTGTGGCGACCACTGGGCCGGGAGTAGGACATGACGGTGACGGGGGCGATCGACGCGGGGCTGGATGCTGCCGATCGATTGACCCTTGACGAGGCGGCGACCCTGCTGCCGGGTGCGACGGTCACGGTTGTCGGGTCAGCGGGGATGGGCGCGGCGGCCCTCGCGATGGGCGCGGCATCCGTGCGCGTATCGGATGATTCCGATCCGGCCACGGAGGCGCTCGACGCATCGGTGTTCGACGGGACCAGCGTGGTTCTGCTCCGACTACCGAAGTCGCTGGCCGCACTCGACCGGCTCGCGCGGCTGGTCGCCTCGAGTGCCCCATCCGACGTGGTCGTGGTTGCGGGCGGTCGCCTGAAATACATGAGTCTCGGGATGAACGAGGTCCTGTCCCGCAGTTTTGAGACGGTGGACGTTTCGCTCGCCCGACAGAAGTCCCGAGTGCTGGTCGCCCGACGGCCCCAGGCCGCAGCGACTGTACCGCCGTCCCTTCTTCACGACGACGAACTCGGCCTCTGGGTCGGCTCCGTCGGTGGCGTTTTCGCGGGCAGCTCCGTCGATATCGGCACGCGAGCGCTGCTCTCCACGCTCGATCGGACGCCCGACTATGGGACGGCGGTGGACCTGGGTTGCGGCACGGGCATCCTCGCCGCCGAGCTCAAACGTCGACGCCCGACCGCCCGAGTGATCGCGTCGGACGTATCAGCAGACGCCGTTGCATCGGCGCGGGAGACCGCGAAGGCTAACGGCCTCGACTTCGAAATCGTTCGGCAGCGCGGCCTCGAAAACCTGGTCGACGCATCCGTCGACCTGGTGCTGCTCAACCCGCCGTTCCACGACGGTGGCGGCGTGTCGCTGGACGCCGCACACGCCATGTTCGGCGAGGCGGCGCGCGTGCTGAAGCCCGGAGCTCAGTTGTGGACCGTCTGGAACTCGCACCTCGGCTATGCGACCGCGCTGCGACGCATCGTGGGCCCCACCACAGAACTTGCGCGGACACCGAAATTCACGGTGACCGCGTCCACCAAATCCATCGATTAACACGTTCAGGAGAACGAATGGCAAACATGCAGGGTGCGCCAACCGACGTCGACGACAAGCCGAAGTCTGCGCTCGAGCAGTACGGCATCAACCTCACCGAGATCGCGAAGAGCGGCAAGCTCGATCCCGTGATCGGGCGCGACGCCGAGATCCGCCGCGTGAGCCAGGTGCTCACCCGCCGGACCAAGAACAACCCGGTGCTCATCGGAGAGCCCGGCGTCGGCAAGACGGCCGTCGTCGAGGGACTCGCCCAGCGCATCGTCGCCGGCGACGTCGCCGACTCACTCAAGGGCAAACAGCTCGTCTCGCTCGACCTCGCCGCCCTCGTGGCCGGCGCGAAGTATCGCGGTGAGTTCGAGGAGCGCCTGAAAGCCGTGCTGAAGGAGATCAACGACTCCGACGGCCAGATCATCACCTTCATCGACGAGCTGCACACACTCATCGGGGCCGGTGGTGGCGAGGGCTCTGTTGCCGCGGCGAACATGCTGAAGCCCATGCTCGCGCGGGGTGAACTGCGGATGATCGGTGCCACCACCCTCAACGAGTACCGCGAGTACATCGAGAAGGATGCCGCGCTGGAGCGCCGCTTCCAGCAGGTCTTCGTGGGTGAGCCGAGTGTCGAAGACACCATCGCCATCCTGCGCGGACTCAAGGAGCGGTACGAGGCACACCACAAGGTGACCATTGCCGACTCGGCCCTCGTCGCCGCGGCTTCGCTGTCGAACCGCTACATCTCCGCCCGCCAGCTCCCCGACAAGGCGATCGACCTGGTCGATGAGGCAGCGTCGCGACTCAAGATGGAGATCGACTCCTCGCCGGTCGAGATCGACGAACTGAAGCGAGCCGTCGACCGGCTGCGCATCGAGGAGCTCGCGCTGCGCAAGGAGAAGGATGCGGCATCCAAGATCCGCCTCGAGAAGCTGCGCGCCGACATGAGCGAGAAGCAGGAGGCACTCGGCGAACTCGAGATGCGGTGGAAGGCC
>DASXCU010000010.1:0-3339 GCA_036491035.1 Galbitalea sp. | reverse complement strand
CCGACGATGTCGTAGTTCTTCTCGAGCGTCTTGTCGACGGCGAAGTCCAGGTTGTCCTTGATGAAGTCGTAGCCCGAACCGCCCGGACCGCCGGGGTTCACGAGCAGCGAGCCGAGCGGATGGCCGTCGGTCGCGCGGTGACGGATGAGCGCCAATGAGATGGATGCTCCGGTGGGCTTGCTCCAGTCGAGCGGCGCCTTCGCGGTGGTGCACTGCAGGCCGTCCCCACACGACTTCCAGGTGAGTACCTGGTGGTAGAACCGCGCCAGGTTGGCCGCGACCGTCTCGCCGGTCGGCGTCGAAGTGGTCTTCGGCGGAAGGAAGAGGGACGAGCATCCACTCAGCGCAAGCGCGCTCGCCGCGATAACCGCCACGATGCCGATTCGAAGGGAGAGTCGGTGGGCGCGCGTCGGTGCGTGTCTCATGAGGTCAGGTTCCGTTCGTTGGACGTGGAAATGAGCATGGCCTCGAGGGCGAGCGCTGGACTCACATTGCCGTCGATTCTGCGGCGTGCCGTTGCAATGGCATCCATTGTGGCCAGTGTTTGCGCAGAAGTCGATCTGCCACTCGCTGCAACCAGATCGTCGTGAATGCTCAGGTTGATCGGGTCGACTGTCGCACCAAGCTGAATCAGCAGGATGTCACGGTAGAGCGAGAGCAGGTCGACCATTATGCGGTCTAGTCCGTCGCGCAGACTCCGGGTCGCCCGACGTTTCTGATCCTCTTCGAGGTTCTTCAGCTGTGAACGCAGCGCCGGCGGGATCGTCCCACCCGGCTCGATCCCGAGCGATCGCAGCGCGCCCTCGCGCTCTTCGGCGTCGCGCTCCTCGGTGATCGCCTTCGCATCATCTCCGGCGAGGTCCAGAAGAACGCCCGCGGCTCGCACCGCGTCCCCGACCGTGCGGATGCCGAGGGCGATCTGCAGGGTGGTCTCGCGACGTTCGCGGGCCTCGTCATTGGTGGCCAGGCGATGAGCCATCCCGATGTGGCTCTGTGATTCGCGGGCGGCGCGCGTCGCCGTCGCGAGGTCCACGTTGTCGCGACGGGCGATCAGTTCGGCCACCTCATCGACACTCGGCACCCGCAGTCGCACACTGCGCACGCGCGATCGGATCGTCGGGATCAGGTCGGCCTCGCTGGGCGCGCACAAGATCCACACGGTGCGCGGCGGCGGCTCCTCGAGCGCCTTCAAGAGCACGTTCGAGGTGCGCTCACTCATCCGGTCCGCATCCTCGATGATCATGACCCGGAAGCGGCCGACGGATGGCGAGAACTGCGACGATGTCACAAGCTGGCGCACCTCGTCGATGCTGATGATGACGCGTTCGGTGCTCAGGACGCCGAGATCGGGATGCGTGCGCGCCGCAACCTGCCGCTCCGTCGCCTCGAGATCCTGATCGCTTCGCGACAGCAGCGCGGTTGCGAAGGCATAGGCGAGGTTCGACCGACCGGAGCCGGGCGGGCCCGTGATGAGCCACGCGTGGGTCATCGCCGTGCCACTCGCCTCGGCTGCCGCGGTGAACACCTCGATGGCTTCCCGCTGGCCGGTCAGCTCGTCCCACACGCCCATGCGGTCAGCCTAGGTGACGAGGCTGACCCTCGTCTGTCACAGCAGTGCCTGCACGCGGTCGCGGATGGTGGTGCTCAGCGACTCGACGGAATCGGTCGCGTTCAGCACCAGGAAGCGTCCCGGTTCGGCCGCGGCGAGCGCCAGGTACCCGTCGCGAACACGGGCATGGAAGTCCTGTTCCTCGTCTTCCAGCCGGTCGTACTTCGTTCGCGCCGCGGTCAGCCGATCACGCCCGACATTCTCGTCGAGGTCGAGCAGAATCGTGAGGTCGGGCAGCAGATCCTCTGCCGCCCAGAGAGACAGGTTGCGCACCTCTGCGCCCTCGAGAACGCGACCGGCGCCCTGGTAGGCGACCGACGAGTCGAGATAGCGATCCTGCAGCACGATATCTCCACGCTCGAGTGCCGGTCGAACCTTGGTTGCTATGTGGTGGGCGCGGTCGGCCGCGTAGAGCAGGGCCTCGGCCCGCGGCGCGATGTGACCGCGACGGTGGAGGACGATGTCGCGGATCTCGTTGCCGAGGTCCGTCCCGCCCGGTTCGCGCGTGAGAAGAACCGTGCGGCCCTGCTGTTCGAGCCATTCGGCGAGCAAGGCCGACTGCGTCGACTTGCCGGAACCGTCACCACCCTCGAAGGTGAGAAAGAGACCGGTCACCTGCCTACGCCTTCTTGGCGGTGGCTCGCTTCGCGGCCGGACGCTTCGTCGCCGTCCGAGTCTTCGGCTTGGCCGGACCCTTCGCGCGCTTGTCGGCCAGCAGCTGGACGGCGCGCTCGAAGTCGATGTCCTCGATCTCCTCACCACGCGGGATCGTCGCGTTGGTGGTGCCATCGGTGACATACACACCGAAGCGGCCATCCTTGATGCGGATCGGCTTGCCGCTTTCCGGATCGGCGTCGAACTCCTTGAGCGCGCTCGACGCGGATCGTCCACCGTACTTGGGCTGGGCGAAGAGTTCGAGAGCTCCGGGCAGGTCGATGTCGAAGATGAGCTCCTCGCTCGAGAGCGAACGGGTATCCGTGCCCTTCTTCAGGTAGGCGCCGAAGCGTCCGTTCTG
Organism: Galbitalea sp.; assembly: GCA_036491035.1. Classification (GTDB taxonomy): domain Bacteria; phylum Actinomycetota; class Actinomycetes; order Actinomycetales; family Microbacteriaceae; genus Galbitalea. Next base: position 715 of record DASXCU010000010.1, on the reverse strand, counting down.
GGCGAGGATTTCGGTGCCCGATTCCGGGTCCAGGCCGACGACGCGCGGCAGGCTGAGTAGTCGCAGCGCGGTGTCGATGTCGATGGAGCCAAGGTCCATGCTCTTGAAGATCGACGCCGTGCGCTGCTTGACGACGGCGGGCTTCTTGACGACCTTCTTCCTGGGCTTCTTAACCTCGCCGGTCTTCGGATCGACGACCTCGACCTCGACGGCCGCTGCCGCTTCGGCCGCGAGGGCGGCTGCGGCTGCAACGGCGGCCTCATCGACCTCGGGCTCAGGATCGGCCTCGGTGACGTACGGTCCGTAGCGGCCATCCTTCGCGAGGACGAGCTTGCCGTTATCGGGGTTCACGCCGATAACCCGGTCGGTGACCACTGGCGCATCGATGAGCTCCCGCGCCTTCGCCGGCGTCAGTTCATCCGGGGCAAGTTCGCTCGGGATGTTCACCCGTCGCGGCGTGGTGGGATCGTCCGTCGGCACCTCGAGGTACGGACCGTACTTTCCGATGCGGAGCGTGATGTCGTCGTCGATGCGAACGGAGTTGATTTCGCGCGCGTCGATCTCGCCGAGGTTGTCGATGACCGTACGGAGTCCGCGGTGCTTTGCGCTGCCGAAGTAGAACCCGGTCAGCCATTCGACGCGGTCTTCTTCGCCGCCGGCGATGCGGTCGAGGTCATCCTCCATACCTGCGGTGAAGTCATACTGCACCAGGTCG
>DASXCU010000009.1:0-4131 GCA_036491035.1 Galbitalea sp. | reverse complement strand
CTCGAAGTGGGGCTCCAGCACGATCGCCTTCGGGCAGCGCCGCAGCGCGACCGACATCGGCATCGCCGAATTGACGCCGTATTTGCGCGCCTCATAGGTCGCGGCCGTCACGACCGAGCGACCTCCCCTGCCTCCGACGATGACGGGAAGACCGCGCAGCTCCGGTCGCTCGAGCAGTTCGACCGAGGCGAAGAAGGCGTCGAGGTCGAGATGCAGAATGGTCGCGCGCGGGTCGTCGATGGGGTCGACCGAGACCTGTCTGCCGCGACCATCCTGCTTGCTCACCAGCCCAGTCTCGCAGGCGCCGCCGACGCGTGCGGCGGCCGGTAAACGCATCGGTCGGAATGCGAAGATGGAGGTATGGCTTCGCATCCGGACTGGAAACGCTATGTCGCCATCGGCGACTCGTTCACGGAGGGGATCGGCGACCCCGAGCCCCAGAGCCCGGGTGGATTCCGAGGCTGGGCGGACCGCGTCGCCGAGGTACTGAGCGCACAGACCGATGGTTTCGCCTACGCGAATCTCGCGGTGCGGGGGAAACTCATGCAGCAGATCTTCGATGACCAGCTCGAACCCGCGCTCGCACTGGGGCCGGACCTCATCACGATCTCTGCGGGTGGGAACAACATCATTCGTCCCGGCAGCGACCCGGACTGGGTTGCGGGTCGACTCGATGACGCCGTCGCTCGCCTGCGCTCAAACGGCGCGACCGTTGTCGTTTTCACGGGACCGGATGTCGGTTCGACGCCCGTACTGGGCCGCGTTCGAGGCAAGGCAGCGATCTTCAATGAGAACGTTCGCGCGCTCGCCGCACGAAACGGCGCAATCGTCGCGGACATGTGGGCGCTCCGCGAGCTGTCCGATCCCCGGATGTGGGCATCCGATCGCCTGCACTTCTCGGCGATCGGTCACAATACGATCGCGCGGATGGTCCTCGACATCCTTGGGGTTCCGAACAACCTGAAACCGTTCGACCCCGAGCCGATGCCGACGGTACCGTGGCGGCGAGCCCGTGCAGACGATCTCACCTGGGCGCGAACGCACTTCGCGCCGTGGGTGATGCGTCGGCTCCGTGGCCGCTCATCGGGCGACCACATTCAGCCGAAGCGCCCCACGCTCTCCTAACCCGCCCCTCCCCATTCGCCGCCCGCTCCTACCTCACGAATGCGTGGCGGGAGGTCGTGGTGGGGGAAGCGGGACTAGCGACCGAAGTTGGCCGCCGCCGGGCAATCGAACGGGTCCCGCGCGGCAAGGCCGACACGGTTGAAGTACCGGATGACGATCCCGTACGACGTCCACGCGGTGACACTCGTGTAGCTGACGTCTCTCGCGGCGCAATACTCGCGCACGATCGCGCTCGTCTCCCTGAGATACGGCCTCGCCATGTTCGGGAACAGGTGGTGCTCGATCTGGTAGTTCAGTCCGCCCATGAACGTGGTCGAACCCGAACCGTGGATGTTGCGACTGGTGGTCACCTGGCGTCGCAGGAAATCGATCCTGGCGTCGGCCGGGATCTGCGGCATCCCCTTGTGGTTCGGTGCGAACGAGGCTCCCATGTAGACGCCGAACACGGCCATCTGTACGCCCACGAACGCGAACGCCATCCCGAGCGGAAGGAACGCGAACACCGTCGCGATGTAGCCACCGTTGCGAACGATGAGGAGCACGATTTCGAGTGCTCGCTTGTCGACGTGGCCACGCGAGAACACGGTCCGGAATGCCTGCATGTGCAGGTTCATCCCCTCGAGGGTCAGCGCGGGAAAGAAGATCCAGCCCTGCTTCGGCGCGAGCCACCTGGAGACCCCGGTGAGTTCTCGAGCCTGCTTCTCCTGGAAGACGAGGAAGTCGCGATCGATGTCGGGGTCGCGATCCACGGTGTTGGGCTGGGCGTGATGGCGGGAATGTTTGTTCATCCACCACGAGTAGCTCATCCCGACGACCAGATCGCACATGATGCGAGCCGTGAAGTCGTTTGCCCAGTTCGATGCCCAGACTTGGCGATGCGCCGATTCGTGCCCCATGAAGGCGTACTGGGTGAGCAGGATTCCGATCACCGCGGCGATCGCGAGTTCCCACCACGAGCCGCGCAGGAAGGCGAATCCCACCCAGGCCGCAGCCATGACGAGCGTGACGACGAGAAAGTTGACGATGTAGAACCGCCGGTGACGACGAAGGAGGCCAGCCTCGCGCACCGTTACGAGCAGAGCGGCGAAATCCGAGGTGGGATTACCGAGGCCACGCGGACCGGTACGGACTATGCGAACGGCGGGCGCAGCGGAGGGAATAGTCCCGTCGCCCCGTGCGACAGGACTGCCTTTTGCCACGTTTAAAGCGGTCACGATTCCCAGCCAGCTCGATATCCCAGTTTCGAGTCGGGCAGATGCCCGTCGGATGCCCTCAGCCTATTCCGGGAACCCCCAAAAACCGCAACCGACCTGTCTGCCTAGAGCAAATCTCCCGGATGTCCGAGGCGCCATCCTGGGTCCGGGCCGTCGAGTTTGGTCGAGAGAGCGAGCGGGATGCTGAGTTTCCTCGACCCGATCGTGAAGCGGGCGAGGCCGACGACGGTGCCCGCGGTGGCGGGCCCGATCCGGTTTGAGGTGATGCCGGCGGTAATCACCGTGCCGCCCCAGACGACGACGGATTGGGTTCGCGTAGCGACCGCCGTCGTGATTTTTCCCCACGAGCTCGTGTAGCGGGCCAGGACCTGCCCCTTCGTGGCCAGGGTCACGACATGGAATCCCGCTCGCGCGGCCGCGACCAACGCCGCGATTGCGGCGTCGATGGTCGGATGGTTGGGGCCGTCCAGTACGACACCGACGAGGACGATGTCCTGGCCGCCGAGTTCCAGGTGGCTGGCGAACAGGAGGGACGCACCCGCGCTGTTCAGCGTGCCCGTCTTGATCCCGTCGATCCCCTGGGTACCGAGGAGCCCGTTGGTGTTCTTGATCAGGCCGACGACGGGAAGCGTGATCTGTTTCGTGTTGACGAGTTCCGAGATCAGGGGATTGGCGAGAGCCAGCTTGCCGAGGGCAATGAGATCGCTCGGGGTGCTCGTGTTCTGCGGATTCAGACCGGTGCAGTCGGTCAGGGTCGTGGAGGTGAGACCGTGCGACGCGAGCCAGCTTTTCGCGACCGGAAGAAAATTCGCTTCCGAGCCGAACGCCCAGTCGGCCAGGGCACGCGCGTAGTTATTTGCCGACGGGACGAGGGCAACGGTGAGCACGTCGCGTTCGCTCATGCTCCCGCCGACCTTGATCGGATAAACGTCACCATCCCGGGCCGCGTACGACTTCAGGAGAGCGGCGTCATTCGCGGTGAACGAAATGCTGGGACCCGCATCGGCCGGTCCGAGAGGGTCCTTCTGCAGGACCACCAGCGCCGTGATGATCTTCGTGATGGAGGCGATCGGCAAGGGTGCGGAGCCGCCGCCGCTGGCGAGTAACCCCGGATACCCGACCGCGGCGATCGCGCTGGATCCGTAGCTCGGCAGGGACAGGGTCTGGGTGGCAGTGGTGGGCGCGTGGTAGCTCGTGAGCACCGGGCGCGTTGTCGGCACCGGCGCAAGAAGGGTGAGGGGCAGGTAGAAGAGAACTGCAACGACGATCACGGCGAGTACCGCTACGACCACCCGCCGACGCAGATAGACCTGGCGGGATGGCGGCACCGGTCAAGGATAAACGACCGGGGCTGGGAACCCCGCCCCGTCCAGCGTACGGCCCCGATCAGCGCGGGCGAAGCGCGTACAGGGCGACGGCGCTCGCCGACGCGACGTTCAGCGAATCCACTCCGTGCAGCATCGGAATGGTGACGACCGTGTCGGCGGCCGCGAGGGCCGCACGGGAGAGCCCGTCGCCCTCCGTCCCGACGACAAGGGCGACCTTCTGGGGAGGCGCCGCGGCGTATTCGTCGAGAGTCACGGCATCCGGGGACAGGGCGAGAGCGGCCAGTTCGAATCCGAGTCCGGCGAGGATGTCCCGCCCCTCTGGCCACTCGGGCAGGCGCGTCCACGGGATCTGCAGAACGGTGCCCATGCTGACGCGAACACTGCGACGGTAGAACGGATCGGCGCAGCGCGGCGTGATCAGGACGGCGTCAGCCCCTATCCCCGCCACCGAACGAAAAATCGCC
>DASXCU010000008.1:0-4531 GCA_036491035.1 Galbitalea sp. | reverse complement strand
GTCGAACCCGAAGGGTGAGATCATCCCGCGTCCGATCGTCAACAGCTACCGCGAGGGCCTGTCCGTGGCCGAGTACTTCATCTCGACCCACGGTGCCCGCAAGGGACTGGCTGACACGGCGCTCCGTACGGCCGACTCCGGTTACCTGACCCGTCGTCTCGTCGACGTGTCGCAGGACGTCATCATCCGTGAGGACGACTGTGGTACGACCAAGGGGCTCGACATGCCGATCGCGGCCCAGAACGCCGCAGGCGAGTGGGTTCGCGACTCGAACGTCGAGAACTCGGTCTACGCCCGCAGCCTCGCTGCGGACGCGGTCGACGCCAAGGGCAAGGTCATCGCCGCGGCGGGAGCCGACGTCGGTGACGTGCTGCTCCTGACGCTGCTCGAGGCCGGTGTGCACGACATCAAGGTTCGTTCGGTGCTCACGTGTGAGTCTGCCGTCGGTGTGTGCGCGGCCTGCTACGGCCGTTCGCTCGCGACCGGTCTGCTCGTCGACATCGGCGAGGCCGTCGGCATCATCGCGGCCCAGTCGATCGGTGAGCCCGGAACCCAGCTGACGATGCGTACCTTCCACACGGGTGGTGTCGCGTCCGCCGATGACATCACGCAGGGTCTGCCGCGTGTCACCGAGCTGTTCGAGGCCCGCACGCCGAAGGGCGCGTCGCCGATCGCGGAGGCCGCAGGCCGCATCACGATCGAGGACACGGACCGCAGCCGTCGCATCATCCTCACTCCGGATAACGGCGACGAGCCGCACATCTACCCGGTTCTTCGTCGCGCCACCCTCCTCGTTGAGGATGGCCAGCACGTCGAGCTCGGCCAGCAGTTCCACATCGGAAACCTGGACCCGAAGGAAGTTCTTCGCGTCAAGGGCGTCCGTGCCGTGCAACTGCACCTGGTCGACGGTGTGCAGGGCGTGTACCGGTCGCAGGGTGTTCCAATCCACGACAAGCACATCGAGGTCATCGTTCGCCAGATGCTGCGGAAGGTGACCGTCGTCGAGCACGGCGACACTGACCTGCTGCCCGGCGAGCTGGTCGACCGGCTCAAGTACAACGAGCTCAACCGCGCCGCCCTCACCGAGGGCAAGCAGACGGCATCCGCTCGCCAGGAGGTCATGGGTATCACCAAGGCCTCCCTCGCGACCGAGTCGTGGCTGTCGGCCGCGTCGTTCCAGGAGACCACGCGTGTTCTCACGCAGGCCGCCATGGAGGGCAAGTCCGATCCGCTGATGGGTCTCAAGGAGAACGTCATCATCGGAAAGCTGATCCCGGCCGGTACCGGTCTTCCGAAGTACCGCGACGTGTCGGTGGAGGCGACCGAGGAGGCAAAGTCGGAGCGTTACCCGAACCGCATCTTCACGGATGAGTCGGTGTTCAACGAGTCCGACCTGAGCTTCGTCGATTTCGACAGCTTCAGCTCTGACGACTACACGCCTGGTACGTACCAGTAGTTACGATAAGCAGAACGAAAGGGCTCCCACTTCGGTGGGGGCCCTTTTGCTGTCCCGGAACGGCGAAAAGCTCTGGTGGCGGGAGAAATTGAATCGCGGCGGGAGCAGTTGCTCCATCCGCGCATCACGGTCTCCCGCCGCTCGGACAGGACGGACGGGGAGCGAGTAGAGGGAGAGCGAGTAGGTCGGGAGCGACCGGTCAGGCGGCGCCGGGACGCTTGAGTTCCGCGCGCAGCGGCCACTCGTCGCCGAGGATGACCTGTGCGGCGGCACCGGTGCGGCGATTGACGATCATCGGCGCCATCAGGTTCACGATGGGCGCCCCGTCGGAGATGGTGGCGACGACCATGAGGTCGGCCGGGCTGTCCTCGCCGGATCCAACTGATGCGAGCGACTCCGAGTCGATCTCCGGCTCGTACCAGGGTACGTAGACGGGCGCGTCGACCAGAAACAACCGCAGACCCGTCTCTGCCCGCAGCGTATACAGTCCCGGCGCCCCGTCGACGATGTCGAGATCGAACTCGACGAGGGGCGCGAGTCCCGGCGGGGACTCGACGAATGTCAGCGCGGTGCTCACGACAGGAGGGAAATCAGGGTCGGCTGCAGGGCCTTGCTGGTGACGTCGAGCGCCGCCTGGTAGCTGTTCTGCTGCGCGGTGAGTTCGAGAATCGTCTTCGTGATGTCCACGTTGTCGATATTGGATTTCTGCGTCGTCAGATTCGTCGCTTCAGTAGTCAAAGTGGCCGCTCCCGTCTGAACCCGAGTGTAGTTGCTCCCCGTGATGGCCTGTTGGTTGGTCACGGCCGAAATCCTGCTGTCGATGGCTGCCAGTTGACTGTTCACGTCCGTGCCCGCGGTGACGGCGCTCGTAATGTTGTCGATGAGGGCGAACACGGAGTCGGAGCCGGTACCGAACGTGGCCGCTCCATCGCCGCTCACGGGCACGGCGGTCCCTGAGTCGATGCGGCGGGTAACGGTGCTGCCCGCCACGCCGTTGTAGCTGTAGTCGGAGTTGAACGCAGACCCGGAACTCGAGTTGCCGGCGAATACCGGGCGGCCGAGGTAGGTCGTGTTGGCGGCGCTAATGAGCTGTGACTTGATGCTGTTCATTTGGGCGACGAGGGATGCGCGCGAGCTGGGAGTCTGGGCGGCCGCGTTGGATGCCTCTACGGCGAGCGTCCGCAGGGACTGCAGGGCCGTCGTGGTCGTCGTCAGGGCGCCGTTGACTGAATTCAGCCAGTTGGTCCCGTCGGTCGCGTTGCTCGCGTACTGCGCGTTGGCCGACTGCTGGGCTCCGAGCGCGAGCGACTGAGCAATCCCGGTCGGGTTGTCGGACGGCTTCTGGATGGCCTTTCCGCTCGATGATTCCTGCTGCAGCGTTGCCAGCTGGCTGAGCTGCAGCTGAAGATTCGCGTTCGCGTTTCCGCTCAGCATCTGGTCGGTGATTCGGGGAAGCATTCTAGAGACCAACCAATCCGGTCTTGTTGATGAGTGTGTCGAGCATCGAGTCGATCGTGGTCATCACGCGGGCGGCGCTCTCGAATGCGTGCTGATAGGTGAGCATGTTGGTCGTCTCCTGGTCGGTGTCGACGGAGGACTCTGCCTGCTGGTTGGTCACGGCGGTCGCGGACGCGGCCGAGGTCGTGGCAGCGTACGTCGTGGCGCTCGAGGTTGCGGTGCCGATGGCGACCACGAAGCTCGCCCACGCGGCGTCCGCGCCGGTCGCTGAGGTCGTGAGCGCGGAGAGCCTGTCCGCGACATCCCCATTGGCGGCCCCGGCACCGGGCGTTGCGGCCGCAATTCCGCTCGCGTCGGTCGGGATGACACTCAGCCCGAGTGCGGCCGGTTTCGTCGCGTCGATGGCGAAGAAGTCGAGGCCGGTCGTCCCCGCCGAGTTTGCGCCGGTCTCGTGGATGGCGTTGACCGTGCCGGCCAGCGTCGTCGCGATCGCGTTGTACGAGGCTGCGGCCTGCGCGATCGCCCCGCCGGTGCCGGATGAATTCGAAGGGGCGAGAAGAGCGAGGTCCGCGCCGAGCGCACCGCTCGTTACCGCCGTCGTCGCGTTCGGGCTATCGGTAAAGATGATGGCGACGGGCGATGTCGCGGCGTCGGCCATGCCGGTTGCGCCGGTGACCGCGATCGAGTGCACCGCACCTCCCGAGACGAGAGCGTTGCCGCCCAGCAGCACATCCATCGATCCGTCTGCGTTGTTTCGAACGGTCGCGCCCGACAGGTTCGAGATGGTGGTCGCGAGCTGGTTGGCCTGGTCGATGAGGCCGTTGGCGTTGTTGCCGGCGCCCGCGGCGCTGCGGATTTGGACGTTCAGCTGGGCAAGCTGGCTTGCGGTGGCGTTGATGGTCGCGACGGTCTGGTTCATGTTCGCCCGCGTGGATGACCACTGCGTCGATGCCGCCGTATAGCCGGCCGCCAGCTGGCTCGCCACCTGCGTTCCCGCAGAAATGACCAGAGACGCCGCTGCCGCACTGGTCGACTGGGTCGAGACATTCTGCCACGCCGACCAGAATGCCCGGAGCGAGCTGGACAGACCGTTGGCGCCGGGCTCGTTCAGCGCGGCCTCGATCGAGTTCATGGCCGATGACTGCTCGGTGGCGTAACCGTCCGCGGCGGATGAGGTTCGTACCTGCGCATCGAGCAGCGGGTTGTCGACACGCGTGACGTTGTTGACGGAGACGCCGCCGCCGACCTGAACGGTTGGGGCGATCGTGCCCTCCACCGCCGGCGTGATCGACGTGGAGTTGACCTCCTGGCGGGTATATCCCGCAGTGGTCGCGTTGGTTATGTTGTCACCAACGACGGCGAGGCCCTGGCGAGCGGCCACGAGACCCGTGTACGCGGTGTTGAGAGTGCCGAAGCTGCTGGTCATGCTCAGAGCGTTCCGTCGAACAGCTGGGCAACGGGCGCCGAGTAACCCGCGTCGCCGTGGGAGTTGTAGGTCGCCGAGTCGGCGGAGAGGTTCGCCAGCGTCTCCTGGGTCGCCCGGGAGGCGGCTCTCAGATACTGCATGTTCGCGTCTCGCAGTTCGGCGATCGATGAGGCGAGCGCTGTGAGGGCCTG
>DASXCU010000007.1:0-21172 GCA_036491035.1 Galbitalea sp. | reverse complement strand
TCGAACGACCTTGCCCATCCTGCCAGTTGCACCCACGACGGCGACCCGAATTGTCATGAGGCCAATCTAGCAATCGGAGCCGTACGCTCGATGCGTGACCAGCTTTCGCGAAGCATCCGTCGACGACCCGGATGCGCACGCTCTCATCGCCGAATACTTCGACATGCGCGCCGACACGTTCCCGACGGGCGACTACTCCCCCGTCTTCCCTACCGCGGGGAACTTCACGCCACCTGCGGGCGTCTTCCTGATCGTGGTCGACGACGGCGAGGATGTGGGCTGCGGCGGTATCAAGCGGGTCGCGCCTGCCCGCTTCGAGGTCAAGCACCTCTGGATCCAGCCACGGATGCAGGGCCGCGGACTGGGCCGGACGCTCCTGAAGGAACTTGAGCGTCGGGCGCTCGATTTCGGTGCGACTGAGGTAGTGCTCGACACCAACGCGAGCCTCACTGCGGCCGGCGGCCTGTACCGCTCGAGCGGCTACGAGGACATCCCGCCCTACAACTCCAACCCGAACGCCACGAACTGGTACCGCAAGTCCCTCGTCGACTAGGTGCTGCGTGTAGTCGGTGAAGTAGCGCACCTTGTTGTTGGTTGAGTGGCGTCTTGGGCGCTGCGCTACGGGGCCAACGAAACTGGCTACTCAACCAGCGACCACACCTGCTCTCACGGAGAATTCACTTCCGTCTGGGTCGAGCATCCTCACCGCGCCGGCCGCGTCGTCGATCCGGGTAGCACCGAGTGCGAGCAATCGCGCGACAGCCGCCTCCACATCGTCTGCCACGAGGTCGAAGCGCTGTCTATTCCAGCCCGGACCTTTCGTGTCGGGCCAAACGTCCCACCCGATCTTGGTACCGCCCTCCGGTGATTGAATTGCGAGCTGATCGCCCTCGTCCCAGACGGTCACCCAGTCCAGCGCCTGACGCCAGAACCAGCTGGCCGCGCGCGTGCCGTTGCACGTCACCTCTCCGAGAAGTCCGGTGCCTGCCAGGTATTGGTTTGCCGGCTCGATGACGCAGAATTCGTTGCCGTCCGGGTCGATCAGGTAGACGTCCCGGCCGATCGGTGGATGCCCGCTGCCCTGACTACGGCCACCGAGCACCAATGCCGCCGCAACTATCCGCCTTTCATCATCGAGGGATGACGTTGTGACGTGCACGTGCAATCGATTTCGCTTCGACCGTTCGGTGGTCTCATCGACAAAGCGGAGTCCAAGCTGCGTGCCGTTGCCCGCGAGCAAAAGGCCGCGCGCGTCGGACGTGACTTCTCGCCCGAGCAACTCGCTCCAAAATGCTGCCAGCGCCGCAGGATCGCCCGCGTCAAAGCTGATCGCCTCCAGCCGCACGGACATGCTTCGACCCTAGTAGGGCTGGGGCGCCTGCAGGCCGGTACGGAGTTCGGGCGCAAGGTGACCGAGGTCGTTGTGCGTGATGAGAACGGGCGGCTTCGCTGAGCGCACCCGGATGATCGTCAGCCCGCAATTGGCCTGGTTGATGCCCATCCAGCGCCACGATTCCGCGCCGAAGGTCTCACGCACGAACCACGCGATCACGAAGTTGTGTGTGATGAGGAGGTCGTGGGTGTCTTCGTGCGTGGGCACCATCCACTCGGAGACCGCATCCGCCATCTGGGCTTCGCCCGCCTCGATCTCCTCGCGGGTCACCGACCCGAAGAACGCCTCGAAGGCGTGTGGCATGGTCGGGGTCGGTCCGCTCGGCACACAGTCCATGAGGAGTGTGCTCGGTTTCGACTCGAGCGCGGGCATCCGCTGGGTCAGGATGCGCGCCGTGTCTGCCGCTCGTTCCAGCGGTGAATGCCATGCCCCGCTGAACGGGACGCCGCCCAGTCGGTTCGCGATGGCCTCCGCCTGGCGGGTACCGCGGGGTGACAGTTTGCCGTCCGGCATTCCGTATTCCGCGTCCTGCTGCTCGCCATGGCGCACCAAATAGAGGTAGTGACTCATTGCTAGTACTTCTTGCCTTCTAGTTCGTTACCGGGGCTGGCGACTCTGCCAGTCCTTCGAAAGCCGCGTCGGGCACCGTGCCAACCGCGGCGATGGACAGCGGCCGCGACACGAGTTCCTCGGCCAGTTCCCGCACGTCGTCGGGGGTGACCAGGTCGATGCGCCGAAGCGCCTCGTCGAGGTCGACGAATTCTCCGAGCGTCAGCTCGCTGCGCCCGAGGCGCGACATCCGGGTGTCCGAGTCCTCGAGTGCGAGAGCGGATGCGCCGCTCAGCTGCCCGGTCGCCCGCCGCATCTCCTCTTCGGTCACACCGCCGGCGGCGATCCCGCGGAACTCGCTGAGCATCAGCTCGGCCACCTGCGAAGTCTTGGCTGGTGAGCATCCCGCGTAGATCCCGAACAGTCCGGCGTCCGAGTAGCTGGGCGAGAACGAGTAGACGGAGTAGGCAAGCCCGCGCTTTTCCCGGATCTCCTGGAACAGTCGACTGGACATCCCGCCACCAAGGATCGAATTGAGCACCGTCAGCGTCGCGCGGCGCGGGTTGGCGGCGGCGAGACCGGGCACACCGAGGATGAGGTTGGCCTGCTCGATCGGTCGCTGCACGACCACCAGCGGCGAACCGCGCTCGATGAGGCTTCCGTCGGCGCTGCGCCGTTCGACCGGCGAGGCGACCGCGCCGAGGTTCCACTCTGCTCGCGTCAGGGCCGCGGTTACTTGGGCGACGAGCTGGTCATGGTCGACCGCGCCGGCGACAGTGATGACGACATCCTGGGCACGGTAGTTGGCGCGATAGTGCTCCCAGACGGCGTCGCGCGTGACCGCGGTAATCGTCTCGGGGTTGCCCCCGATGGGACGACCGAGCGGATGATCGCCCAGCACCGCCTCGAAGAAGCGCTCGCTGGTCACATCCGACGGATCGTCGTCGGCCATGGCCAACTCTTCGAGGATCACCCCGCGCTCGTTGTCGAATTCGGTGCGATCCAGCACGGAGGAGGTGAACATGTCGGCGATGACGTCGATCGCCATCGGAAGGTCACGGTCCTGGATCTTCGCGTAGTAGCAGGTGTACTCCTTGGCCGTCATGGCGTTGTGCTCGCCACCGACCGAGTCGAAGCTCACCGCGATATCGAGCGCGCTGCGCGTGAGCGTTCCTTTAAAGAGCAGGTGCTCGAGGAAGTGTGTCGAGCCGTACGTCGTGGGTGTCTCATCCCGGGAACCCACGGCGACCCAGTAGCCGATGGTCGCGCTACGCGCGCCCGGCACCGCCTCGCTCAGGATGCGGACTCCGCTCGGCAACACGCTGCGACGCACGAGCGAATCGCCGGATGCGACGAAGGAGAGTTCCGCCGTGTCGAGGGGCAGGGACACAGCGCCGATTGTCACCGGATGAGCCTACGTCATTGATTCGGTTGTCGGATGTTTCGCGAGTAAGCGAAACGGATTCACTAGTCCCTCTAAATGGGGTACTATTTGGAGGACAAACAGACGAGTCTGTCTGTCCTCATCTGCTAGTGTTCTTATCAGGCACCCGAAGCCAAAAAACTAAATAGCCCGTAAGCCACCCCGAATGGCTCACATTTGTCCGCGATTTCCCCAAATCGCGGGCATACCCCGGGAAGAGAACCCGAAACTCTCCCGGAACTGGCCCCAAGTCCCCCGGCTTGGGTAGCACCCAACGGCTTGAGACACCTAGCCGCAAGTCCGTGAAGGAGCCGCGTTGTGACGGTCGCATTAAATGACGTCAAGTTTGATCCGACCGCACAACGTGCTCCGGGTGCCAAAATCCGCATCCTCGAGACGGCTGACCTCCTCTTCTATTCGGAGGGCATCCGCACGGTCGGTATCGACCGGCTGATCAGCACGTCCAAGGTTACGAAGGCGACGTTCTACAAGCACTTCGGATCCAAGGATCGCCTCATCCTCATGTACATCGAGGCCCGGCACGTCGCCGAGGTCGCTCGATTCGATTCACTCCTCGAGGCCAACCCGACTCCAGAGGCCGCACTTCGCGCCATTGTCGCGGACACCGCGGCCGAGATCGCTCGCCCCGGATTCCGTGGCGACGCATTCCTCAACGCGGCCACCGAGTTCTCCGAGGACCGTCACCCCGTCCGCTCCGTGGTGCTCCGTCACCGCGAGTGGCTGACCGGATTCCTGGCCGAACTACTGCAGGATCTGGGCCACCGGATGCCCGGCGACGCCGCAGACGACTTCATCCTCGCCCGCGACGGCGCGATGTCGGGTGGCTATGCGGGGGACCCGATCGCCGCATCAGCCGCCCTTAGCAGAATTACAGACCAGGTCATAAGGGCTGCCGTCGCGTAGCAGAACGTCGCTATGGTGACCGCTATGCACATCCCCACGTTAACCCCGCTCCTCCTGCTCCTCGTTGTCACGGCAATCGTGGCAATCGTCGACGCCATCGCCCGCCTTCGCGGACGCCGCGGTGTCGGTGTACTCGCGGTCATTGAGCTCATTATCGGCGTGCTCATGATCCTGTCCCTGTTCGTGGTGCTCCCGGGCATCCTCGCGAACAACATCCTCGAAATCATCCTTCTGATCGTCCTGATCCTGCTGCTGATCTTCCGCGGATCCGTCCGTCGCGGCTTTGCCGCAATCACGGTCATTGCCCTGGTACTCGACCTCGCCCTGCTGCTGTTCGGGCTGGGCTGGCTGAAAATCCCTGGCATCAACTAAGTAGCGCACTCTCAGGTGGCGCTCGCCGCCGCGGGGAGAAGATGGTCTCATGGCAAATGATCCGAACTGGCGACTGCCGGATGTTCCCACGTTCCTGCTCTCGAGCCCAGACTTCTCTTCCGGCGGCGCGCTGCCGACCTCCGCTCGCTCCGGCATCATGGGTGCCGGTGGCGAGGATCGCTCCCCCACTCTGAACTGGGAGGGCGCACCGGCGGGAACGAAGAGTTACGCCGTGACGCTGTACGACCCCGACGCACCGACGGGCAGCGGATTCTGGCACTGGGCGATCTACAACATCCCGGCCAGCGTCACGAGTCTCGCCGGCAACGCGGGAGATCCGGATGCCGGACTTCTCCCACCCGGAGCCCTGACGCTGCCGAACGAGGCCCGCGCATCCCGGTACATCGGTGCCGCCCCGCCCTCGGGCCATGGCGAGCACCGCTACTTCTTTACCGTCACTGCGCTCGACGTGCCGTCGTTGGAGCTCGAGGACGGCAGCACGCCGGCGGTGCTCGGATTCAACTTCCTCGGCCACATCCTGGGTCGCGCGCAGCTGATGGGCGTCACCGAGACCCCGTAGCCGCAAGGGCGGCGGCGGCTCTACGCGGAGGCCTTGTCCAGCTGTGTCACGTGGTGGCGTTCGAGACGCACCCTGGTCGCGGCCATTGCGGCGCTGACCTGGTCGACGTCCGTCGCGCGGACGATCGCGGCCGCGATCCCGGGCTTCAACAGCACCCATGCCATGGCAATCGCGGTCGGCGTCTCGCCGAGCTCTTTGGCGACGGACTCGAGGGCGGCGAGAACGCGATCGCCGCGGCGGCCGATGTGGCGAAGTGCGCCGTTGTAGAGGATGGTTGTCGGCACATCGTCCCGGGTGCGGAATTGCGCGGTCAGGTACCCGTTGGCCAGCGGAAGTCGCGCGAACGCGGCGCGCCCCAGCTCCACACTGAGGGACTGGTACTCGTGCTCGTAGGCTGCGCGCTCCATCAGGTTGTACTCGAGCAGAATCGCACGGAATGCCGGACCCTCTGCCTCCGCCGCGATTTCCGCTACCCGACGGATGGTCGCCGCGCTGAAGCGCGACGCAGACAGGAAGCGCACCTTGCCCTCGGAGATGAGGCGTGCGCCTGTTTCCAGCGATTCCTCGATGGGCGTGTCCGCGTCTTCGGTGTCGAAGGACAGGAAATCGATGTAGTCGGTTCCGAGTCTGGTCAGGGAGTTCTCGACGGCACGGAGCATCCGCCGCCGGCTGAGGCCCGCCGCATCCGGATGACGGCCGACCCTGGTTTCGATGACGACGGACCCGCGATCCGAGACCGTGCGCAGCCACGCCCCGATCATGACCTCGCTGCGGCCGCCCGCGTAGTGGTCTGCCGTGCTGACGAGGTTGCCGCCCGCGGTCCAGTAGGCATCCAGCACCCTCGTCGTCTGATCGATCCCTGCGGCCCAGCCGAACACGGCACCGTCGATGCCCACGGGGCTGACGACGATTCCGGTACCACCGACATCCCGCGGTCCAATCGCGGGACTCGTGCTCTCCTCGAGCGGGGTGGTCGTCATGGGTTCACGATATTGCGCAAGTGCGACAAAACCTCAGTGCTTGCGGGCCATTCAGCATTTTGATAGCAATCGGGACTATGCGCCGTCCCAGTAGCATGAACTGATGGACCTGTGGAGCGAAGTCGGCTCCCTCTGGGACCAGGCCGCGGATGGAGCGCCCGACGCGGCGAGTCTTCGCGCGACCGACTTGGCCGTAGCGGCAACCGAGAGCTCGGACCGCGCGATTCTGCTCTCGATCCGCGCCCTCTGCGAGCTCGTCGCCTGCGACTATCCGGGCGCGACCCGAACCTCCCTCGAGGCTGCGGTTGTCGCCCGGGATGCGGCCGGTCCGCTCGCCGAAACTGCCCGCTATTACTCGGGTGCGGTGCGACTGGTCGCGGCGGCGATGATCCAGCCCGAGCACAGCGGGGTCGAGTTCACTCTGGAGCTGCCGGATCCCGCTGCGATCGTCGAACTTGCCGCTGGGCTTTCCGCCGACTCCCCCGAGCGCCTGCTCCTCGCCTACCCGGCGTTCGAGGCCTCGATGTCGTCGGGCAATTTCGCGGGTGTGGCCGAACTCATCACGCGCTTCCGGCCGTTCGACACGGCCGACACCCAGTACTCCCGGGTCGTCCTGCCGCTGGTGATGAGTCAGTTCGCGCGCTCCGCGGCGTTCAGCGGCGACCTCGCCGGCGTCACCCGGCAGGTCGCGGAGATTCTCGCTCTGCCCGAGATCGACGCGCATCCGCAGGCCGTCATGCTCGCAGAAGCGCTGCTGTGTTATGCAGCGGGCCAGCGATCCGATCGGCGCGAGGTCGAGCGCCTGAGCCGCCGCGTCCTCGATGCCGCGCACGATCGTCACAACTACATCGCCGTGGGTTCGTGCCTGCTCGTGACCTGGGCCTTTTCCGCGATTGGCCAGGTGCAGCGCGCTGCAGCGTTGCTGGTGACGGCGAGCGGCGGCCCCGAACTGCCTCGGATCAAGAGCTGGGACCGCGCCTTCGGGTACGAACTACTCGTGACCGCGGCCCTTCGGCGCGGCGACATCCCGGCTGCACTGCGCTGGGCCGAGCTCTGCGAACCACTCGCGTCGGTGCCGGTTGCCGCGGCCGCCGTCGCCCGCACGCTGAGCCGAGTCGCGATCGCGCAGGGCGATCACGCGGATGCGGCGACCAGGGCGAACGCTTCAGCGCAGCTCGATGCAGCATCCGGGGCTCAAATCGATGGTCTTCGAGCTCGCGTTCTCTACGCGACCGCGCTCGCCTCATCCGGGGAACGCGACCTCGCCATCCAGACCCTGACCGAGATTGCAGCCGATGCCGAAGCGCTGGGCGCCACCTCGGTGCACAGGCTCGCGGCTCGTGAGTGGCGGCAGCTGGTTCGAAGCGTCGGATCCACGGATGGCGGTTTCTCGAGTCTGTCCGATCGGGAGCGAGAGATCGCGGTGCTCGTCGCGGAGGGTCACACCAACCGCAGCATCGGCAGCACGCTGTTCCTTTCGGAGCGCACCGTTCAGACCCACCTGTCGCGCATCCTGAGCGCGCTCGGACTGCCATCGCGCACGGCAATCCCGGCCGCCCTCGGACTCGCATCCAGCTCAGCGGATGTGCCGGTCCTCACGGAGCGCCAGGAGCAGATTGCCCGTCTCGTCGCGCGCGGGCTGCCGAATGCGACCATCGCGAGCGAACTGGGCATCAGCGTGAAGACGGTCGAGAACCACCTCGCTGGCATCTTCGCCCGCTGGCAGGTTTCGTCCCGCACCGCCGTGGCCAACCTCTACGTCGCCCGCGAGCGTCGCGGCGGCTGACTGGTCGGGTAACGCAAAAGGCCCGCACCACCGAAGTGGCACGGGCCCAGAGTTAGTGCGTTACTCGTTGGCGTCCGCGAAGTCCTTGTCGCCGCCGGCGGATGCAGCAGAGCCGTCCGTGTCGGCGCTGTCGGCAGCGTCATCGCCCTCGAGAACGGGAGCGAGCGACAGCTTTCCGCGGTCATCGATCTTGGTGATCTCCACCTGGATCTTCTGGCCGACACCGAGCACGTCTTCGACGTTCTCGACGCGCTTGCCACCGGCGAGCTTACGAACCTCGCTGATGTGCAGCAGGCCGTCCTTGCCGGGCGTGAGCGAGACGAACGCACCGAACGTGGCGATCTTGACGACGGTTCCGAGGAACCGCTCGCCGACCTCCGGGTTCAGCGGGTTCGCGATCGCGTTGACGGCGGCACGAGCGGCCTCGGCCGACGGACCGTCAACCGCACCGATGTACACCGTTCCGTCATCCTCAATGGAGATGTCGGCGCCGGTGTCATCCTGGATCTGGTTGATGGTCTTGCCCTTTGGTCCGATGAGCTCACCGATCTTGTCGACCGGGATCTGCACCGAGATCACGCGCGGCGCGGTCGGGGCCATCTCGTCTGGAGCGTCGATGGCCGCGTTGATCACGGCGAGAATCGTCGTGCGGGCCTCCTTCGCCTGCTTGAGGGCGCCATCCAGAACCGAGGACGGGAGGCCAGCGAGCTTCGTGTCCAACTGGATGGCCGTAACGAATTCGCTGGTGCCGGCGACCTTGAAGTCCATGTCGCCGAGCGCGTCCTCAGCACCGAGGATGTCGGTCAGAGCCGCGTAACGCGTCTCGCCGTCGACCTCGTCGGAGATGAGTCCCATGGCGATACCGGCGACGGGTGCGCGCAGCGGCACACCGGCGTTCAGCAGCGACAGGGTGGATGCACACACGGAACCCATCGACGTCGAACCGTTGGAGCCGAGAGCCTCGGACACCTGGCGGATCGCGTAGGGGAACTCCTCCCGCGGCGGCAGAACCGGCACGAGCGCGCGCTCGGCAAGGAAGCCGTGCCCAATCTCGCGACGCTTCGGGCTGCCAACACGGCCGGTCTCACCGGTCGAGTAGGGCGGGAAGTTGTAGTGGTGCAGGTAACGCTTCTTGGTAACGGGGTTCAGCGAGTCGATGTTCTGTTCCATCTTGAGCATGTTCAGCGTGGTGACACCCAGGATCTGGGTCTCGCCGCGCTGGAAGATCGCGGAACCGTGCACGCGCGGGATGACCTGCACCTCGGCGTCGAGCGCACGGATGTCCGTCAGCCCACGACCGTCGATGCGGATGCCCTCGGTGAGAACGCGTGCGCGCATGATCTTCTTCGAGACCGACTTGTACGCGGCCGAAACCTCACCGTTCGCGGAGGCGGGAAGGCGCTCGGCCTCGACCTCTGCGGCGATGTGTCCCTTGACGCGGTCCTTGAGCTCGTCGTCAGCGTTCTGACGCTCGATCTTGTCGGCGATCTGGTAGACGTTCTTCAGCTCGTCGTACGCGAGACCGGCGACCGCGTCGTAGGTCGCCTGCTGGTACGGCGGGAACAGCGGGAACTCCTGGATGGCCTTCGCAGACTGCGCCGCGAGCTCCTGCTGTGCCTTGATGAGCTGCTTCAGGAACGGCTTCGATGCCTCGAGGCCCTGGGCCACGACGGTCTCGTCCGGCTTGGTGGCCCCGGCCTTGATCAGGTCCCAGCTGCCTTCCGTTGCCTCGGCCTCGACCATCATGATCGCGACATCCTCGTTTCCGTCCTTATCGACGGTGAGGCGACCCGCAACCGTGAGGTCGAAGACGGCCTCCTCGAGCTGGCTGTACTTCGGGAACGCGACCCACTGGTCGCCAATGAGGGCGAGACGGATGCCGCCGACCGGACCGTAGAACGGCAGGCCGGAGATCTGGGTCGACGCGGATGCCGCGTTGATGGCCAGGGCGTCGTAGAACTCGTCGGGCGCGATGGCCAGAACCGTGATGACGATCTGGACCTCGTTACGCAGACCCTCGACGAAGGTCGGACGCAGTGGACGGTCGATGAGACGGCAGACCAGGATGGCCTCCGTCGACGGGCGGCCCTCGCGGCGGAAGAACGAGCCGGGGATCTTGCCCGCAGCGTAGGAACGCTCTTCGACATCCACGGTGAGTGGGAAGAAGTCGAAGCCGTCACGCGGGCTCTTGCCTGCCGAAGTAGCCGACAGGATCATGGTGTCTTCGTCGAGATACGCGGCAACGGCACCCTGTGCCTGCTGCGCGAGGCGACCGGTCTCGAAACGGACCGTCCGCTTGCCGAACTTGCCGTTATCGAGAACGGCTTCGGCGAATTTGATTTCTGGACCCTCCAAGGGGGGTTTCTCCTTTGTTTTACGTCGTCTTCCCGTGTGGATGGCGACTCTTCATGAGAGCGGGAGCGGTTCCACGGCGCAAAGAACGCGCACGTGCATAGCCCGAGTGGGCTTCCTCGAAGTAGAGGCGCATGTCTGGCCAACAGTAGAAAGTCACCCACCAACCCGTTTGGTTGTTGAGTAATTCACCACCGGTGACCAGCGTCTAGCCAGCCTGCTCCGGGTCCCAGTGTATCAGCAGGGGTCGTTTCGGCCGCTGCAGCGACGCGACCCCAGTTGGGCCGACCTACTTATGCTCCGCGCTCTGCTTTTTTACTTATGCTCCGCGCTCTGCTTTTTTACTTATGCTCCGCATACAACTGCCCCGGGTACGGCGGGCAAGCGGTCAGCAGGTACGACTCGGAGATGCCGTCGGGGCGCGTGGCGTGATCGAACGGATTGAGTTCGGCGACATCCTCGTAGCCCTCGCCGAACTGGGTGATCGGCGGGACGTTCGGCACGATCGCGCCGTGAGCCCGAAGGCAGGGCACTGTCTCGTCGCCCCAGTACTGGTAGAGGTAGCGCTGCTGCGCATTGCTCAGATAACCCAGCTCGAGTGGGTCCGACGGGTACTGCGCCTCGCAGATGTAGATCGCCACCTCCACCGGGAAACGGTCGACCGGCTTCACATCGGTGTCGATGATCCCGCCCTTGAGACTCCACGCCACGTGCGGGTATCCGGAGTCGCGCATGCACTTCGCGAGCACGGGCCCCTCGTCGAGGTAGTTCACGTACCGGATGATCGCAACCGACGGCCGAAGGTAGGTCGGGTTGCCTGGCTGCACCTGCTTCCACCGATCGTCCAGGTCGGCCTGGGTGGCGGCTTTACGCTGTGCCGCACTGATGCTGGCCGGGTTCGGAACCGGCGACGAGCATCCGGCCAGCAGTGCCCCTAACGCCGCCAGCAGCAGGATGCCCGCGCCGGTCCTCTTCACCTGTCCAGATTACGCGGCGGGCCCTGCAACTAGCGTGACGCCGACGGAGTGCGATGCGCCCTCGGGGTCGAGGTAGGTGATGGTCACCGTCTCACCCACCTTGTGGGCCTGCACTGTGGCGCTGAGCTGGGTCGCGGTGGATACCGCGACGCCGTTGACGGCAGTGATGACGTCGCCCGACGCGATACCCGCATTGGCTGCGGGGTACCCGGCGATTGCCGAAGCCACCGGGACTCCGCCGTCGGTGGTTCCGTCGCTCGCGATGTTGATGCCCGCGAAGGCCGGGTAGCCGAGAACGATGTCACTCGATGTCGAGCCGGCCTCGATCGCATCCGCGACCTTCAGCACCTGGGCGATGTTCAGCGCGTAGCCGGTCACCTGCGCACTGCCGTTCGAGGCGGCCGTCACCATTCCGATGACCTTGCCGCTCTTGTCGAACAGCGGGCCGCCGGAGTCGCCGGAGACGACGTCGGAGTTGAGCTGGATGAGACCGCTCAGGTTCTCCGAGGTATTGGTCGAGTCGCTGCCGATCGTGAGCGACTGGTTGACCGCGCCGACCGTTCCGACGGCGGTGACCAGGTTGCCGGTGCCCTCTGCGTTGCCCACCGAGTACACGGACTGACCCGCCGCAACCTTCTCGGCGGCGGCGAAGCTGACGGAGTGCAGTCCGGAGGCGCCGGTGAGCTTGAGCACCGCGACATCCGCTGTCTTGTCGGTGCCGACCACGGTGGCCGTGTACTTCTGGCCGGTCGACTCGATGGTGACGGCGATGCTCGTCGATCCCTCGACCACGTGGTTGTTGGTGAGGATGTAGCCGTTTGAGGTGAGGATCATGCCGGTGCCGGCCGCGCGCTCACTGGTGTCGTAGTCGAGCACGGTGTCGATCGTGACGACGCCAACCTTCTGCGCCGCGGTCGCTGCCGTTGCGGCTGACTCGTTCGCCGTTGCCTGCTGGCCGATCGACGATCCGCCCTGCAGCCCGCCGCCGAAGCGGTTGCCGCCGCCGAACGGGCTGTTCGACCCGTGAGTGTTGTTGGTCGACCCGGATGACGGGGACGCGGCGGTCGAGTTCGTTGCGGTGAGCTCCGCGACGGTCGCCGTTCCGAGACCGCCGATGCAGAGCACGGCCACGGTCGCGACCGTGATGGGGATCCAGATCCCGCGCTTCTTGCGCGGCGCCTGCTCGGGGGCAGCGGGCTCGGGGATGACGGTGTTCTCGGGCTGGTGGTCGCCCTCGGGGGTGATGCTCATGACGTGCTCCCAATCTCAAGGATGTTGCACATACTCAACCCTTCGATGCTGAACGAAATCTATGAACGAGCAATGACCTTGCTTCACATCATTGCTGGTTGAGTAGCACCGCGAATCGAACCCAATCAGTAATCCTGCGGCTGCGTGAAGACGCGGTGCGGATCCCACTTGTTGCGAACCGTGCGAAGCCGGGCCGCATTCCCCTGGAAGTAGGAGGCGGCGGGGTCGGCAAGCGTCGCATCCGCGTAGTTCACGTAGGCGCCGTCTCCCCAGTGCGGAACCATCGCAGCGCGGAATCCCCGCACGAAGGAGTCGAGTGGCGCCGGATCCGTGCCGTCGGGGAACGTCGCCGTGTACTGGATACTCGCGAGCGCGTTGCGATGCGGGTAGGCGGTCGCCGTCGGATCGACCTTGCGCACGGCTCCGCCGAGGGCGTCCAGCGAGATCCCTGCCTCCCGAACGCCCGCGACCGATCCAGCTGCAACCACTTTCGAGATGATCTGCTGGATACCCGCGTCCGATAGCGGGGCGTTCGCGATGTGGGAGGTCGCGGTGAACGACTCTCGAACGAGTGCTCCGCCTGGACCCGTGGTGCACTGCGCGATGGGGGTCGTCGCGCATCCGGCGTAGCGCATCATGGCGTCGAGGTAGGTGTGTGTTCCGCGCAGGTCGGACGCCGGCGTTCCCGCTGCCGCGAAGAATGGCGCGAACTGTGCGTTCAGATCAGCTGCGGCTCCGAGCCACGTTCCGGAGACGAACACTCCGGGATTCGCCCCGTACTTCGGACCGTTCAGCAGCTTGAGCGTCGACCAGAGCTGATCGTTGGCGGTTGGAGCCCACGCCTGCCAGGCCTTGATCACACTGTCGGCGCTGGCGAACGGCCAGCTGAGCGAGAACATCGTGACGGTCGGCGCCGAGACCGTATCGAAGGTCAGGGCCGTCACGATGCCGAGATGCCCTCCGCCACCGCCTCGGCAGGCCCAGAACAGATCGGGGTTCGTCGTTGCGCTTGCGGTGCGCGCGACGCCGTCCGCGGTGACGATGTCGACCGAGGTGAGCGAGTCGATCGTGAGCCCGTACGCCCGGACGAGCACGCCGACGCCACCGCCCAGCGTCAGTCCGGCGACACCCACCGTTGCGCAGGATCCGCCAGCGATGGCCTGTCCCTTCGAACCGACCGCGCTGTATACCTCGGCCAGTGACGCGCCGGCACCGACGTTTACCGAGGTTCCGGTGAGGGTGATCTCGTTCAGGCCACGCGTGTCGATCACGAGGGAGGGCGGCACGCCGATTCCGTGCGCTCCCCCGGCCGAGTAGCCCGGATAGCTGTGTCCTCCCGACCGCAGCGCGAGAGGCAGCCCGTACTTCTTCGCGAACTGGAGCGCCGTGGCAACGTCGGATGCTGAGGCGACGCTGACAACGGCGAGAGGCATGGCGGCATCCCAGCGTGGATTCTCGGTGAGCTTCGCGGTGTCGTAGCTCGAGTCGCCGGGGCGGGCGAGCGCGCCCCTGAGGTTTCCGGCGAGTTCGGCCCAGTCCGGCGGACCCGCGGGCGTGGGAGCCCCCGAATGGACGGGCGTTACGGGCGCGCATCCGGCGGCCACAAGCCCAACCGCCGCCAGGACGAGGACGTGCCTGCGGGACAGTTCGGCCATGTCGCCAGCGTACTTCTCACCGGCCGACGTCTGCCATTGACGAGTGGCTATACGTGTGTATAGCATTCTATACGTGCGTGCAGCCATGGACGATCTCACCGCGAGGGCCCGAATCCGGGACTCCGCCATCGACGCGTTTGCGGCCACCGGATTCGACGCGACGGTCCGGCAGATCGCGGCGCGCGCGGGCGTCAGCGCCGGGCTCATCACCCACCACTTCGGGTCGAAGGACGCGCTGCGCCTGGAGTGCGACGCCGAGGTGCTCCGACGCATCCTCGAACTCAAGGTCGACACCATCCGGATGTCCCCGACCCAGGCGGTCGGCCGAATCGCGGAGCTCGACCAGTACGGGTCCACCTTTGGCTACACCCTGCGCAGCGTGCGCGAAGGCGGCGAAGTCGGCCGAGTATTCCTGCGCGGGATGATCGACGACGCTCGCGAATACGTCGGCGCGGCGGAAGCCTCGGGGATGATCCGACCGAGCGGCGACCCTGAGGCTCGCCTCGAACTTCTGGTCACCCAGTCCATTGGCGGCATGCTGCTGCAGCTGAACCTGCAGGGCATCACCGATTTCAGCAATGGCGCAGAACTCATCCAGATCGTCTCGAACAGCACCTCCTTCGTCCTCCTCGAGCTCTACACGCAGGGGCTGCTGACCGACAGCAGCATCCTGGACGCCTACGTCGAGCAGGTCGCCGGCGCCTCCACCGAACCAACCGCAACCACAACCGGGAGCAACAAATGACTGACACCCTCGCCATCGATGCGAAGGGGCTCACGAAGTCCTTCGGATCGGCGCACGCCCTGAGCGGACTCGATCTGAGCGTTGCCACCGGTACGGTGGCCGGATTCCTCGGGCCGAACGGTTCCGGGAAGTCGACGACCATCCGCATCCTGCTCGGGTTGCTTCGAGCGGATGGCGGGAGCGCACGCCTGCTGGGCGGTGACCCCTGGCACGACGCGGTCGAGCTGCACAAGCGCATCGCGTACGTCCCCGGGGATGTGAACCTCTGGCCAAACCTGACCGGCGGCCAGGCCATCGACATCCTGTGCCGGCTTCGCGGCGACGTCGACCGCAAGCGCATCGACTCCCTGCTGCAGCGCTTCGATCTCGATCCCACCAAGAAGGCGAGGAGCTACTCGAAGGGCAATCGCCAGAAGGTCGCGCTGGTCGCAGCCCTCGCTAGCGGCGCCGAACTGCTCATCTTCGATGAGCCGACGAGCGGGCTGGACCCGCTCATGGAGGGCGTGTTCACGCAGTGCGTGCTCGAGGCGAAGTCGGCCGGTCAGTCGGTGCTGTTGTCGAGCCACATCTTCGCCGAGGTCGAGAAGCTCTGCGACACGGTCACGATCATCCGCTCCGGGAAGACCGTCGAGGCGGGCGTGCTCGCGGACCTGCGTCACCTGCAGCGAGCAACGATCACCGTCTCGCTGGAGAGCTCCCCGGCGGCGCTCGAACGGATCGGCGGTGTCCACGACGTCACGGTAGACGGCTCCCGCGTCACGTTCTCGGTCGACGACAGTTCGATGTCCGACGTCCTGAAGACGCTCGCCACGCTCGGCCCACGGGCGCTCGTGTCTGAGCCTCCGTCGCTCGAGGAACTGTTCCTGCGTCACTACGGGGTTGCAGCGGAAGCGGGCGTCAAATGACTGCCGCCGTCGCAACTCGACCGATGTCCGCCTCCGCCCAGGAGTTCGCCGGCTGGACCACAGTCCTGCGCTTCCTGTTCCGCCGCAACTGGGTGCGGATGCTCGTCTGGGTTCTCGTGCTCGCCGGGCTCATCGCGATCGTAATCGTGTCGCAGCGCCAGTCCTTCCCCACGCAGGCCGATCGCACCCAGTACGCCGCAATCGCCAACACCCCGTCCGTCGCGGCCTTGACCGGCCTTCCCTACGCGGCCGGGACTCTCGGCGGCATCCTCGTCATCAAGATCTGGATGACGGATGCCATCGCCCTCGCGTTCGCCGTTATCTTCCTGGTCGCCCGCAACGGACGTGCCGAGGAGGAGACCGGACGCACCGAGCTCCTGCGCGCGGGTGTCCTCGGTCGGCACGCGTACACGCTCGCGAACTGGATCATGGTCGCGCTCTTCACCGTCGTCGTCGGACTCGCCTGCGCGGGAGCCGCGATCGGAGAGAAACTGCCCGCCTACGGGTCGCTCGTGATGGGCGCATCCTTCACCGGTGTTGGGCTGGCATTCCTCGGGATCGCCGCGCTGACCGGACAACTGTCCCAAACCAGTCGAGGAGCCAACGGCATTGCCGTGATCGTGCTCGCGATCGCCTACCTGCTGCGGGCCGGCGGCGACCTGGCCGCGAAACACGAAGTCGCGGGAGGAATCAGTTGGGCCTCGCCGGTCGGCTGGGGCCAGGCGATGCGCTCCTACGGGGATAACAACTGGCTCCCGTTCCTGCTGCTGGCCGGCACCGGTCTCGTCCTCTGCGTGCTCTCGCTCCGGCTGGAGTCGATGCGTGACCTCGGCGCGGGCATCCTGCCGGATCGTCCGGGCGCCCGTACCGCGAGCGCGCTCACCCAGACTCCGGTCGGGCTGACGCTGCGCCTGCAGCGCTGGTCGATCCTGGGCTGGGGCGTCGGCATCCTGGTCGGGAGCCTGTTCTTCGGCAGCATCGCCGTCGCGTTCGCGAACCTTCTGAAAGGAAACGCCGCGCCGGCGAAGCAGTTCCTCGGCGGTCTGAACGGCAACGTTCTCACGGGGTTGCTCGGCTACTTCACGATGGCGATGGCGCTGCTCATCGCAGCGTTCGTCCTGCAGAGCGCGGCGACCCTCCGCTCGGAGGAGGCGGATGGAAGCGTCGAGTTGCAGTGGACGGGCGCGCTCTCGCGCCTGCGCTGGGCAGCCTCCCGGATCGCCGTCCCGGCGGTGCTCTCGCTCGTGGTGCTCGTGATCAGCGGATGGGCGGAGGGCGCCAGCTATGGGGCCGCCATCTCCGACCCGAGCCAGGGCGGACGCTTCGCTCTGATCGCCCTCGAGTACTGGCCGACGATGCTGCTCGTGATCGGAGTTGTCGTGCTCCTGACCGGATGGTTGCCGCGCGCAGCACTCACCGCGTCATGGGTGGTCTACGGGATCGCGGTGCTGATCTCGATGTTCGGTCCGTTGCTCAAGCTGCCGAAGTGGCTCTCCGACAACACCCCGTTCACCGCGATCCAGCGCCTCTCCACCACGCATCCCGATCCGCTGCCCCTGATCCTCATTGCGGTGCTGGCGATCCTGTTCGGTGCCCTGGGCCTGGCGCGACTGCGATCGAGAGACTACGTGGCCGCTTAGCTGTAGTCGGTTGAGTAGCGCCGCGAAGCGACGCGTATCGAAACCGCGTGCTTAGACGGGGCTGAAACCCGCGGGCAGCTCGAATGGATCGCGCACTCTGGTGCTCCGATCGCTCTTGCGGACAAGGGTCGCCAGCTCGCCGGATGCTCGCGCGATCCGATCGGCGAGACCGGCGTCGCTCCCCCAGTCGCTCGACGCCGCATACACCGCGGTCGGTGTGACCACCGCGTGCAGGTAGGTGAACAGTGGCCGCATCCCGTAGTCGAGTGCGAGCGAGTGCCGCTCGGTCCCGCCGGTCGCGCCGATCAGCACCGGCAGGTCGGTGAGGGCGGTCGTGTCCAGGACGTCGACGAAGCTCTTGAACAGGCCGCTGTAACTGGTCGTGAAGATCGGGGTAACGGCGATCAGGCCATCCGCGTCGGACAGGGCATCCACAACCTCCTGCAGCTTGGGACTCGCGAACCCGGTGAGCAGGTTATTGGTGATGTCGTGCGCCAGATCGCGTAGTTCGACCACTCGCACCTCGGCCTCGACGCCCTGTTCGCGCAACCGGTCTACCGTGGCGCTCGTCAGGCGGTCGGCCAGCAGCCGGGTGGATGAGGGCTGGCCGAGTCCGGCCGACACGACGACAACCGATCTCAAGGACTTTTCAGTAATTTCAGGCATTGTTACTCGCCTCCGACGCCAATTCGGGCGCGACATCCTTGAGATCGGTTCCCGCCGTCGACCGAGAGGCCTCGACGAGGGATGCGTGGGTCGGCCCATCCGGAACGTGCGCCGGGCGGTCTTTCGCGAACTCCTTGCGGAGCACCGGCACGACCTCCTCGCCGAGGATGTCGAGCTGCTCGAGCACCGCCTTCAGGGGCAGGCCGGCGTGGTCCATCAGGAACAGCTGGCGCTGGTAGTCGCCGAAGTACTCGCGCATCGACGCGTACCGGTCGATGACCTGCTGCGGGCTGCCGACCGTGAGCGGGGTCTGCTCGGTGAAGTCCTCGAGGCTCGGACCGTGACCGTAGACCGGGGCGTTGTCGAAGTACGGACGGAACTCGTCGACCGCATCCTGCGACCTGGCGCGCATGAACGCCTGGCCGCCGAGTCCGACGATGGCCTGGTCGGCCGAACCGTGTCCGTAGTGCTCGAAGCGCTGGCGGTAGTAGCCGATGAGCTTCATGTAGTGCTCCTTCGGCCAGAAAATGTTGTTCGCGAAGAAGCCGTCTCCGTAGTACGCGGCCTGCTCGGCGATCTCGGGCGAGCGGATGCTGCCGTGCCAGACGAACGGCGGCACATCATCCAGTGGTCGCGGGGTCGACGTGAACCCCTGCAGCGGCATGCGGTACTTGCCCTGCCAGTCGACGGTGTGTTCACGCCATAGCTTGTGCAGGAGCGCGTAATTCTCGATGGCGAGCGGGATGCCGTCACGGATGTCCTTGCCGAACCAGGGATACACGGGGCCCGTGTTGCCGCGCCCCATCATGACGTCGACACGACCGTCGCTCAGGTGCTGCAGCATTGCGAAGTCTTCGGCGATCTTCACCGGGTCGTTCGTGGTGATCAGTGTCGTGGCGGTCGAGAGCAGAAGGTTCTCGGTCTGGCCGGCGATATATCCGAGGGTTGTCGTCGGGCTCGACGAAACGAAGGGCTCGTTGTGGTGCTCACCCAGAGCGAAGACGTCGAGGCCGACCTCCTCAGCCTTCTTCGCGATCGTGACGAGCGCCTTGATGCGTTCGTGCTCGGTCGGCGTTGTGTCGTTGGTGGGGTCCGTCGTGACGTCGCTGACGGTGAAGATCCCGAACTGCATTGCCCGCTCCTGAGAGTTATATCCATGCGTTTGCATTGATATTAACTCTAACGGATGACTGCGGCACGGTATTCCCACAGAATGGAGGGCGGGCCACACCGTCGTGGCCGCGAACGGAGCCTCCCATGCCTGATCTCCCCCGGCCGCCGTACGACCCCGAGTTTCTCGAGGCGATCGCGCTCGTCAACGCCGAGCCGCCGCTGACCGTCGACACGATCGTCGACCGGCGCAGCAACCCGTTCGCGCCGCCCATCGAAGTGCAGCTGGAGGGTCACGACGTGCTCATGGAGCACCGCACTATTCCGGGGCCCGACGGCGATCCCGACATCGAGATCAGCATCTTCAGGAAACCGGATCACGTCGCCGGCTCCCCCGGGATCTACCACACACACGGCGGCGGCATGATCTCGGGCGACCGATTCGGCGGCATGGAGATCGTGCTCGAGTGGCTGGAGGAGCTGGATGCGGTGGTCGTATCCGTCGACTACCGGCTGGCTCCGGAGCATCCGGACCCCGCTCCCGTGAACGACTGCTACGCGGGGCTGAAGTGGATGGCGGAGCATGCCGACGAGCTCGGCTTCGATCCCGCCCGCCTGATGATCGCGGGCGGTAGCGCCGGCGGCGGCCTCGCGGCGGGCGTGACACTCATGGCACGCGACCTGGGCGCGCCGGCCCTCGCCGCGTCGATGCTGATCTACCCGATGATCGACGACGCGAACGATACCGTCTCGAGCCACCAATTCGACGGGATCGGCGTCTGGCCGAAGTCGTCGAACGAGATCGGCTGGAATGCGCTACTCGGCGACCGGCGCGGACGGGACGATGTCTCGATCTACGCGGTTCCGGCCCGCGCGAAGGATCTCAGCAACCTGCCGCCGACATACATCGATGTGGGTTCTGCCGAGGTGTTCCGTGACGAGGATGTGGCGTACGCGTCCCGGATCTGGGCCGCGGGCGGCGAGTGTGAGCTCCACGTCTGGTCGGGCGCATTCCACGGCTCGGACCTCTTCATGAAGGCGTCGACGCAGAGCACCGTCCGCAACGAACTACGTACTCGCTGGGTGAAGCGCACCCTGGGCGGGTAGCCGGCCGCCCTACGCGGTCGCCGCTTCGGCCTCGATCTCCGCCTCGTGCGACGCGCCGCCAGCGTTCCGGAAGTGGCCGAGAACGCTCAGGAGGAGCCCGAGGACGGCCCAGCCGGCGAGCACGAGCCACGGGAATCCGAGGTCGGCCTTCGGGAAGTACGACAGGTTTCGGAGCAGCGTCGCGCCGGCTCCCGGCGGGAACCACTGGCCGACCGCGCCCCACGGCGAGACGAGAAATTCGATCGGCACGGCGGCCGCGGAGATCGGATTGGCGCCAAGAATGAATAGCACCGGACCGACCGCGATACCGCGGGCTCCGATGAGAGCGGCAAGCCCGAGCATTGTCCCGCCGATCCCCGCCAGAACGAGGGCAATTGCTCCCGCGTTGACGAAGTAGTTACCGAGCAGGGCCCCGAACCAGCCCTGAAGGACGCCGGTGATTGCCGCCGACGCCACCACGACGTACACCGCGAGGGCGGCGAGCCGTCGCCACACGCCAACAACGGTCACCGCGACGAGTGCGCCGCCGAGGATCCCGCCCAGCACCAGAGGGAAGGAGGATGCGCCAATCGTCGAGCCGCGCGGATCCGTGGATGCGAGGGGCACGACATCCGTCGTAACTACCCTCGGGATGGCGGCGGCCGGCACGTGCTGCGCGGTCGCCGCGGCGGTGACCTGAGCCTGCAGCTGGGGCGCGAGCTGGCCCAGGAGCTGCGCGATCGTTGGGTTCGCGGCCGTCGCGGTCAGCAGTTCGGGA
>DASXCU010000006.1:0-8627 GCA_036491035.1 Galbitalea sp. | reverse complement strand
CAACTTCATCGGCACGTCACTCATCGGGCCGCTGTTGGTCGTCAATCCGCACTTCACGCGCGCGTTGCTTGCCCAGCTCGATCCGGATTCGGAACCACGGCTGGCACACGAGGACTTCGCCCTTGCGGCGTACGACGCCCGCCTCGCCGACTTCCGGGATGACCGTCGCTGGCATCCATTTGAGCGGGTGCAGCAGCCGCGCTCGGTCTAGCCGGGATACGCGGCCTTGACGATCGCGTTCTTGTTGGCGTACTTGCCGCTGTAGGCCGGGTTGGTTGTCGTCACGGTGAAGCTGTAGACGTCTTCTCCGTGGTTCGTGCTGCAGTCCTGCTGCACGGTGCCCGATGCGCCCACGGCAACTCCCGTTACGTCATTCTCCTGGTCCGTAATCGTCCACTTCGTGCCACCCTTGGAACTCCAGGTCAGCTTGACCGGGAATGTGTTCGTGGACGTGGGCGACGCACACGGAGCCGCGAGGACCGCAGTGAAGCCCGTAACCATGACGGACGATCCCCGTGTCGGGCCAGCATTGGGCGGTGCGACGGGGGCTGGCGCAAGCCTGAATCGAATCAGCCGAACCACCCACAGGTGATTCGGCTGATTCGTGAAGTACGAGGGTGGGCGCTTTACGCGTTCTGGTCGTCCAGCAGTCGGTATGACTCGTCGTGCCACTCGAGCGCGGTTGCCGACAGCTTGTCTTTGAACTGCGCAGCGTGGTGAGCGCAGAAGAACAGCTCACCGGTCGTCATCGTCGCCCGAACGTAGGCCTGAGCGCCGCAGCTGTCGCAGCGGTCGAGCGCCGAGAGCTGGAAGGCAGAGCGCAGCTCGACATCGTTCTCGGTGATCTGCGACATATGCTGCTCCTTCGGGTGTTGGTACTCGTTCGTTCCGTACCTCTATCCAAACATGCCCGTGTTACAGACATGGGTCATTCGCCCGGTATTTCCCCTGTATTTCGCTGTGCGCGCAAAGTCCGGCCCCTGAGGACCCCAGTCCGGGTGTCGGTCACGGGCGGATCGGTAGCTCGAATTAGTCTTGGACACAGTCCTGCCCTCAACTTCAAAGGAGTCCTCGTGGCAAGTTCCGACTACTCCGCCCGACATCTGTCCGTACTGGAGGGCCTCGAAGCGGTACGCAAGCGACCCGGCATGTACATCGGTTCGACCGACGCGCGCGGTCTCATGCACTGCCTGTGGGAGATCATCGACAACTCGGTCGACGAGGCGCTCGCCGGGCATGGCACATCCATCGAAGTGGTCCTGCACGCTGACGGCTCGGTCGAGGTGCGTGACCAGGCTCGCGGCATTCCCGTCGACATCGAGCCCAAGACCGGACTCACCGGCGTCGAGGTCGTCTTCACGAAACTGCATGCCGGGGGCAAGTTCGGCTCGGGTTCGTACGCCGCGTCCGGTGGCCTTCACGGCGTCGGCGCATCCGTGGTGAACGCATTGTCTGAGCGACTCGACGTCGAGGTCGACCGGGATGGCAGGACCTACGCGATGTCCTTCCACCGCGGCGAACCGGGCACTTTCGCCGATCCCGATTCGAACAACCCCACGCCCGACGCGGTGTTTTCTCCGTTCGTGTCCGGGAGCGAACTCCGGATCGTCGGCAAGGTCGCCAAGAACGTGACGGGCACGCGCATCCGCTACTGGGCGGACCGGCAGATCTTCACGAAGGGTGCCGACTTCCAGACCGAGGAGTTGATGAGCCGGGCGCGCCAGACCGCATTCCTGGTGCCAGGAATCAGTCTCGAGATCGAGGACCTGCGTGGCACCGAGCCGGTGGTCTCGACCTTCAGCTTCGCCGGCGGAATCTCGGAGTTCGTTGAATACCTGGCACCGGATGCGCCCCTCACCGACACCTGGCGCATGCAGGGCTCCGGAGAATTCACCGAGACGGTGCCGGTGCTGCAGCCGACAGGAGCTATGGTGCCGACGGAGCTCACGCGCACGTGCGAGGTCGACATCGCCCTGCGCTGGGGCACCGGCTACGAAACCGTGTTCCGCAGCTTCGTCAACATCATCGCAACGCCCAAGGGCGGCACGCATCAGGCCGGATTCGAGCAGGGAATGATGAAGTTCCTTCGATCCCAGGTCGAACAGAATGCCCGGCGGCTGAAGGTCGGAACCGACAAGCTGGAGAAAGATGACATCCTCGCCGGCCTGAGCGCCGTGCTCACCGTTCGCCTGCCGGAGCCGCAGTTCGAGGGCCAGACGAAGGAAGTGCTCGGCACACCGGCCGTGCGCAATATAGTCGCGAACGTCATCGCAAAGACCATGGCCGAGCGCTTCGCGTCTTCCAAGCGGGACGACAAAGCACAGAGCTCGCTCGTGCTGGACAAGATCGTCGCCGAAATGAAGTCGAGGATCTCGGCGCGCGCCCACAAAGAGACCCAGCGCCGCAAGAACGCGCTCGAAAGCTCCTCCCTGCCCGCGAAACTCGTCGACTGCCGTTCGACGGACGTGCTGAACACCGAACTGATGATTGTCGAAGGTGACTCGGCGCTCGGCACCGCGAAGCTGGCGCGCGACAGCGAGTACCAGGCGCTTCTGCCGATCCGGGGCAAGATCCTGAATGTCCAGAAGGCGTCGATCTCGGACATGCTGTCCAACGCCGAGTGCGCGTCGATCATTCAGGTCGTCGGCGCAGGCTCCGGCCGCACTTTCGACATCTCGCAGGCGCGCTACGGCAAGATCATCATGATGAGCGACGCCGACGTCGACGGCGCTCACATCCGCACGCTGCTGCTGACCCTGTTCTTCCGCTACATGCGACCCATGATCGAGGAGGGTCGGGTGTTTGCGGCAGTGCCGCCGCTGCACCGGGTCATCGTTATGAACCCCGGCTCTAAGCCGAATGAGACCATCTACACCTACTCCGAGACCGAACTCGCCTCGGTGCTGGCGGACCTGAAACGCCAGAACAAGCGCTACCAGGACCCCATCCAGCGGTACAAGGGCCTCGGCGAGATGGATGCCGATCAGCTCGCGTCAACGACGATGGATCGCCGATTCCGAACACTGCGACGGGTCACCGTCAAAGACGCGGCCGCCGCCGAGGAAGCCTCCCGCGTGTTCGAGCTGCTGATGGGGAACGAGGTCGCCCCGCGCAAGGAGTTCATCGTCGCCGGCGACGGTTTCGACAAGGCCCGAATCGACGCCTAGCGCCCACTCGTTAGGCTCGGGATATGGCTCGTCGGCTGCTGTGGATCGCGCTCGCAACGCTGATCGTCGTCGGTGTCGCCGCCGTCGTCTTCCTGATTCGCGCGGGGGATCCGGGGGCCACAAACTGGCCGATCACGTTCGAGCTGCGATCGAGCGACAATGGGGTGCTGTTCCAGTTCGCCCAGGATGTCTACCTCGGTCGGCCACTCGACTGGAGCTTCTCGCCGCAGGTATTCGTCTTCCCGGAGATCCCGATCAGCCTGATTGCGTTCGGACTCGCCGGCGGCACCGTGCAGGCGTACTACTTCGTCGTCGCCCTGATCAATAGCGCCCTGCTCTTCCTGGGGCTCGTCGCGGTTCTCCGCTACCTGTACCCGGCCGAGAGCGTGACGCGTCGCCTTGGCCGTGCGGGTATCGCGATGACGCCGCTGCTGTTGCTCCCGCTGCTCGGAACGAGCTGGCTGTTCGAGTACCAACTGGCTCCCACGTATTACTTCGGGATGTACCTGCTGCTCCTAGTGGCACCCGTGCTGTTCTTCTCCTGCGGTCGCGCGGCCAAAATCGCGCTCGGAATCGGAATCGCGCTCACCGCCGCCTCGAATCCGCTGGCGCTGGTGTTCCTCGTGCCCGCGTTTGTTGTGGTGCTGCTGGTGCGAGCACTCGCTGGCGGAGTGCGGTCGATAGTGCGACCATCCGTGTTGGCCGGCGGCGTGATTGTGCTTGCTGTCGCTCTCCGGCTGGCGTTCCTCGGACGGCTGCAGGGTGGCTCGCCGTTCGCGTACGTCGATACTTCGATCTTCGCCGGACGGGTGCAGGTCATCGAGGCGTACCTGCGATCGCTGCTCTCGGTTCCCGCGACGGCGATGGTGACGCTAGCTGGCGTCGTGCTGGACCTGAGCGGTGTCGTCGTCGCCGTGGTGCTCGCGGTGCGGATGATCCGTCACCGGCTCGCGAATCGTGCCGTGCCGGGCGTGGCGATCTACTACGCCATTCTGCCGCTCGCGGGGCTGGCAGGCACCGTCGTGCTCATCATCACCGACTACCTGTACCTGTGGCCGGTAATCGTCCTGCCGCTTGTGCTCGTGTTGCTTCCCCTGCCGAGCACATGGCTGCCGTGGGCCGGGGGTGTCGCGATCGCGAGCCTGGTCGTCGCGGGAGCAGTCACGGGCGGCGCGAGCAACCTCGGGCACGTCTCGAGGTATTTCGCCTACCGGAGCGCGGAAACGCGCTGCCTCGACGCCAAGCTGCCGGCGGGTATGACGGTCGGTTACGCCACCTTCTCGGACGCCAGGCGACTCGAACTCACCTCGCGGCGGGGGATCCGTCTCATCCAGCTGAAAAGCAGTGGAGTGCGGGCGTACTGGCTGACCAACCGCGACTACGCACGCGACAACGTCGGGCATTTCTTTTACATCAACGGTCGTGGCGACGAGCCAGCGATCAGCGTCGACTACATTGAGACGCACTTCGGTTTCCCCGATTCCACGTTTTCCTGCGGGCCGGGCCAGAGCGTCCTGGTCTATACACAGCCCGCGAAACTTGCCGCCATCAAGGCGCGCTACGCGGTTCTGCCCGCGCCCTGACTCGCCATCCGGCCAGCCCATCGCCCGGGTCATCGGCGCGGTAACGTCCAACTGGTCTGTCGTGTCGAAAATTCAGGGATTTCGTTCGCGGTGACGCCCCGGAACCGCATGCTCGAGCGCCTGAAGCTCCGGATGAGAAACCAATTCCCTGAATTTTCAACAGGCGCTCGACCCAGCGCGCCGTGGCTGCCGGGCCGGGAGCGGTGAGGACTCAGCGCGCCACCACCATCGCGTCGAAAACTCAGGGAATCCGTGCGGCTCTTCTCGGCACCGCCCGGGCCTGCGCCGAATATGCGCGACCCCCGATACGGATCTCCTGAATTTTCGACATCACAACCAGACGGGGAGCCGGCGGTCGCGTTCAGGGCAGCGAACGGGACCAGGCGCTCTCGTAGCGCAGCTGGCCCGACTCGGTGAATGCGCGAACCTGGTGTGATGTCGGGAGGGCATTCGCCAACTCATCGACGTCGGAGGGCGTAAATCCCATACTCTCCCAGAACGGTCCAGAGCGTCGGCTGAACAGCCACGCCCGGGTCGCGCCCGATTCGACTGCCTTACGGATCGCGAACCGAGCGAGCTCAGTTCCCCGGCCCGAGTGGCGAAGTGCGGGATGCACAGCGACACTGCGGAGCAGCGCCTGGTCTCCCTCGAGTTCGAACCCCGTGCAACCCACGATCCGCCCGTCGACATCGAGATCGACCCACGCGTGCAGTTCGGGTTCGCCGATACCGCTGACGGTCAGGTCGACGGAGCGAAGGAACTCGGCGAGCTCGAACGCGTCGCCGCGTGTCGCTGGCAGCGGCGGGCGCATCTACAGCGCGGACCCGATCGAGCCGACGACCGCCTCCAGTGGGGATCCGGATGCGTCGCGCCGGGCGCCGGTCTCCGGCAGGTCCCGAGCAGATCCGTCGGTCCCGACCGCAACGGCGGGAGCCGCGCCGACCCAGGCGAGAGCGAGCGAGTCCTCGCCCTTCAGGAAGCTGTGTGCGCGCACGCCACCCGTTGCCCGCCCCTTGCCGGGGAACTCGGAGAAGGCGGATACCTTCGCCCGACCCGCATCCGTGCCGGGAAGCACCGCCGACGACCCCGAGATGGTAGCGACGACGACATCGGCCGACGGGTCGATCGCCCCGAAGAAGATCACGGATGCCTTTGCTGAAACGTTCATGCCCGCCATTCCGGCTGCCGAGACGCCCTGCGGGCGTACGGCCGAGGAGGGGAAATGCAGGAGCTGGGCGTCCGTGCTCACGAACACCAGCTCATCCGTTTCGGGCCCCTGGTGGACGCCGACGATCTCATCGCCCGGCTTCAGGGCGATGATCTCGAAGTCCGGTTTCGACGGGAATCCCGGTGCGACTCGCTTTACGACGCCCTGGGCAGTGCCGATCGCGATCGGGTTCTCGGATGCCAGCGATACCAGCGCCAGTACCTTCTCTTTTTTGTTGGTCAGCGCGAGGTAGTCGGCGATCCGCGCGCCTGCGGCGAGCTGTACTGAGTTGGCCGGAACGGATGGCAGGTCGACCGCGGTGAACCGGAGAAGGCGCCCGAGCGATGTGACGGCGCCGATCTCAGCGCGGCTCGTGGTGTCGAGAATGGAGCGGATCGCGTCATGCTTGCTGCGCCTCTTCGCCAACGGCAGTTCGCTCCCGTCGTCGGGGAGGTCGACGCGGATGGCTCGCCCGGTGGTCGACAGGATGACCCGACACGGGGCATCCGCGATTTCCAGGTCGGGAGCTGCCGAGCGGGCCGAGCGGGACGTGGTCGTCGCTATCGAGGGCCTCGCCTCGGTAAGGAGTGTGCGACGGGGCGTTCCGAACCGCTCCGCGGTTGCCTCGAGCTCGTCTCCCACCACGCGGCGGATTCGCGCGGGATCGGACAGGATCGCCTCGAGCTCCTCGATTTCGCGGTGCAGTTCGTCGCGCTCGGTCTCCAGCTCAATTCGGCTGAATCGAGTGAGGCGACGAAGTCGCAGCTCCAGGATGTACTCCGCCTGCACCTGGCTGAGGTCGAACACCTCGACGAGTCGGTTGCGTGCGGCCTCGCTGTCGTCCGAGGTGCGGATGACCTGGATGACCTCGTCGATGTCGAGGATGGCCACGAGGAGACCCTCGACCAGATGCAGCCGCTCGCGGCGGCGCGCCAGCCGGTACTGACTCCGACGTGTGACCACCGAGAGCCGATGGTCGACGTACACCTGGAGCAACTCGCGCAGGCCCAGGGTGCGCGGGCCGCCGTCGACGAGGGCGACGTTGTTGATACTGAATCCGTCTTCGAGCGGGGTGAGCCGGTAGAGCTGCTCGAGCACGGCGTCCGGGCTGAAGCCGGTCTTGATGCCGATCACGAGCCGCAGGCCGTGCTTGCGGTCGGTGAGGTCCGTGACATCCGAGATGCCGCTGATCTTCTTGGAGTTGACCCCGTCCTTGATCTTCTCGATCACCCGCTCCGGGCCGACGAGGTACGGGAGTTCGGTAACGACGAGTCCGGTCTTTCGAGCAGAGATGGATTCGACCGACACCTTCGCGCGCGTCTTGAACGCGCCGCGGCCGGTTGCGTAGGCATCGCGGATGCCGGCGAGCCCGATGATGGTCCCCCCGGTTGGAAGGTCCGGTCCGGGCACGAACTCCATCAGCTCATCGAGCGAGGCGTTGGGGTTCTCCAGCAGGTGCCGCGCCGCTCCGATCACCTCGATGAGGTTGTGCGGCGCCATATTGGTCGCCATGCCGACCGCGATGCCGCTCGCGCCATTGACGAGCAGGTTCGGGAATGCCGCCGGGAGCACCTCGGGCTGGGTGAACTGGTTGTCGTAGTTCGGGACGAAGTCGACGACGTCCTCGTCGAGCCCCTCCGTCATTGCGAGCGCGGCGCCATCGAGCCGGACCTCAGTGTAGCGGGGAGCGGCCGGGCCGTCATCCAGCGACCCGAAGTTGCCGTGCCCGTCGATCAGGGGAACCCGCAGCATGAAGTCCTGGGTGAGCCGTACCATCGCGTCGTAGATGGATGCGTCACCGTGCGGATGCAGCTTGCCCATCACGTCGCCCACTACACGACTGGACTTCACGTGCCCACGATCGGGTCGAAGGCCCATCTCCGTCATCTGGTAGAGGATGCGTCGCTGGACCGGTTTCAACCCGTCCCTGGCGTCGGGAAGGGCGCGGGAGTAGATGACCGAGTACGCGTACTCGAGGAACGAACCCTGCATCTCGACCGAGACATCGACGTCTTCGATGCGCTCGCCGGGAGCCTCGGTCGTGCTGCCATCGGAGACGGGGGAAGGAGGAGTAGCCATAAGATTGCACCCATGCTACCGGCGCGAAGTGGGGACCGGATCAGCCTTGCCGACGTTTTGGAGAGTTGCCTCGCGAGCCTCACAGCTGGCGAAAATCGGCTCGATCTCCCGTCGGCCCACCGCGTCGTGCTCGTGCTGGTGGATGGTCTCGGAGCGGCAGCGCTGAAGGCCCGTGCGGGCCACGCTCGAACACTCAGCTCGGCATCCGGCCGCACCATCGAAACCGTTTTCCCGACGACCACCGCGGCCGCGCTTGCGTCTCTCGCTACCGGCGATCTCCCCGGCCAGCACGGCCTGGTCGGCTACTCCGTGCTCGACTCGACCAACGATCGCGTCGTCAACGAGCTGAGCGGCTGGGACGACCGGCTGGATCCCGCGACCTGGCAGAGAAAGCCCACGCTGTTCGAGGGGGCGGTAGCGGAGGGGTTGTCGGCAGTCGTGGTGGGCCCGGCTCGATATGCGGACAGCGGGTTCACCCGTGCCGTGCTCCGGGGCGCCGAGTATCGGTCGGCGGCCAGCGTGAGTGATCGCTTCGCGGTGGCCGCAGCGTGGCTCCGGGAACCGGGTCCCGACGGAGTCCTGTACCTGTAC
>DASXCU010000005.1:0-7039 GCA_036491035.1 Galbitalea sp. | reverse complement strand
GGATTCGAGGCCAGCCGATGAGCGCGCAACGAGCACCAGGTCGTCTCCCCGCGCAGCGAGTTGCCTGGCGAACGCGGCACCTATGCCGGACGTTCCCCCGGTCACGAGAGCTACACCCATGGCACTTACGATACGGTGCTGGCAGGCAACTGTGTGCGACG
The DNA here is from genome assembly GCA_036491035.1 of Galbitalea sp. Lineage (GTDB taxonomy): Bacteria > Actinomycetota > Actinomycetes > Actinomycetales > Microbacteriaceae > Galbitalea. The sequence goes on along the minus strand of DASXCU010000005.1, from coordinate 6,878 downwards.
AACAGTCGCTAGAGAGAGCAGCAAAGGCCACATTTCATGACAACTATTGGTGAAGTCGGACAACGAACCAGGTTCGACGTCCGCGAATTCGCGCGCACCGCTCGCGGGAATCACCGCGAGGAGTTGCAGCTCTCCGAGTACTCCTCGACTCCGCTCAGCCCGGAATCGGTTCGGATGGTGCGCTACCTCGGTCGTCTCGAGAGTGCAACGATGGAACACCTGCGCAATCTTCTGGTCACGGCCACGCACAAGGATGCCCGCGTCACCGCATTCCTGGTCACCTGGGCGTTCGAGAAATTCTGGATCGCGGATGCGCTGGACGCCGTTCTGGAGGCCAACGGGCTCGAGCGATTCCAGGACGCGCCGGAGGGCAAGGTTCGCAAGACTCGCGCAGAAGCCGCCGACCGCCGCGGACCGATTCGCCGCGCGATCGCCGGCATCCGTCTTGGCGTCCCGATCATTGCCGTGCACACCACGACCGGTCTGATCGATGAGTGGATCACTCGCGCCGCGTACCTCCGTCTTGCCGCGCAGAGCAAGAGCGCCGCGCTCGCGTCGACCGTCGCCATGATCATTGACGTGAAGAAGCGCCACCAGGCGTTCTTCGACGACGAATCGGTTCGCCGCCTCGCGGAGGACCCGCGTGCCGCGAAGCTCACCCGTAAGACGCTGCAGACGGCGTCGTGGCCGATCGGCGCCGTGGACCGCAGCGAAGAGGACCGATCTTTCTTCGAGAGCTACGTTTTCGGCGGCGACGCCGGGGCGGCCAGCGCCTCCGAGATCGCGACGCAGGTGGCGGCGCTGCCGGGTATGGATGACCGCATCGCAGAAGTCGTTGCCCGTAAGCTTCTTCCGTGACATCGACGGTAGCGAACACTGACCTGGGGAAATCGCACGTTTTCCTTACCGGTGGCACCGGCTTTCTCGGCCAGGCGGTCCTCGAGCGCCTGCTGACCGACCACCCCGGGACGAAGATCACGCTGCTGATCCGTAAGAAGGGCTCGACGCCCGCCGTTAATCGCCTGCGCACCCTGCTCAAGAAGCCCGTCTTCTCGGTCTGGCGTGACAAGGTCGGCGAAGCCGGAGTCGAGGCCGCCATCAAGACGCGCCTGCGCGTGGTGGAGAGCGGACTCGGCGCTCTTCCACCACTACCCAAGGATCTCGACCTGGTCATCCACAGCGCGTCGACCGTGTCGTTCGATCCTCCCATCGACCAGGCCTTCGACACCAACGTTGGGGGAGCGGTCGGTCTCTACGAGGCGCTCCTGAAGGCTGGCGGCGACCCGATGGTCGTCCACGTCTCTACCGCCTACGTCGGCGGAATCAGAAAGGGCGTCGCCCCGGAGGCGAGCCTGCTTCACGAGGTCGACTGGCGCGCGGAGTACGAGGCGGCGAAGGGCGCTCGCGCTCGTGTCGAGTTGAACTCCCGCCAGCCGCACGAACTTCGTCGATTCATCGAGGCCGCCCGTGTCGAGCACGGCAAGGAAGGCCCGCAGGCCGTCTCCAAGGCCGCGGAGGCTGCGCGCGTCGAGTGGGTGCAGAACACCCTGGTCGACTACGGACGCACTCGCGCAGAGAGCCTCGGCTGGACCGACGTTTACACGCTCACAAAGTCGTTCGCCGAACGCGCCGCCGAAGAAATGTGGGCCCAGAACGGGCACCGGCTGTCCATCGTCCGCCCCGCCATCATCGAGAGCGCGCTTCGCCACCCGTATCCGGGCTGGATCGACGGCTTCAAGGTCGCCGACCCGCTCATCATCGCCTACGGTCGCGGCCAGCTTCCCGAGTTCTTCGGGCTGCCGGACAGCGTACTGGACGTCATCCCGGTCGACTTCGTGGTGAACGTCATCCTCGCCGCCGCGGCCAACCCGTCGGTGGCGGGCGAGCCCGAGTACTTCCACGTGGGGTCCGGCGCGAGCAATCCGCTCCCGATCCACCGGGTCGCCGAAAACATCAACGCCTTCTTCAAGGCCCATCCGATGCCGCTTCCCGGCGAAGAGGGCCACATCATCGTGCCGACGTGGAAGTTCCCCGGCGGCCGAGCCGTCGAAAAGGGTCTCCGCCGCGCCCAGCGCCGCAACGACCGTCGCGCACGCTGGCTCGAACGATTCGGTTCGAGCGCGGGTCGGCGGGCGAAGCTCGCGACCGTGCAGCAGCGCAAGAACGACCTCGAGGTGCTCAGTAATTTCACCGAGCTCTATCGCGCCTACGTCCAGTCGGAGATTATCTTCGACGACACCAAAACGAAGGCCCTCCACGCTTCCCTTCCGGCCAGGCGTCGCGATGACATCGGTTTCGATGTCGCGGCGATCGACTGGGAGGACTACATGCAGAATGTCCACCTTCCGTCGATTACGGCGATGACCCGGGTCTTCGCGACCCGGCCGGCTGCCCGGGAGCAGGCGGTCAAGGCGTTGCCGCCGCGCACCGACGTCGTCGCGATCTTCGACTTCGAGGGCACGGTGGTCGACATGAACCTCGCGACCCAGTATCTCTGGGTGCGCTCCGCCGGCCTTCGCAAGGCCGCCTACCCGGGCGAATTCTTCGGCTTGCTGGCGCGTGTGCCGGGCTACCTCCGGGCGGAGCGCCGCGACCGCGGCGAATTCATCCGGGTATTCCTGCGTCGCTATGAAGGGATGCCATACTCCCGCCTGCAGAAGGTCGTCACCGGCGACTACGCCGACACCCTGCTTCGTCACACCTACGCGGGCGCCGTGCAGCGCATCCAGGAGCACCGCGCGGCCGGTCATCGCACGATCCTCGTCACCGGGTCGATCGGCCTCCTCGCGACACCGCTCGCCGGGCTCTTCGACGAGGTCGTCGCGAGCACCATGCACCAGAAGGATGGCGTCCTCACCGGTTACCTCGAGCGTCCGCCGCTGGTTGATGAGGCACGCGCCGCATGGCTGCGCCAGTACGCGAAGACCCACGGCATCAACCTGTCGCAGTCCTACGGATACGGCGACAATCACGCCGACCTGGTCTGGCTCGAATTGCTGGGAAATCCCTCCGCTGTGAACCCGGACACCAATCTTTCCAGGGAAGCTCAACGAAGACGGTGGAGAATCTACAACTGGAAACGCGGTTCACACGGGCTGACTCATGATGGGATAGTCGCAGCGAATGAGCGATCGGCTAAAGAACAGTCCGAGGACGCCGCGAAAGCACCGAAGGGAGTGGGAGTCTAACCAAAGAGACTTCCCGAAAATCAGATGGCATTTGACGTAGATAAGTACACGGCGACGTCCGTCAGCGTCAACTGGTCTGACCTGGACCTCGAGCGCTTCCGGGACCATCCGCTCAACGCCCGTTCGCTTCGCACCCTGCGCTACATGACCGACGTCGAGTACCACACGGTCTGTTACACCCGTGACCTGCTTACGACCCCCTCGCACAAAGAGGCGGACATGAGCGCGTTCATGACGATGTGGAACCGCGAGGAGTTCTGGCACGGCGAGGCTCTCGCCACCGTTCTCGGTATCCACGGCATCACCGTCGATTTCGATGAGGTCAAGGCCGGACGCATGAAGCTCGGCTGGAAAGACCGACTCGACCCGATCAAGCAGTCGGTTCTCGGCAAGATCGCCGGGAACGACTTCGTCGCCGTCCACATGGCGTGGGGCGCTGCCAACGAGTGGTCGGCCATCCAGGCGTACAACCGCATGGCGGACCTCGAGGAGGATCCGGTGCTCGCCGAGCTGCTGAAGCGCATCGCGAAGCAGGAGGCTCGCCACGTTGCTTTCTACACGTCGCAGGCGCGCGACCGCCTCGCCAAGAGTAAGAAGGCTCAGATCATTGCGCGGCTCGCGCTCGGCAATTTCTGGGCGCCTGTCGGCTCGAGCATCATGGAACGCGAAGAGGTTGTTCACGTCATGAACCACCTCATGAGCGGTCCGGAGGGCCGCAAGGCGGCGCGCAAGATCGACGCCGCCATTAGCGGACTTCCCGGTATGACGGGCCTGAGAATTGTCGAAGACTCACTCGACAAGCTCGGTATCGCTGCCTAATTAGTTGGTTTCGGCACACTTCGGCCTGTGGTGAACAGTCCGGTCTGTCCCTCCACCTAGGATGAATTCCTGGCGAGCCCGACGCCGCGAAGGATGACGAATGCCCACCGACCTGCCCGAGTCCGCGCGCGTTCTCGATGTCGCCGCTGACATCGTGGCGAGCGGCGGATTCGACACCCTGACCCTCGACGGTCTCGCGGCTGCCGCGCTTCTTTCCGTCGCCGAGCTCGAGGAGCAATTCGGATCGCTCGAGCACGTTCTCGTCCTGATGCTCAATCGAGAGTTCACGCAGATCTACGTCGAGATGGTCGACCACATCGAACGCGACCCGGACGGTGGCCGGCTCTCCCGGATCTACTACTACACGCTCGCGGGAATCTATGAGCGCCCGCTCGCCCGAACGCTCTATACGGCGGACCGCGAGGCGATGAACGCGATCATGCGTAACGCGAACAGTTTCGGCTACATCCCCGGTGTCGGCGTGCGTGCGGATCTCATCGAGCGGATGCAGGTGGTCGGCATGGTGCGCAGGGACGTGGACGCTGGCACCGTCTCCCACATGCTCACCATCTTTTCGGCTGGTCTCGCGCTCACGGCACCGCACGACGATCTCGACCGGATCGTCCGCGGCGTCACGGACCTGCTTGCCCAGGTCGTCGACGAGGAAGGCGTCGTCGACACCACACCGGGCAAGACCGCGTTCTTCGACTGGGCTCTCAACCTGACGAAGTAGCTCCTGCGCGTCAGCGCTGTCGCGGCGTCGTCGCGTGGATGGGAATTCGACGGTGCTTCCCGAAGTTGATACGTTCGCATACGTCAATTCGATCGGAAGCGAATTTACATGGCTCAACAGCTCGAACTCGGCCTCGACACGTTCGGTGACGTCACTCGAGGCCCGGACGGCTCACCGGTTCCGTATCCGCAGGTCATCCGCAACGTCATCGACGAGGCCGTGCTGGCCGACTCGCTCGGCGTCGACTTCTTCGGCATCGGGGAGCACCACCGCAGTGATTTCGCGATCTCCTCGCCGGAGACGGTCCTGGCCGCGATCGCGGGTCGCACCTCGCGGATCCACCTGGGTTCCGCCGTCACGGTCTTGAGCTCGGACGACCCGCTTCGCGTCTTCCAGCGCTTCGCGACCCTGGACGCCGCTTCCAACGGACGGGCCGAGATCATTCTCGGTCGCGGATCCTTCACCGAGTCATTTCCGCTTTTCGGCCTCGACCTGAGCCAGTACGAGGAGCTGTTCGAGGAGAAGCTTTCCCTGTTCGTCGAGGCACTGAAAGAGCAGCCGATCACCTGGAGCGGTTCCCTGCGCCCGCCCCTCACCGGCCAGAGCGTGTACCCCACCACGGACTCGGGCTCGCTCAAGACCTGGATCGGCGTCGGCGGGAGCCCCGAGTCGGTCGTGCGAGCCGCTCGCTACGGCATCCCACTGGTGCTGGCCATCATCGGCGGCTCGCCCGAACGGTTCGCGCCGTACGTCGACCTCTACCACCGCGCCCTCACGCAGATGGGCATGCCCGACCTGCCGGTGGGAGTGCACTCGCCCGGGCACATCGCCGAGACGGACGAGCAGGCGGTCGAGGAACTCTGGCCGGACTACAAGATCATGCGAGACCGGATCGGTGCCGAGCGCGGCTGGGGCCCGATGGGCCGCGGAGAGTACGAGCAGGAGATCGAAACGGGATCGCTCTACGTCGGTTCTCCCGAGAGCGTTGCGCAGAAGATCGCGAAGACGGCGAAGGCCCTCGGCATCGCCCGCTTCGACCTGAAGTATTCCGCCGGACCCCTGCCGCACGAGACGCTGATGCGCTCGATCGAGCTCTACGGCTCGCAGGTGATCCCGAGGGTGCGGGAGCTGCTCGCGGAGTAGTAATGGTTTTGCGGAGGAGCCCCACCGAGTGTCGCCGTCCTGCGGGAAACGACACGCGACGAAACTCCTCCGCAAGCTATTGGTGTTTATTTCAGCGCCGCCACGACCACCTTGGCGACGGCGAGTCGGCCGGCGGCCTTCTCGTATTGCACAGCGACCACGCGCTGGTCGGAGATCGCGACGTCGAGCTCGATGGATCCGTTGTCTGCGGCTTTCTCACCGACGCCACTCACCGGCGTGGTAGCGCCAGTAGCTGAGACGATCAGCGCATACGACGGAGCTGCGTCCCCGTGGTAGACGATGACGGTCAGGCCGATGTCCGCGCCGTTGCTGGCGTACGCGCACTGGTCCTGTCCTGGCGCGATCGTCGAGGACACCCCGGTCGAGAGTGTCTCGCCGACGAGCGCAGACGCATCCGATGCGCTCAGCAGGGAGCAGGCGTCGATTTCCTTCGACGTGTCGACCGAGCCACCCGAGGTGGCGGCGGACGCGGACGACTGGGTTGCCGGCGAGCCCGCAGCAGATGAAGCTGCCGGCGCGCATCCCGCCAGCGCGAGTGTAATTCCCACGACGGCGAGAATGCCGAGTGCTGTAACGGATCGCGACTTCATGTCTGAAGGTTAGGAAATGCCCCGTAACGTCTGCGTAACGCCTGCTGCTCGGGCCGGTCAAACGCAAAAGCCCCCGGCATCGAGACGATGCCGGGGGCTTTCGAGGCGAGAGCTAGTGCCCTGCCTTGTTAGAGCTAGATGGGGCGGATGTTCTCGGCCTGAGGACCCTTGGGGCCCTGAGCTACCTCGAACTCAACCTTCTGGTTCTCGTCGAGCGAGCGGTATCCGCTCGTCGCGATCGCAGAGTAGTGGGCGAAAACGTCAGCGCTTCCGTCCTCGGGGGAAATGAATCCAAAACCCTTTTCGGCGTTGAACCATTTGACAGTACCTGTTGCCATGCTTGGAACTCCTTGTTAGTGCAATTCGGTCGGTCCCGAATCCCGG
>DASXCU010000004.1:0-7590 GCA_036491035.1 Galbitalea sp. | reverse complement strand
ACCAGGATGTTGCCCGTGCCAACCTGCACGGAACTCGTGGCACCACCGATATCCATCGTCGGCAGGGTAGGCGGAACCCACTGGTTCTCGACCGCCTGAGCCTGCTGCTGCAGGTTTACGTCAAGCGTCGTGTAGATCTTGTAGCCGCCGATTTTCCAGTTCTTCGCGCGCTCGGCGGCGTTTGAGCCGAATGCGGCCATCTCCGGGTACAGCGTCTTAACATAAGCGCACCAGAACTGGGCGTCATCGATCGCTGCCGTGCATCCCTGCTGCGGCGGGATGTTCTTGATTGTCTTAGCAGACTCGACAACCTTGATCCCCGCATCGTACTGGGCCTGGGTGATGTGCTTGGCTGCGAGCATCTGGCCAAGGATGTCGTTGCGTCGCGGAGTATTGGATGCGTACCCGGCCTTGCCGGTCGGCGCCTTCTGGTTCGGGTTCTGGACGATCGCCATCAGCGTCGCGGACTCGACCGGCGTCAGCTTTGTGGCATCCACGCCGTAGTAGCGCTGGGCAGCCGCCTCGATGCCGTAGGTGGTACCGCCGAACGGGGCGATGTTCAGGTAGGCCAGCAGGATGTCCTGCTTGCTGTACTTCTTCTCCAGCGAGATGGCGAGCTTTGCCTCTTTGAGCTTGCGATCGAGCGTGAAGGCTTCTGCCTCCTTGATCTGCGCAGTCTGCTCTTTCAACGTCGGAGCCTGAAGCGCGTCCTGGACGAAGAGGTTCTTGACCAGCTGCTGGGAAATCGTGGATGCGCCCTGCTGGCTGCCGCCGCCCGCACCGATGCCCGACAGGGCCGCGCGGACGATACCGGTGAGGTCGACGCCACCGTGGCTGTAGAAACGGCGGTCCTCACCGTCGACGGCCGCGTTCTTCGCGGCCTGCGAGATCTTGTCCCACGCGACCTGCTGGCGGTTCTCGTCGAAGATCGTCGCGACGGGAACTTCCTTGCCGGCATCCTCGGCGTAGATGGTGTTTGGACCGGGCAGCTTACCGATCGAAATGTAGCTCGGCAGGTTGTTGAAAATGCCGATCGCGCTCTGGGCGGTGACGCTGGAAACAGCGATCATCGGTGTCACGCTCGCGGTCACCAGAACCGCCGCGACCGCGCTGAATGCGATCATGCCGAGAACGGCAGAGAGCACTGGGCCGCGCGGGGGAATTTGGGCAGACATAGGATAGAGGGTACGCGATGGTCGCAATATGACCCTGAACGAGAGCCGATAAATGCCAATCTGGGAATACATGACGACTCCGCTCATCGTTCACAACACCACCGCGATCCTCAACAACTGGGGCTCGGATGGCTGGGAACTAGTGCAGGTCGTTACCGGCCCGGAGGGCGGTCTGGTCGCCTATCTCAAGCGCGAGAAGAAGAAGGAGGATGCTCAGTGACGAGCATCGATGACAAGCTGGCCGAACTCGGCCTCACGCTGCCGGACGTTGCCAAGCCGGCCGGCGCCTATGTGCCTGCGCTGATCAGCGGCAACCTGGTCTTCACCGCCGGTCAGCTTCCATCCATCGCCGGAGTCCTCCCCGCGACCGGCAAGGTCGGGGCAGAAGTCAGCCCCGAGGATGCCAAGCAGTACGCCCGCGTCTGCGTCCTCAACGGACTCGCCGCCGCGAAAGGCGTGATCGGGTCGCTCGACCGGATCGTGAAGGTCGTGAAAGTCGTCGGATTCGTCTCATCCGACCCCGGATTCACCGGGCAGCCCGGCGTTATCAACGGCGCATCCGAACTGCTCCGCGAGATTTTCGGGGACGCCGGAGCGCACGCCCGCAGCGCCGTCGGGGTCGCCGCCCTGCCCCTCGATGCGCCCGTCGAAATAGAGTTCATCTTCGAAATCGCCTGAAAAAACCAGCGCGTCCGGAGCAAAATCCGAAGACACTGAAGGTAACCTCGGAGTGTCCCCCGAAGACGGGTGTTTTGCTTGCTAAGCTCACCCTCCTTTGGGCTACACTGATCCGTAGTCAAATGAGAGTTTGACGCGCAACGCCGTACGATTCCCCCCAATCAGGCGTTGCTGTGGCGGCGCCTGTTCCCCCCAATAGGCGCCGCCCCTCTCAGTTTAATTGACTCTTCACCGCTCGATCTCGCCGGCGAGAGTCATACCCCGCACTACGGGGCCGTGGGCGCCCGAGGCCGGTCGTCGCTCCGCTCCTTCACCTTCGGCGGGTCAACGTTGCGGTGCGCAATTTTCTGTTGATCGTCTTCTGCCTGGACATCGATTCTTAGGGTCGGAGGGTGGCAGCTGGGGAGACGCGGTTTGTGGCTCGGCGGCCGCCGTACGGTTCCGACCGGGCGGATGACAATGGGCGCCGCGGGGTCGACGGGGGATACCCGGCCGAGTTCGGACCCTTGGCCCGGTTCGTCGCGAACCCGCTCGTCACCGACATTTTCGTCAACGGCCAGGGTGGAGTGTGGGTCGATCGCGGCGGCGGCGCCGAGGCGGTGCCGGGCATCCGGATTCCCGAGACCGACCTTCGTGCACTCGCCGTTCGACTGCTGAGCCGCGGCGATCGCCACATCGACGAGGCGACGCCCTGCGTGGATGTCCGGCTCGCCGACGGAATACGCGTCCATGCCGTACTCCCGCCGATATCGCCCACCGGCACCCTGCTCTCCATTCGTCTACCTCGGGTCGAGTACACGACGCTCGACACCCTCGAGGCGGCGAACTTCTTCGAACTCATCTCGCGCGAAACCATCGAGGCTCTGATCGAACGGCGAGCGAACCTGCTCATCACCGGAGCGAGTGGTGCGGGCAAAACGACGTTCCTCTCGGCAATCCTGAGCGCGGCTCCCGCGACCGAGCGCATCGTCGCGATCGAGGAGACCTTCGAGCTCCGCGTGCAGCACCCGCACTACGTGTCGCTCGAGGCTCGGCAGTCGAACCTGGAGGGCGCGGGTGCCATCGGCCTCGAGCGGCTCGTGCGCGAGGCGCTCAGGATGCGGCCCGACCGCCTCGTTCTCGGCGAGTGCCGCGGTGCCGAGTTGCGCGAACTCCTCTCGGCACTCAACACGGGTCACGATGGTGGGGCCGGAACCCTCCACGCTAACTCGCTCGCCGACGTGCCCGCGCGGCTGGAGGCACTCGGCGCCCTGGGCGGGATGTCCGCGGCGGCGGTCGCTCGCCAGTCCGTCAGCGCGATAGGCGCGGTGCTGCACGTGACGCGCGGTGCGCGTGGCCGACGACTTGCGCAGTGGGGCACCCTGGCACTCGACCGTCGCGACCGGTTGGCGATCGGAGCGTCGTGAGAACGCGCGAACCGAACCTGGCGGCGATCGCGGCGATGGTGCAGCGGCTCGCCGTCCTGCTGAGCGCCGGGGTTCCGCCGGCCGCTGCCTGGGGGTACCTGCGGGAAGACGAACTGGCCGCGGCCGTGGCAACGAGCAGCGAGACCGGATCCGATATTCCGGATGCAATCGTTGGCGCGGCTTCCCGGCACGCGACGCGCGGCGAGCAGACGGCCTGGTGCGGACTGGCGGCCGCGTGGGCAATCGCGACCGATGCCGGAGCCCCACTCGCGCAGACGCTCCGCGACTTCGCCGAGTCGCTCCGCGGCCTTGCCCAGACTCAGCGTGAAATCGCCGTGGCGCTCGCGGCGCCGCGAGCGACCGCCCGACTCGTGCTGGTATTGCCGCTGATCGGCATGCTGTTCGGCCTGTTCCTCGGCTTCAACACGATCGGCACCCTCGTCACAACCGTTCCCGGATGGGCGTGCCTGTTGATCGGCACCGCGCTGATGATCGGCGCCCTGCGATGGAACCGCCGGCTCGTCGCACGTGCCCAGCCGCGCAGCATCACGCCCGGTCTCCCGTTCGACCTCCTGGCGATCGCGGTATCGGGCGGCGCATCCATCGAGCGAGCGCGCGGGGCGGTCAGGGTCGTGCTCGAACGCTTCGGATTTGAGGATGACGGTTCGGAGGCGGTCATCGATGCGACCCTCGGGTTGTCGTCCCGGGCGGGAGTCCCCGCGGCCGAGTTGCTTCGGAGCGAAGCACGGGAGCAACGGCGCGATGCTCTGGCCTCGGCGCAGTCGAGCGCCCAGGCGCTTTCGGTCCGGCTGATGATTCCCCTCGGAGTCTGCGTTCTCCCCGCGTTCATGGCGCTCACCGTCGTACCACTGCTGCTGGCGGTGCTCGCCCAGGTGTCGCCGCACGGGTAAATCCGGTTCCCCACAACCGTGGTACGGAATCCCGTTTCGTCCCCCGACGGAATTCGTCGGGGACCACGCGAGGATCGGCGCAGGATCGAAGGGTCGTGCCGACCAGCGAATTGGAGAACCATGACCCGTGTCTCAGCCCCGTTTCGACTCGTCCCGCGACTCCGCGATGACACCGGCTCCGCGACAGCCGAGTACGCCATCGCTACTCTCGCAGCTGTCGGGTTTGCGGGTCTCCTCGTGATCATCCTTCGCAGCGACGCGGTCCGGCAGCTGCTCACCAACCTCATCCAGCATGCGCTCTCGTTTTCGGGATGAGTGTGGCGCCGTCACGGCGGAATTCGCGACGGCACTCCCCGCGGTCGTCGTCGTGCTGGCGCTCGCGATCGGCGCCATCGAACTGGGTGGCGAGCAGCTCCGATTGCAGGAGGCCGCCTTCGATGCCGCTCGCCTGGTCGGTCGCGGTGAGGCGGGCGCGGTGGAGCGAGTTCGATCCGTCGCACCGAATGCCTCCCTGACGGAGCGCGATTCCGGTTCCGCTGTCTGCGTGGATGCGACCGCCGCTGCCGGACTCGGAGTTCTGTCGGGCATCCGACTTCAGGCAACCGCCTGCGCGCTGAACGATGCGGAACCATGAGGTGGGTGCGCGGAGCGAACGCGGGTCGGGATCCCTGCTCGCCATTGCGCTGATCGGCGCTACGATCGCGTCGTTCGCTCTCGCCGTCCCCCTATATATAGGACTCGGCGTTCGCGAGTCCGTGGACAGCGCCGCAGATGCCGCGGCACTTGCGGGAGCGGATGTCGCCGCGGGCGTATTCCCCGGCTCGCCGTGCACGGTAGCCGCCGAACTCGCCCGGGCGAATCGAGCAGTCCTCACGGGCTGCACGGTCGACGGTCTGGTCGTCACAGTGCGCGCGAGCGCCGGATTTGCGGGGATCACGCTGTCATCCACGACAACAGCCGGCCCGCCAGTCGTGGGAACGAATTAGGAGATAGACGGGTTGTGGTGTGTATGGTGTCGCTGACGGGGGCAGCAAACCGTCCGCAACTGCACCATCCACAGCACACACAAATAAGAGGAGCGACGTGCCAGGCACGAAGAAGCTGGTCATCGTCGAGTCGCCGGCAAAGGCGAAGACGATTGCCCAGTACCTGGGGGAGGGCTACGAGGTTCAGGCCTCAGTGGGTCACATCCGTGACCTCATCGAGCCCAAAAACCTTCCGCCCGAACTGAAAAAGGGCTCGCTCGGTAAGTTCTCCGTCGACGTCGAGAACAACTTCGAGCCCTACTACGTCGTCTCCGACGCCAAGAAGAAGACCGTCGCCGAACTCAAGAAGGCGCTCGCCAATGCCGACGAGCTCTACCTCGCAACTGATGAGGACCGCGAGGGCGAGGCCATCGCGTGGCACCTGCTGCAGGTGCTGAAGCCGAAGGTTCCGGTGCACCGCATGGTGTTCCACGAGATCACCAAGGATGCGATCCAGGAAGCACGCAACAACACCCGCGAGCTCGACACCGCGCTCGTCGACGCGCAGGAGACCCGCCGCATCCTCGACCGCCTGTACGGCTACGAGGTGTCGCCCGTGCTGTGGCGCAAGGTCGGCCCCGGCCTCTCTGCCGGCCGTGTGCAGTCGGCCGCCACCCGACTCGTCGTCGATCGCGAACGCGAGCGACTCGCCTTCACGGCTGCCAGCTACTGGGATCTGATCGCCCAGCTCGCGCCCGAGACCGAGAACCAGGACTTCGAGTCCCGTCTGGTCCGGGTCAACGGGACCCGTGTCGCCGTCGGCCGCGACTTCGATGACACCGGCAAACTGAAGTCGGATGCCGTCGCGCTCGACGGGAACGCATCCGAGGCGCTCGCCGCGGCACTGCGAAGCGATGGTGTCGAGATCACAGTTACGTCAGTCGAGTCCAAGCCGTACACGCGTCGTCCAGCCGCACCGTTCACGACGTCTACCCTCCAGCAGGAGGCAGCGCGCAAGCTGCGCTTCTCGGCTCGACAGACAATGAGCGTTGCGCAGTCGCTGTACGAAAACGGCTTCATCACTTATATGCGTACCGACTCGCCGACCCTCTCGCAGCAGGCGCTGAACGCGGCCCGCACCCAGGCGGCGCACCTGTACGGGGCCGAGACCGTTCCGGCGTCGCCGCGCCTCTACTCCGGTAAGAACAAGAGTGCCCAGGAGGCGCACGAGGCGATCCGGCCCTCCGGCGACACCTTCCGCACCCCGAGCGAACTGCAGTCGACGCTGCGGGGCAACGACTGGAAGCTCTACGACCTCATTTGGAAGCGCACCGTCGCATCCCAGATGGCCGACGCAAAGGGCTCGACCGCGACCGTCACCATCTCGGCGACCCGCACCGAGGGCGACCTGGTCACGACCGACCTGACCGGCGCCGTGAAGCAGGCCGAGTTCACCGCGAGCGGCACTGTCATCACCTTCCGCGGCTTCATGTCCGCGTACGAGGAGGGTCATGACGAGGAGCGCAACGAGTCGGCCGAGCCGACCGACGCCAAGCTGCCGCCGCTGACCGAGGGCCAGAAGCTGCGACTCGTCGAGGTCGAGGCCAAAGGCCACGAGACGAGCGCGCCGCCGCGCTACACCGAGGCGAGCCTGGTCAAGACGCTTGAGGAGCTCGGGATCGGTCGCCCGTCCACGTACGCGGCGATCATCTCGACCATCATCGATCGGGGCTATGTCACCCCGCGTGGCACCGCTTTGGTTCCGAACTGGATCGCCTTCTCCGTCGTCCGCCTGCTTGAGGAGTACTTCGCCGACCTGGTGCAGTACGACTTCACCGCGGGCATGGAAGACGACCTCGACCGCATCGCGGGCGGCGAAGCGGACCGCGTGGAGTGGCTCACAGGGTTCTACTTCGGCAACGTGAAGCACCGCGGTCTCCGCACCGTCATCGACAACCTGGGCGAGATCGACGCTCGGGAGATCAACTCCGTTCGCATCAACGACGACATCACGCTCCGCATTGGAAAATACGGTCCCTATCTCGAGGTGCCCACCGACGATCCCACCACGCCCCGACGGGTGAACATCCCGAGCGAGCTCGCACCGGATGAACTCACGTCCGCGAAGGCGCGCGAGCTCATCGACGCGCCAGTACTGACCGACCGTGTCATCGGCACGAACCCGGCCAACGGCAAACTTGTTCTCGCGAAAGACGGCCGATACGGACCGTACGTGACCGAGGCCGACCCGGAGCCCGAAGTGGATGAAGCAGCGGTAGCTGCGGCCGCGGCGCTTGCCGCAGAGGCTGCCGCCGCTGCCGAGGTCGAAGTGATCGACCCGAAGACCGGCGAGGTTAAGAAGCCGAAGAAGAAGGTCGTCAAGAAGCCGGCCGTCGTCAAGCAGCGCACCGCATCCATTTTCAAGAGCATGGATCTTGCGACCATCGACATCGAC
>DASXCU010000003.1:0-8108 GCA_036491035.1 Galbitalea sp. | reverse complement strand
GTCGCGGCCAGCCGCGGGCCGGTTACCGAGTTCATGTTCGCGGCGACCAGCGGAATCGTCGTACCGGTGCCGTCGGGCGGCGTGAGGGACACATCCAGGCGGCTCGCGACGGCCGATCGACCCGGCACGAGGAACACGTCGGAGTACGTGAGGTCATGCACCGGAGTCGTCTCATAAAACTGCATGAAATTAACGGTAGACCCTCGTACTGGCGACAGCATGCCACAGGTCGAGCGGCTAGTCTTAACGGCGGTGCTGGCGCAGACGTCGCACCTTCCAAGAGGCGCACGTGGACCAAGCGCGTGCAATAAGCGGATGAGAGTGGGCGGTCGGCTGTGTCAAGCCACGTGACCGGAGTCGAGGATGGTGCCTCGAGTGAATTTGGAGCCAACGAATGGCTCGTAGACGAAATGTACGAGAAGTACATCGTCGACAAGAACTCGGTTGAGCAGAGCTGGTGGCCGATTCTCGAGAGCTACAAGCCCACCGGTACCGCCGACTTCGAGCCAATTGCTCCTTCGACGCCAACTCCTACCGATCCGACGCCCACCGCCGCGATCACCCTCCCGACGGCGAGCGTCGACACCGCGGCACCCGCTGAAGAGGTCGAGGACGCACCGCCGACCAACGCCTCTCCCCCGACCGGCTCGACGCCCATTGCCCGAACGACCTCGATCGAGGCACGCCCGGCACCGATCCCCGCCGAAGCTCCGCAGACGACACCGGTCGCCATCGCCGACGGAGGCGAGCAGGCTGCCGAGGACCACGACACCGTGGCCACGCTGAAGGGCGTCGCGAAGAGCCTCGCCGCCAACATGGACATCAGCCTCACTGTGCCGACGGCGACCAGCGTTCGCACGATTCCGGCCAAGCTGATGATCGACAACCGCATCGTGATCAACAACCACCTGAAGCGCGCACGCGGCGGCAAGGTCTCCTTCACCCACCTGATCGCCTGGGCCATGGTCGAGACGCTCAAGGAGTTCCCGAGCCAGAACGTCTATTACGACGAGATCGACGGCAAGCCGTCGGTGGTCACTCCCGCGCACATCAACCTCGGCATCGCGATCGACCTGCCGAAGCCGGACGGAACCCGCAGCCTCGTCGTTCCCGGCATCAAGCGCACCGACACCATGGGCTTCGCCGAGTTCCTGGTCGCCTATGAGGATGTCGTCGCCCGCGCGCGCGACAACAAGCTCACGATGGCGGACTACCAGGGCAACACGATCTCGCTCACCAACCCGGGCGGAATCGGCACCGAGCACTCTGTGCCCCGACTCATGAAGGGTGCCGGTGCCATCATCGGTGCCGGTGCGCTCGAGTACCCCGCGGAGTTCCAGGGTGCATCCGTCCGCACTCTCTCGGACCTCGGCATCGGCAAAACCATCACCCTGACCTCGACCTATGACCATCGCGTAATCCAGGGCGCCGGCTCGGGCGAGTTCCTGAAGAAGGTGCACGAGCGCCTCATCGGCGAACACGACTTCTACGAGAGCATCTTCGCCGCGCTCCGAATCCCCTACGACCCGATCCACTGGGCATCCGACATCTCCGTCGACCTCGCCGACCAGGTCAGCAAGACCGCTCGCGTGCAGGAGCTCATCAACTCGTTCCGCGTGCGCGGACACCTGATGGCCGACATCGACCCGCTCGAGTACCGCCAGCGCTCCCACCCCGACCTCGACATCTCCAGCCACGGCCTCACCTTCTGGGACCTCGACCGAGAGTTCGTCACGGGCGGATTCGGCGCGAAGAAGGTCTCCCTGCTGCGCGATATCCTCGGCACACTGCGGGACGCCTACTGCCGCACCATCGGCATCGAGTACATGCATATCCAGGACCCCGCCCAGCGCCGGTGGATCCAGGAACACGTTGAGAAGCCGTACCTGAAGCCCAGCCACGACGAGCAGATGCGCATCCTCGGCAAGCTCAACGAGGCGGAGGCGTTCGAGACCTTCCTTCAGACGAAGTACGTCGGACAGAAGCGCTTCAGCCTCGAGGGTGGCGAATCCACGATCTCGATGCTCGACACGGTCATCCAGGATGCCGCTCACGCCGACCTCGAAGAGGTCGTCATCGGGATGGCCCACCGCGGCCGCCTGAGTGTCCTGACCAACATCGCCGGCAAGACCTACGGCCAGATCTTCCGCGAGTTCGAGGGAACGCAGGATCCCAAGACCGTCCACGGTTCGGGCGACGTGAAGTATCACCTCGGTACGGAGGGCACGTTTACGAGCGCGGATGGCAAGCAGATCCCGGTCTACATCGCCGCCAACCCGTCGCACCTCGAGGCGGTCGACGGCGTCATGGAGGGCATCGTCCGCGCGAAGCAGGACCGCCATCCCATCGGCACGTTCCGCATTCTTCCGATCATGGTGCACGGCGACGCCGCCATGGCCGGACAGGGCATCGTGGATGAGGTGCTGCAGATGTCCCAGTTGCGTGCATACCGCACCGGCGGCACTGTGCACATTAATATCAACAACCAGGTCGGCTTCACGACGCCTCCCGGAGAGGGCCGCACCTCGGTCTACTCGACGGATGTCGCGAAGACCATCCAGGCCCCGATCTTCCACGTGAACGGTGACGACCCCGAGTCCGTCATGCGCGTGGCGCACCTCGCGTTCGAGTACCGCCAGGAGTTCAAGCGCGATGTCGTGATCGATCTCGTCTGCTATCGCCGTCGCGGTCACAACGAGGGCGACGACCCGTCGATGACGCAGCCGCTGATGTACAACCTCATCGAGGCGAAGCGTTCCGTCCGCACCCTCTACACGGAGGCGCTGGTCGGTCGCGGCGACATCACCGAGGAAGAGTACGACGCCGCCCACAAGAACTTCCAGGACAGCCTTGAGCGTGCCTTCGCGGAAACGCACGCGGCACAAACTGGCTCGATGCCCATCGTTACCCAGGACGGCGGCGCGGTCTCCGATCTGGAACGCCCCGAGTCCCAGCAGGATGACGCGGTCGGCGAGCCGTCTACCACGGCAATTTCCGACGCGATCGTCCAGCTCATCGGCGACGCACACGACAACCCGCCGGCGGGATTCACCGTGCACCCGAAGCTGCAGGCGCTGCTCAAGAAGCGCGTCGAGATGAGTCGCAACGGCCAGATCGACTGGGGCTTCGGCGAGCTGCTCGCTCTCGGCTCCCTGCTGCTCGAGGGCACCCCGGTCCGGATGGCCGGCCAGGACACCCGACGCGGCACCTTCGTATCCCGCCACGCGGTGCTCCACGACCGCGTCAACGGACAGGAGTGGCTGCCGCTAGGCAACCTCAGCGACGCACAGGCGCGCTTCTGGATCTACGACTCGCTGCTCAGCGAGTACGCGGCGATGGGCTTCGAGTACGGCTACTCGGTCGAGCGTGCCGACGCCCTCGTGCTGTGGGAAGCCCAGTTCGGCGACTTCGCCAACGGTGCCCAGATCATCCTCGACCAGTTCATTTCTTCCGCCGAGCAGAAGTGGGGACAGCGCTCCAGCCTCGTCCTGCTTCTGCCCCACGGCTACGAGGGACAGGGGCCGGACCACTCGTCCGCCCGGATCGAGCGTTACCTGCAGCTCTGTGCCGAGAACAACATGACCGTCGCGCGGCCGTCCACGCCCGCGTCCTACTTCCACCTGCTGCGCCGCCAGGCGTACGCGCGTCCGCGCCGTCCGCTCATCGTCTTCACTCCCAAGTCGATGCTGCGCCTTCGCGGCGCGAGCAGCGACATTGCCGACTTCACCACCGGCAAGTTCGAGCCCGTCCTCGACGATGCGCGGATCACCGACAAGAGCGCCGTTCGCCGTGTGCTCCTGACCTCGGGAAAGATCTACTACGACATCCTTGCAGCGGTTGAGAAGCGAGAACACAAGGATGTCGCGATCGTCCGGATGGAGCAGTTCTACCCGCTTCCCGCCGCCGAGCTCGATGCCGTTCTCGCGACGTATCCGAATGCCGACCTCGTGTGGACGCAGGATGAGCCGGAGAACCAGGGCGCGTGGCCGTACCTGTCATTTGAACTCGCCCGCAAGGGTGGCCGTCCGATCTTTGTCGCGTCTCGTCCGGCATCCGCCTCGCCCGCGACCGGGTCGTCGAAGCGCAGCGCTCACGAGCAGGAAGAGCTTTTGGGCCGCGCCCTGAGCCTGTAACGATCAGCCTTAGGCGCGCCAGCGGGACTGTGCGCACCGTGGACGGGCGCACCCCGAACTGGGGGCCGTCCCGGCACATCCGGGTCGCCCGTGGCAGCGAATAATGAAGGTGATCCCGGTCGCACGGGATCGCGCTGTCCGAGATTGTTCGCACCCGCTTCCATCTCCGGCATCGCTGCTTTGCGCTCTGGGCCAGCGCTCCATCCAAATACAGGAGCACCATGCCCACCCGCCGCTCGCGCGCCCTCTTTCTGGTTGCCGTCGTTTCGCTGACCGCCGTCGCCTTCGTCGAGAACGGCACACAAGCAGTCCCCCGGGCGATGACGTCGGCTTCGAGCACAGACGCGGGTACGACGCCGACAAGTCCACCGGCCACGGCGACGCCGACCGGCTCGACTTCACCACTACCGAACGCGTCGCCGTCGAACGCCACCGTGCCCTCTAACCCCACCGTGACCTCTGACCCCACCGTGACCTCTGACCCCACCGATGGCACGGATTCGACGACGAGCCCGGCGACGAGTTCATCCGCGACCTTCGGCTCGGCGAGCGCGCCGGCGTCGGGGCCGGTTTCGGGCACCGAGAAGGTGTGGGTGAGCGTCGTTTCCGCCACGCCGCAGACCTCGGATGACGTCAACTCAGGGCTCACCGAGTCCGCCGCGGAAACGCTGATCGGCCAGCTCAATTCATACTGGTCCGCGCAGTCGAGCGGGGCCGTAACCATCCGGTTCGGGGGATTCGAGACGCGTTCGCTCGGCGAGAGCACGTGCGATCCGAACGCGGCGCTGACGGCGGAGGAGACGTCAGCCTTCGGCGGAATGTTCAGGAACGACGCCTGGCAGGGCACGCACGAGCACCTGCTTGTTTTGTCCGCGGAATCCTGCAGTGCCGACTCCTTCGCCACTGTCGGCGGCGCGGGCGGGGAGATTTTCTCCGGCAACGGCCTCGGCACCGCGATGGGCGTGCCGTACCTGCTCCACGAGTTCGGCCACAATCTCGGTTTCGAGCACGCAGACGCATCCATCTGCACGAACACCACGAGTTACGACGGCCTCACGAGCGATTTCTCGTTCACCAGCACCATCTGCCCGACGCGCGAGTACGACGACTACTTCGACATCATGGGCTACACCGTAACGAACGCGACGCCCAACATCTCCAGCCCGCAGCGCATCCTGTCCGGATGGCTGACCGACTACGCCCGCGTCACCTCGAACACGACCGAGACCCTCACGGCTCTCGGCGGATCCGGCGGCACGCAGGCGCTGCAGGTCGTCGATCCCTCCAGCGGAGATACCTACTACGTCGAGTACCGGACCGACGCCGGCCTGGACGCGACGAGCGCCGAGTTCAACTACGGCCTGCAGTGCGACCCCGCCATGTCTGGCTACACGATCTGCGAACTCGACAGCAGCAAGAGCACCGGGGTCGTCCGAGTGCTGCGCGTACTTCCCTTCTCGTCGGCCGGCGCGAAGGGAACGACGGTCATGGCGACCGGTCTCACCGCAGGCTCCTCCGACAAGACGAAGCGCCACACGCACCTGAACGGCGGCGACAGCTTCACGAGCCTCGACGGATCGTTCACAATCCACGTCGACTCGCTGAATCCGTCCACGGGCGCTGTGGTCACCGTAACGTTCGGCGGGGCGTCGGCGAGTACTCCCGCTCCGCAGATCACCACGGTCCCCGCGCCGGCGCAGCGGACCAACTAGGCCGGCAAGCCCGCGTGAATCCGATCAGTTGGCGAGCTGCTCCAGGCGACCGATAACGGCGGCGCGGAGGTCATCCGGTGCCTTTTCCTGGCACGCCGAGCGAACCCGTTGGGTGAGGATGAGCCCGACCAGGTGTTCGTCGGAGCAGTCCGTGCAGCCCTGAAGGTGCTCGGTGATGTCGACGAAGTCGGCCTCGCTCACCTCGCGGTGCAGATACTCCTCGAGCTCTGCCTTCGCCTTATCGCAGCCACAGTCGGTCATTTTGTTGCTCCAGACAGATTTGCCTCGGGGCTTCCAATTCCGCGCTCTCGCGCGTAGTCGGCCAGGAGGTCCCGCAGCATCCGGCGGCCGCGATGCAGGCGGCTCATGACGGTGCCAACGGGTGTTTTCATGATGTCGGCGATCTCCTGGTAGGAGAAGCCCTCGACGTCGGCGAAGTAGACGGCCATTCTGAAGTCTTCCGGGATGGCCTGAAGGGCATCCTTGACAGCACTGTCGGGAAGATGGTCGATCGCTTCGGCCTCAGCCGAACGACCCGAGGTCGCGGTTGCTGATTCGGCATTGCCGAGCTGCCAGTCCTCGAGGTCGTCGATTGTGCCCTGGTAGGGGTTCCGCTGGTTCTTGCGGTAGTTGTTGATGAACGTGTTGGTCTGGATGCGGTACAGCCAGGCCTTCAGATTCGTGCCCTGCTGGAACTGTCCAAAGGCCTGGTAGGCCTTCACGAACGTCTCCTGCACGAGGTCGGCAGCGTCCGCGGGGTTGCGCGTCAGGCGCATGGCCGCAGCATAGAGCTGGTCCATGTATTGAAGCGCCTGTTCTTCGAACAGAGCCCGTGGATCGGCCGGTGTTACGTCGTCCGACTTCGTTGTGTCACTCATCAGGGCCAATTCTAGGTCCAGCAGAATGTCGTGCTCTGAAAGCGGTGTGACCGCGGCCATCCGAGCGTCCTTCCTGTTGTTTCCTCTAGCTCCGATACCGGAATAACCGAGCGCGCCGCCCGACTATTCCGGGCGGCCTGTATTGGCGTTGTCGGTACGCTTGTTTCTCGATGGCGATTTCGAAGATTGCGCAGCCGCAGTTCAACCCGTACGGGGATGATGCGCCGCTGCCCGAGCGAACCGGCGGCCCCTGGCTCGCGCCGCTTGCGACGGGCCCTTTCGCCGCGACCATTGCGCTTCCCGGATCGAAAAGCCTGACCAATCGCGAGCTCATTCTCGCCGCGCTGGCCAACGGGCCATCGCTTCTTCGCGCGCCGCTGCACTCGCGAGACTCGGCCCTGATGATTCAGGGGCTTCGTGCTCTCGGAGTCGGCATCGAGGAGGTACCAGGTACCGGTGCGTACGGCGCTGACCTTCTCGTAACTCCCGGCGAGCTCGGCGGCGGCGTCTCGATCGATTGCGGCCTGGCCGGAACGGTCATGCGCTTTCTGCCGCCACTCGCCGCTCTCGCTCTCGGGCCCGTGGCGTTCGATGGCGACCCGCACGCGCGCACCCGGCCGATGCGCGCGATGCTGACGGCCCTGCGTGAGCTCGGCATCGACATCAGCGACGACGGACGGGGATCCCTTCCGTTCAGCCTGTATGGCACCGGTGCGGTGGCGGGCGGCGAGCTGTCGATCGATGCCTCCGCCTCGAGCCAGTTCGTTTCTGGCCTGTTGCTCGTTGCGCCCCGATTCACCAACGGGCTGACGCTGCACCACACGGGGGCAACCCTGCCGAGCCTTCCGCACATCGAGATGACCATCGAAACGCTCGCGCAGCGCGGTGTCCCGGTCGAATCGCCGGAGCCCGGAACCTGGGTGGTTCCGGCGTCCGAGATCGCCGCTCTCGATGTCGACATCGAACCGGACCTGTCGAATGCCGGACCGTTTCTCGCCGCGGGATTCGTTGCCGGCGGCTCCGTCACGGTCACCGGGTGGCCGCTCCAGACGACCCAGGTGGGCGATCGGATGCGCGACATCCTTGCCAGGATGGGTGCTGAGGTTGCCCTCGTACCGACGAGCGACGCTCTTGGCGACCTGACGGTGACGGGAACCGGCGCGGTGCACGGCATCCAGCTCGACGAAGCGAGCGAACTCGCCCCTACCGTCGCCGCCATCGCGGCCCTCGCGGACTCACCATCTGTGCTCACCGGCATCGCGCACCTTCGCGGTCACGAAACTGACCGCCTCGCCGCGCTCGCGGCAGAGATCAATGCCTTCGGGGGCGACGTCACCGAGACCGAAGACGGTCTGGTCATCCGGCCCGCCGCGCTGCACGGGGGT
>DASXCU010000002.1:0-2442 GCA_036491035.1 Galbitalea sp. | reverse complement strand
GTATCGCCACGTTGCGATGTATGACGAGGCGACCCCGGAGGAGCTCACCGAAATCGGTACGCTCACGCAGACAGCAATGCGCGTCCTGACCGAGGTGGCACACTGCGACGGCTTCAACATCGGGATGAACCAGGGCAGGATCGCCGGCGCCGGCGTCGCGGATCACCTGCATCAGCACATCGTTCCGCGCTGGGCAACGGACTCGAACTTCTTCCCGATCATCGCCCACACCAAAGCCCTGCCGCAGTTGCTGGGGGAGATGCGCGAGCAGCTCGCCTCGGCGTGGCCAAAGTAGAATCAAAGGATTATGAGCGACAAGAGCACGTCAGACCAGCCCAGCACGACCCGCGTCAAGCGCGGGCTCGCCGAGATGCTGAAGGGCGGCGTCATCATGGATGTCGTCACCGCAGACCAGGCGAAGATCGCCGAAGACGCCGGTGCTGTCGCCGTCATGGCTCTCGAGCGCGTGCCCGCCGACATCCGCGCCCAGGGGGGAGTTGCTCGGATGAGCGATCCCGATCTCATCGACGGAATCATCTCGGCCGTGTCGATCCCTGTGATGGCGAAGGCCCGGATCGGCCACTTCGTCGAGGCGCAGGTTCTTCAGGCTCTCAAGGTCGACTACATCGACGAGTCGGAGGTGCTGTCGCCTGCCGACTACGTGAACCACATCGACAAGTGGGCGTTCGACGTCCCGTTCGTGTGCGGTGCCACCAATCTGGGCGAGGCGCTTCGCCGCATCACTGAGGGTGCGGCCATGATCCGCTCCAAGGGCGAGGCGGGTACCGGCGACGTCTCGGAAGCGACCAAGCACATCCGCACCATCAAGGGTGAGATCGCAGCCCTCGCGGGCAAGTCGAAGGATGAGCTGTACGTTGCCGCAAAGGAACTGCAGGCACCGTACGACCTTGTCGTCGAGGTCGCGGCCGCAGGCAAGCTCCCAGTCGTGCTGTTCACCGCCGGCGGAGTGGCAACCCCCGCCGACGCTGCGCTCATGATGCAGCTGGGCGCCGATGGCGTCTTCGTGGGCTCGGGCATCTTCAAGTCCGGAAACCCGGCCCAGCGGGCCGCCGCGATCGTCAAGGCGACTACGTTCTTCGACGACGCCGCCGTGATCGCCGAAGCATCGCGCGGACTCGGCGAGGCCATGGTCGGCATCAACGTCTCTGACCTCGCGGCACCGCACCGCCTGTCCGAGCGTGGCTGGTAGTTCTCGGACTGCCTCGGCTGGGGCGCCGGTGGGCGTCCTCGCCCTCCAGGGCGACTTCCGCGAGCACATCGCGGTTCTGAAATCGTTGGGCGCGGACGCGGTCGGGGTGCGACGACCGTCCGAGCTGGCCGAGGTGTCCGGGCTGATCATCCCTGGCGGGGAGTCATCCGTCATGGACAAGCTGAGCCGGCTGTTCGAGCTGGCAGACCCGCTGAAAGCGGCGATCGCCGACGGCCTGCCCGTGTGGGGAACCTGCGCCGGACTGATCATGCTTGCCGACACGGTGCTCGATGGAATCGAGGGCCAGCAGTCGCTGGGCGGGCTCGAGATTTCGGTGCGCCGCAACGCGTTCGGCTCGCAGCTCGACTCCTTCGAGACCGACCTCTCGATCCCGGTCGTCGGCGAACCGGACCTGCACGCCGTGTTCATCCGCGCACCGATTGTCGAGAGCGTGTCCGACACCGTGACGACGCTCGCCGCGCTGGCCGATGGCCGGATTGTTGCCGTTGAGCAGGGCAACCTGTTGGGCACGTCGTTCCACCCGGAGATGACCGGGGATACGCGGTTCCACGAGTACTTTTTGCGGAAGGTCGCCGCGAGTCGATGAGCGACCTCGCTGCGGTTCGCCGGGCCGTTTCGACGGCGCGTCCGCGCGGCGGCCAGTGGACGGCGATCGTCGCGATTGATGGACTCGGTAGTTCCGGCAAGAGCACGCTGGCCGCCCACATCCTCGCGATTCGTGGTGAGCACACGAACCGGATCGCCGAGGAGCCGGGCCGGTCACCGATGCTCTGACGCCCCATCTTTGGGGCGTGGGAGTTGTCCACAGATCGGGCAGAGTGGCTTCCGCCATTCGAAGCTGTGTTCGATAATTGACTTATGAATTCGACCGACGCCCAGTTCCTCGAGCGCTTCCGCGCCGCGGCTGCGGTGTTGGCCGAGCTACCGTGCGAGGCTGCCTGCTACGAGGAGGTGAGCGAGGCGGCGGTGGTTGAAGCGAACCAACTGGTCGCAACCTCCCAGGTTCGCCTGCGTAACGCCGGGGCGCTCCTGGCCGGGCAGGTCGCTCACCGGTCGGCTCCGGAGCTCGGGTCGAATGGGTTGGCGCAGCGGTCTGGTCACCGCACCGCAGAGCAGTTCATCAAATCCACCAATGGGGTCACCGGGCGCGACGCGGTGACAGCGGTGCGGGTCGGGTCGATGATGCGGGAAGCTGCCATCGATGGGCAGGT
>DASXCU010000001.1:0-6529 GCA_036491035.1 Galbitalea sp. | reverse complement strand
GTATCGCCACGTTGCGATGTATGACGAGGCGACCCCGGAGGAGCTCACCGAAATCGGTACGCTCACGCAGACAGCAATGCGCGTCCTGACCGAGGTGGCACACTGCGACGGCTTCAACATCGGGATGAACCAGGGCAGGATTGCCGG
Source organism: Galbitalea sp. (assembly GCA_036491035.1). Classification (GTDB taxonomy): domain Bacteria; phylum Actinomycetota; class Actinomycetes; order Actinomycetales; family Microbacteriaceae; genus Galbitalea. Next base: position 6,382 of record DASXCU010000001.1, on the reverse strand, counting down.
CGCTGGCGTGGCAGATCACCTGCATCAGCACATCGTTCCGCGATGGGCGACGGACTCGAACTTCTTCCCGATCATCGCCCACACCAAAGCCCTGCCTCAGTTGCTGGGGGAGATGCGCGAGCAGCTCGCCTCGGCGTGGCCAAAGTAGAATCAAAGGATTATGAGCGACAAGAGCACGTCAGACCAGCCCAGCACGACCCGCGTCAAGCGCGGGCTCGCCGAAATGCTTAAGGGCGGCGTCATCATGGATGTCGTCACGGCCGACCAGGCGAAGATCGCCGAAGACGCCGGCGCCGTCGCGGTCATGGCTCTCGAGCGCGTGCCGGCCGACATCCGCGCCCAGGGTGGCGTTGCTCGGATGAGCGATCCCGATCTCATCGACGGAATCATCTCGGCTGTGTCGATCCCCGTCATGGCGAAGGCACGTATCGGTCACTTCGTCGAGGCGCAGGTGCTTCAGGCTCTCAAGGTCGACTACATCGACGAGTCAGAGGTGCTCTCGCCTGCTGACTACGTGAACCACATCGACAAGTGGGCGTTCGACGTCCCGTTCGTTTGCGGTGCGACCAACCTGGGCGAGGCGCTTCGCCGCATCACCGAGGGTGCGGCAATGATCCGTTCCAAGGGTGAGGCCGGAACCGGCGACGTCTCGGAGGCGACCAAGCACATCCGCACCATCAAGGGCGAGATCGCAGCCCTCGCGGGCAAGTCGAAGGATGAACTGTACGTTGCAGCCAAGGAGTTGCAGGCACCGTACGACCTCGTCGTCGAGGTCGCGGCGGCGGGCAAGCTGCCGGTCGTGCTGTTCACCGCCGGGGGAGTCGCAACCCCCGCCGACGCCGCGCTCATGATGCAGCTCGGCGCCGATGGTGTCTTCGTGGGCTCGGGCATCTTCAAGTCCGGAAACCCGGCCCAGCGGGCCGCCGCGATCGTCAAGGCGACCACGTTCTTCGACGACGCCGCCGTGATCGCGGAGGCATCGCGCGGACTCGGCGAGGCCATGGTCGGCATCAACGTCTCTGACCTTGCGGCACCGCACCGCCTGTCCGAGCGTGGCTGGTAGTTCTCGGGCTGCGTCGGCTGGGGCGCCGGTCGGCGTCCTCGCCCTCCAGGGTGACTTTCGCGAGCACATCGCGGTCCTGAAATCGTTGGGCGCGGACGCGGTGGGGGTGCGACGACCGTCCGAGCTGGCAGATGTGTCCGGCCTGATCATCCCTGGCGGCGAGTCATCCGTCATGGACAAGCTGAGCCGGCTGTTCGAGCTCGCACACCCGCTGAAGGCGGCTATCGGCGACGGCCTGCCCGTCTGGGGAACCTGCGCCGGCTTGATAATGCTGGCCGACACGGTACTCGACGGGATCGAAGGCCAGCAGTCGCTAGGCGGACTCGAGATCTCGGTGCGCCGCAACGCGTTCGGATCGCAACTCGACTCGTTCGAGACGGACCTCTCGATCCCGGTCGTCGGCGAACCCGACCTGCATGCCGTGTTCATCCGCGCACCCATAGTCGAGAGCGTCTCCGACACCGTGACGACGCTTGCCGCGCTGGCCGATGGCCGGATTGTTGCGGTTGAGCAGGGCAACCTGCTCGGGACGTCGTTCCACCCGGAGATGACCGGGGATACGCGGTTCCACGAGTACTTTTTGCGGAAGGTCGCCGCGGGGTGATCAGCGATCTCGCTGCGGTCCGCCAAGCCGTTTCGGCGTCGTGTCCGCGCGGCGGGCAATCGACGGTGATCGTCGCGATCGATGGATTCGGTGGATCCGGCAAGAGCACGCTGGCCGCACAGATCCTCGCAGAACATCCCGGTGTCGTGGTGCATACAGACGACTTTGCGAGCTGGGACAACCCGCTCGACTGGTGGCCGCGCCTGGTCGACCAGGTTCTGCGTCCGCTGTCGCACAACGAGGTGGCGCGCTACCAGCGATACGACTGGGACGACCGTGTCCTCGCGGAGTGGCACGACGTCGAACCTGGCGGGCTGGTGATCGTCGAGGGAGTGTCGTCGTCGCGGGCCGCACTGCGGCCCTACATTTCGCTTTCGATCTGGGTGGACACACCGCGCGCACTTCGGCTCCAGCGAGGCATCCAGCGTGATGGCGAAGAAATGCGTGACCAATGGCTGGGGTGGATGGCGAGTGAGGACGCATGGGCATCGGACGAAGACCCGCGCTCGCACGCCGATTTAGTGATTTCTGGCGAGCGCACGCATCGGACCATGGGGGAGCCGGAGGGGTCGCCGAAGCCCTGACGCCCCACCTTTGGGGCGCGGCAGTTGTCCACAGATCGGGCAGGTTGGCTTTCGCCATTCGAAGCTATGTTCGATAATTGAAGTATGAATTCGACCGACACACAGTTCCTCGAGCGCTTTCGCGCCGCGGCTGCGGTGCTGGCCGAATTGCCGTGCGAGGTTGCCCTCTACGAGCGGGTGAGCGAGGCGGCAGTGGTTGAAGCAAACCAGCTGATCGCAACATCGCAGGTTCGCCTCCGCAACGCCGGTGCGCTCCTCGCTGGCCAGGTTGCTCATCGGTCGGCACCGGAGTTGGGATCTCAGGGGCTCGCGCAGCGATCGGGTCACCGCACCGCAGAGCAGTTCATCAAGTCGGCCAATGGGGTCACGGGGCGCGACGCGGTGACAGCCGTTCGGGTCGGGTCGCTGATGCGGGAGGCCGCCATCGATGGGCACGTGGACCTTGTCACCGGCGAGGTGGCGACGGTGTCCCAGCCGTGGTTGTCGCCGGTCACGGAAGCCCTTTCGGGTCGCACCATGTCCATTGAGGCCGCGGACGCGATCCGAGTTGGGTTGGGCTTCCCGAACTCGGCGGTCATCGAGGATCAACTGCGCCGCGCTGCGGCGGAATTGGTGGAGGCTGCTCGCCGGTTGGACCCGGATGCGCTCGGTCGCGAGGCGCGCGCGTTCCGGGACGAACTCGATGTGGAGGGTGCAAAGCTACGTGAAAACGAACGCCGCGCGAAGCGATCCCTAAGACTCTTCGTGCAGGCCGACGGCGCCACAAAGCTCGTCTGGGTTATGGATCCAGAGACTGCGGCCACCGTGCGTGAGCTCTACGACCGGACTACCTCTCCTAAGCTCGGCGGGGTTCGGTTCGTTGACCGGGAACGGGAAGCCCTTGCGGAATCGATCCTGAAAGACAAGCGCACCCCGGAACAGCTCGCCTCGGACGGGTTCGAACAACTCCTCAGGCTCGGAGCAGATGCGAATCCCGACTTCCTGCTTGGCTCCGGGGCTCCCGTGATTCGCCTGACGGCGACCAGGGCCGCGTTCGAACGGGGCACGGGACTCGCCCGCATCGAGGGCCAGAGCGCCCCGATATCGATTTCGACCGGCTGGCGACTGTCCTGCGAGGCGGGTGCTGCAGGAGTCGTCGTCACCGACGACGGACACGTCATCAACTTCGGCCGTGAACAGCGGTTCTTCACTCGCAAGCAGAAAGAAGCCCTCGCGATCCTGTGGGGCGGATGCGCCTGCCCCGGCTGCGACCGTCCACCATCGTGGACCGAGGCCCACCACATCACCTTCTGGAAGCGGGACGGCGGCAAAACCGATCTCGCCGACGGCATCCTGCTGTGCCGGCACCACCATCTGCTGTTCCACAACAACGGGTGGGAGATCAGGCGAGATCCGGGCAACCGGTACTGGCTGATCCCACCACCCGAACAGGATCTCCGCCAGACACCCATCGAACTCGTGTCCAAAAATCCCGCGATGCGAGATCTGCAACGAGAACGCGTCGCTGCACGACAAGACAACAGCGAAAAGCTCGCCTCCTAGCAAGGCACCAGTCTGCCCGTCGGGCGTTCCCTGCCGGCCGAACGCTAGCGAGTCCGCGATGCTGGGCCAGTACTGGTGGGCAGTACTCGCGGGCAGGGCTGGCTGCGCGGTACTCGCGGGGCAGTACTGGTGGGGCCTTACTCGCGGGGCGGCGCTAGTGGGCCAGCGCCCTCACGAGCACGTCAACCGCGAGCACTACTACGGCGACGCCGACAACGAGATCTGTCCAGGTCGCGAGGCTCTCCTGCGCGTTCTTCCCCCGCTTCGGGACGTGCATAAGGCCGGCGATCAGCAGATACAGACCACCGGCGATACCCGCGGGCAGCGCCCAGTCGGGAACGAGAGCCAGGAGCCCAGCCAGACCGATGCAGAGATTCGCGAACCCCAGCTCGCGAGACAACTGCTTCTCCTGAACGCTCGGCGCAGCCGATCCCAGGATTGCCGCAGTCGGACCCCCACCCGAAACCTGAACGATTCCGGCAACGAGCAGGCGAGTACCGACACCCCAGAACACCCACCACTTGCCGAACACGGAGACCGGATCACCACCGAGCACAACAAGTTCGACAATTCCCGAGACGATCGGGAACACGACCGTCTGCGCGATCACCAGAATGAAGTAGCCCATGAGTCCCAGCTCCCAAGAGGTCCAACGTGATGCCACCACCGTAACGACAGCATCGACCGCGTAACAACGGCGACACAGTTGCACCACGGTGGCAGAACAGCGCGCACCGGCGACACCGACAGCACCCCAGCGCAGAATAGCGCTGGCTAGAATGGTCGGGCATCCGGCTCGCACAGCTCGGGTGCGAGATCCGGGTAAGGGAGATACATGTCAGGCCACTCCAAATGGGCGACCACCAAGCACCAGAAGGCGGTCAAAGACCAGCGACGCGCCAAGTCCTTCGCCAAGCTGATCAAGAACATTGAAGTCGCAGCGAAGATGGGTGGCGCCGACCTGTCCGGCAACCCGACGCTCGTCGATGCGGTCCAGAAGGCCAAAAAGACATCGGTGCCGAACTCCAATATCGACAGCGCGATCAAGCGCGGCGCCGGACTCCTCGGCGAAGCAGTCGACTACCAGACCATCATCTACGAAGGCTACGCAGCCGGGGGGGTGGCCCTGCTCATCGAGTGCCTGACCGACAACAAGAATCGGGCAGCAGCGGATGTTCGAACGATTGTCAGCCGCAACGGCGGCAACATGGGCGACCCGGGCAGCGTCGCCTACAACTTCAACCGTAAGGGCGTCATCAGCGTCGAAAAGGTCGACGGAGTCAGTGAGGACGACATCCTGACCGCCGTCCTCGACGCGGGCGCGGAAGAAGTGAACGACCGCGGACTCGGATTCGAGATCGTGACCGAACCGCACGACCTCGTCGCAGCCCGAACTGCCCTCCAGGAAGCCGGGATCGACTACGACGCAGCCGACGTCGAATTCGTACCGAATCTGACAATCGAGGTCGACCTCGAGACTGCTCGCAAAGTCTTCCGGCTGATCGATGCACTCGAAGACAACGACGACGTACAGAACGTGTACGGCAACTTCGACATCCCTGCCGACGTGCAGGCAGCGCTCGACGACGACGAGTAGCCACCACGTCAGCCCTGCGAGTCCTCGGAATCGACCCCGGACTGACCCGGTGCGGCGTCGGAATCGTCGACGTCGAGCCATCACGACACGCAACCCTCGTCTACGTCGGAGTCATCCGAACACCGCCCGACATGGCCCTCGAGGAGCGACTGCTGGCCATCGGCACCGGAATTGCCGAGCTTTTGGACGAGTACCAACCACGCGCCGTCGCGCTTGAACGAGTGTTCGCGCAGCACAACCTCAGAACCGTGATGGGAACAGCGCAGGCCAGCGGAGTCGCGCTCCACGCCGCAGCGGCGCGAGGACTTTCGGTCGGGCTTCACACCCCAAGCGAGGTGAAAGCAGCGGTCACCGGCTACGGATCGGCGGACAAGAAGCAGGTCGCCACGATGGTGCAGCGAGTACTCCGACTGGACGCCCCACCAACACCGGCCGACGCGTCCGATGCTCTCGCTCTCGCCCTGTGCCACGCGTGGCGCGGGGGAGCGGGAGCAGCAGGCGTGAATGGTGCAAACTCCGGCTCGGCAGCGGGACCGGCATCCGGTTCGGCAGCCGGCTCTCATTCGGGCTCCGGCAAACTCACGCCCGCACAGGAAGCGTGGCGAGCCGCCGAGAAAGCCGCGCGCTCGTAGGCTGAACGCATGATTTCTTCCGTGCGTGGCACAGTTCTTGCCATCGCCGGGCCGGCGGTGATCATCGAGGTCGGCGGTATTGGCCTCTCCATTCAGGTAACCCCTGGGCATGCTCTGACCCTGCGGGTCGGCAGCGAGGCGACCGTCCGTACGGCGCTCATCGTCCGCGAGGACGACCTGAGCCTCTATGGGTTCGCGGATTCCGACGAGCTAATCGTTTTCGACGCACTTCGCGGAGTGACGGGTGTTGGCCCGAAGTCGGCGATGGGCATGCTTGCCGCCATGGACCCTGGGCAGATCGCCCAGGCAGTACTCATGGAGGACGACGCGGCCTTCCGCAAGGTCAGCGGCATCGGACCC